>NZ_CM002285.1:1774199-1864840 GCF_000497445.1 Streptomyces roseochromogenus subsp. oscitans DS 12.976 | reverse complement strand
ACATCGCGCACCTGCGCGCGGTGGCCGCAGCTCTGCCCCCGGAGGGCCACGCCGTGCCGCTCCCGGACCCCGGCCCGCTCCGGCTGCCCGAGCCGGAGGCCCTGGTCCGCTCCTTCCTGGACGCGGTCGCCGACACCCTGCCCCGCACCCCGGCCGCCCCGCACACCTCCGGCCGGCCCTTCGCCGCCCGGGAGCCCGTGGCCCTGCCGCAGGCCCACGAGTGGGCGGCCGAGGTCGCCGCCGGCATGGACGCGGGCGTACGGATCTCACTGCGCCTGGACCTTTCGGCGTACGACGTCTTCGACGCCGGCACGCATGACGGCGCGGGTGCCGCCGAGAGGGAGCCGAAGGGGCACGCCCCGCAGGCGACCGGCCCAAGGAACGCCGGAGCGGCCATCGTGCAGGTGCACAGCCTCGCCGACCCCACCCTGGTGACCGATGCGGCGGCCCTGTGGGCCGGAGAGGCCGACACGGCGTTCGGACCCCGCGCGCGCGTGGACGCCGCCCTTGCCGTGCGGCGCGCGGCCCGCGTCTGGCCGCCCCTGGACCGGCTCGCCGAGCAGGAGGTGCCGGACGTCCTCGCCCTGTCCGAGGAGGAGCTGGGCGAGCTGCTCGGCATCGGCGCCGCACGGCTGGCCGCCGCCGGGGTCGCCGTGCACTGGCCCCGGGACCTGGCCCGCGATCTGACGGCCGCCGCGGTGGTCCGCCCGGCACCCGGCTCGGCGACCGACGGCACCGGCTTCTTCGAGAGCGAGGACCTGCTCCAGTTCCGCTGGCAGCTGGCGCTCGGCGGAGAGCCGCTCAGCGAGGCCGAGATGGACGCCCTCGCCGAAGCCCACCGTCCGGTCGTACGACTCCGGGACCGCTGGGTGCTGGTCGACCCGGCCCTCGTCCGCAAGGCCCGCAAGCGCGAACTGGGCCTGCTCGACCCGGTCGACGCGCTGTCCGTCGCCCTCACCGGCACCGCCGACGTCGACGGCGAGACCGTCGAAGCCGTCCCTGTGGGCGCCCTGGCCGCCCTGCGCGACCGCCTCATGGCAGGCCTGCACCCGGCCGACCCACCCCCGGGCCTCGCCGCCACCCTCCGCGACTACCAACTGCGCGGTCTCGCCTGGCTGGACCTCATGACCTCCCTCGGTCTCGGCGGCTGCCTCGCCGACGACATGGGCCTCGGCAAGACCGTCACCCTCATCGCCCTGCACCTGAAGCGCGCCCGCCGCGAGCCGACCCTCGTGGTCTGCCCCGCGTCCCTGCTCGGCAACTGGCAGCGGGAGATCACCCGCTTCGCGCCCGGCGTGCCGGTCCGCCGCTTCCACGGCCCCGATCGCACTCTGGACGGTCTCGACGGCGGCTTCGTCCTCACCACGTACGGCACCATGCGCTCCACCGCGGCCCGCCTGGCCGACCAACCCTGGGGCATGGTCGTCGCCGACGAGGCCCAGCACGTGAAGAATCCGTACTCCGCCACGGCCAAGGCGCTGCGCACGCTCCCGGCACCCGCGCGCGTGGCGCTCACCGGCACTCCGGTCGAGAACAACCTCTCCGAACTGTGGGCCCTGCTCGACTGGACCACCCCCGGACTCCTCGGCCCCCTCAAGTCCTTCCGCGCCCGCCACGCCCGCGCAGTGGAGAACGGCGGGGCCGACGAGAACAGCGCAGCCGTCGACCGCCTCGCCCGCCTGGTCCGCCCCTTCCTCCTGCGCCGCAAGAAGTCCGACCCCGGAATCGTGCCCGAACTGCCTCCCAAGACCGAGACAGACCACCCGGTCCCGCTCACCCGGGAACAGGCCGCGCTGTACGAGGCGGTGGTGCGCGAGTCGATGCTGGCCATCGAAACCGCCGAGGGCATCGCCCGCCGGGGCCTGGTCCTGAAGCTGCTCGGCGCCCTCAAGCAGATCTGCGACCACCCGGCGCTGTATCTGAAGGAGGCGACCGAAACCCACCGCCTCGCCCACCGCTCCGGCAAACTCGCCCTGCTGGACGAGCTGTTGGACACCCTGCTGGCCGAGGACGGCTCGGCGCTCGTCTTCACCCAGTACGTCGGCATGGCCCGCCTCATCACCGCCCACCTCTCCGCCCGCGCGATCCCGGTCGACCTGCTGCACGGTGGCACCCCGGTCCCGGAGCGCGAGCGCATGGTGGACCGCTTCCAGAGTGGCGAGACCCCGGTCCTGGTGCTCTCCCTGAAGGCCGCCGGCACCGGCCTGAACCTCACCCGCGCGGGCCACGTCGTCCACTTCGACCGCTGGTGGAACCCGGCCGTCGAGGAGCAGGCCACCGACCGCGCGTACCGCATCGGCCAGACCCAGCCCGTCCAGGTCCACCGCCTGGTCACGGAGGGCACGGTCGAGGACCGCATCGCCGAGATGCTGGCGGCCAAGCGCGCCCTCGCGGACGCCATCCTCGGCTCCGGCGAGGCGGCCCTCACCGAACTGACCGACCGCGAGCTGTCCGACCTCGTCTCCCTCCGGAGGACACCATGACTCTCCCACCGGAGGACGCCATGAGTCTCCCGCCGGAGCATCCCACGACAGGCACCCCAGCACGCCCCGCCGACGCGGCTCGCCGCGCCCTCCGGGCCGCACGGGAACGGGCTGGGACCGAGCGCGCACAGGCACGGGAGAGGGCCGAGGAAGCGGAAGCCTTCGTACCTGCCGGCGGCCGGCTGCAGACACCGGAGGGGACTGGGGAAGCCCCAGCCTTCGCACAGGCCGACGGACGCACGCAGGCACCGGAGAACACTGGGGAACCGGCACTCCTCGCACAGGCCGATGGACCGTCGCAGGCACCGGCGGACCCCGCCGAGCTCGCGGTGGAACGCCCGGCCGGCACCGGGCCGAGGCCCGCCGACGCGGCGCGGGCGGCACTCAGGGCCACCGTCACCGCACCGTCAGCCGCAGCCGCAGCCGCACCGTCCGACGTGATCCCCGCGGCCGAGGACGAGCACCCCGTGCCTCCGGCTGGCCCGGCCCGTCCAGTTGCCATGCAGGGCGGGCGTCCCGCTGACGTGGCCCGGGAAGCGCTGCGCGCGGCCCGGCGGGAGGCACTGCAGGCCGAGGCAGAGGCGGCGGAGGCTGCCGCACGGGGCAAGCGAATGGCCGAACCCCGTGCCGGGCGCGCCCCGCGCGCGAGCGGGAGTTCCGCCGCCCCCGCGCCGCCCACGTCACCCGCCCCTGGGCCGCGCATGTCATCCGCTCCCGGAGCAGACGCCCGGGACGCCCGTGTCAAGGCCGCCCGGGACATGCGGTACTACCTGGCCAACGCCTTCCGGATGCCGACGGGGTCCGACACCGCGGAGTCCGACACCCCGGATTCCGACACTTCGGAGGAGGAGAGGACACAGCCCCCGGGGACCATCGGCGACGCAGCCGACCGCACCGAACCGGACCACCCGGCCCCCGCGCCCGCCACCGCGTCCCCGCACCTGCCCGCCACCATGGCCGCCCCTCACCGCGACACCGAACTGAGACGTACGTTCCCGGGGTTCGCGCCGCGCGAGGCCACTGCCGAGGGCACGGCATTCGCCGCGACCTGGTGGGGCAACGCATGGGTGGACGCGCTGGAGCAGGGTGCGCTGGACGCCAAGAGGGTGGCACGGGGCCGCGGTTATGCCGACCAGGGCCATGTCGACGCGATCACCGTGACCCCGGGGCTCGTGCTGGCGTACGTGCGCGGGAGCCGGCCCCGCCCGTACCGGGTGCAGGTGCGGGTCCGCACGCTGGAGGACGAGGACTGGGCGCGGTTCCTGGACGCGGCCGCCGGCCGGCCGGGGCACATCGCCGCGCTGCTCGACAAGGAGCTGCCCCAGTCCCTGGCCGACTGCGGGGTCCCTCTCCTGCCCGGCCCCGGTGACCTCGCCCCGCGCTGCAGTTGCCCCGACTCCGGTCACCCCTGCAAGCACGCTGCCGCGCTCTGTTACCAGACGGCACGGCTGCTCGACGCCGACCCGTTCGTGCTGCTCCTGCTGCGCGGCCGTAGCGAGAAGAACCTGGTCGACGCGCTGTCCCGGCGCAGTGCCGCTCGCGCGGCCCGCGCCGCCCAGGAACGGCAGCCGGGCTCCCTGCCCGGCGTACGCGCCACCGACGCCCTCGCCCCACGCCAACTCCCGCCGCTGCCATTGCCGTTGCCGGCGCCTCCGCACCCCGAGCAGCCACCGGTGTATCCGGCGGCGCCCGGCGGCCCGGACCCGTTCGCGCTGGACCAGCTGGCGACCGACGCCGCCGCCCGCGCCCATGCGCTGCTCGCGACCGGACAGGACCTGGTGGGCGAGTTGTCCCTGTGGCAGGACGCGGTGCGGCTGGCCGCGGCCCGCCCCGGTTCCGGCCTGACGGCCACCACCCGCACGCTCTACGCCACGCTCGCCACGGCCGTCGGCCGCACCCCGGGCGACCTCGCGCGTGCCGTCGCGGCCTGGCGCCAGGGCGGGCTCGCGGGACTGGCCGTCCTGGAGGAGGCGTGGGACCCGCCGGCCGGCCGCTTCGACCGGGCCCGCCCGCTGCTGCTCGCCGCCGACCTCCCGGCGTTCCGCCCCTGGCGCAACCGCCTCACCCACCCACGCGGCCACGTCCAGCTCCGCCTCGGCCAGGACGGCCTGTGGTACGCCTACGAGTCGGAGCCCGGCCAGGACGACTGGTGGCCCCGCGGCACGCCCGACCTGGACCCCGTAGGCGCACTCACGGGCCTCGGCACATCGGACGACCTCTAGGCCCTGTCGTCGAACTCCCGTCGTCCGCCCCGAGGGCGGGCCCGGCGGCGGTGGGGGTCTCCGCGCGAGCAGCGCCGAGCGTGGGTGAGTACTCCACGCGTGTGTCGGGCACCCCGGGGCTGCTGACGATGGAGAGCCGCTACACCTCGGGCACGGGCAAACAGCGCGACACGGACTGCTTCGGTTTCTTCCGTTCCGGCGATCACCAGGCGGTGGACCAGTTCGCTGCCATCGACGAGTCCTGCGAGAAGGGGACGGTGCTGCCCGTCCAGCAGGACGCGAGCGGCCACTGCTACCTGGTCGGGGTGGCCCCGACCGCCGGACGGCCGGCCGGGATCTGCGCCTGCGTGGCGGCCCTCGTCCTTGGCCTGACCTTGTTGTGCGGTGCGTTCGCCATCGCGATCCCACGGCTGGGCAGCCGGATCGGCGCGGCGTTGTGGTCACCGGGGCCGGGCGGATGCTGCGCCGGCTGCTCACGGCCTGCGGCGTCGGGTTCGCCCTGTCCGGCCTGTCCGGCGTGATCGGCTGGCTGGTCACGCCCTGATGATCCGCCGCCGGCCTCGGTGGTCGGGACGGGGGTGATGGAGCCTTGTCCCCGCAAGGACCTACACTCAGTTGGTAGCCGCAAGCAACGGAACGTAAGTGATGATCGGCGCGGGCCGTCAGAGAGGCCGAGAGGGAGCCATGTGCTCGCACGTCGGGGGGCCGAACAAGCTCCTCGACCGGACGCTGGTGAAGCTCCTCCGTCGGGGACCGGTGAAGCGTCTCGACGGCGACCTGGTGGACCGCACAGATATGAGCCTCGAAAGCCGGGCGGCGCCCGGGCGGTGAGGCGAGGCAAGGAGATCCGCACGCATGACCACGTCCGCATCCCCGGCCCGCGGGGGAACCGAAGCGATATCCGGGTCGACGTCGCCGGCCAACGGCAAGCTGACACACCGTCAGATCATGACGATCCTCAGCGGCCTGATGCTGGGGATGTTCCTCGCGGCGCTCGACCAGACCATCGTCAGCACCTCGATCCGTACGATCGCGGACGATCTGCACGGCCTCAGCGCACAGGCGTGGGTCACCACCGCGTATCTGATCACCTCCACCATCAGCACACCGCTGTACGGCAAGCTGTCCGACCTCTACGGCCGTAAGCCCTTCTTCCTGGCGGCCATCACGATCTTCATCGCGGGCTCGGCGGCCTGTTCGTTCGCCACCTCGATGACGGAGCTGTCCGCTTTCCGGGCCTTCCAGGGCATCGGTGCGGGCGGTCTGATGTCCCTGGCGCTGGCGATCATCGGTGACATCGTCCCGCCCCGCGAACGGGCCCGGTACCAGGGCTACATGCTCGCGATGTTCGGCTCCTCCAGCGTGCTCGGCCCGCTGATCGGCGGCTTCCTGGCGGGCCGTAGCAGCATCCTGACCATCGCCGGCTGGCGCTGGGTGTTCCTGGTCAACGTGCCGGTCGGCATCATCGCGCTGTTCGTCGTCGCCAAGGTGCTGAACCTCCCGCACACCCGCCGCGACCACCGCATCGACTGGTGGGGCGCGCTCACCATCGCCATCGGCGTGGTGCCGCTGCTGCTTGTGGCCGAGCAGGGCCAGTCCTGGGGCTGGACCTCCACGAAGGCCTGCGCCTGTTACGCGGTCGGTGTGGTCGGTCTGATCGCATGGGTCTTCGTCGAACGGGCCATGGGCGAGGAGGCCCTGATCCCGATGCGGCTGTTCCGCAGCGCGGTGTTCAGCAAGATGAGCCTGCTGTCCGTGATCATCGGCATGGGCATGTTCGGCGGGATGATGATGGTCCCGCTGTATCTGCAGATCGTGAAGGGCGTCAGCCCCACCAGGTCCGGCCTGCTGATGCTGCCGTTGATGGTCGGGATGATCGCCGGGACCATCGTGGTCGGCGGCATCATCCAGAAGACCGGCAAGTACAAGATCTTCCCGGTCATAGGCTCGCTGCTGATCATCGCCGCCATGCTGCTGTTCCACTACCGGGTGCAGTGGAACACGGCGCTGCCGGAGACCATGGCCTACATGGCGCTGTTCGGCATCGGCCTCAGCGGATGCATGCAGATCCTGACCCTGGCCGTACAGAACGCCGTAGAACCCAAGGACATGGGCGTGGCGACCGCGTCGGCGACCTTCTTCCGGCAGATGGGCGGCACCGCCGGTACCGCGATCTTCCTCTCCGTGCTGTTCAGCACCGTCGGTGACAAGATCGGCTCGGCCTTCCGGTCCGCCGCCGGGACGCCCGCCTTCCAGGCCGCGCTCCATGACCCGTCCGTGCGCGCCAACCCCGCCAACGCGCCGGTGCTGGACATGTTCAAGCACCCCGGGGCGAGCGGTGGCAGCGGCTCGGGCGTGCTCGACGACTCGTCGTTCATCCAGCGGCTCGACCCGCGCCTGGCCGAGCCGTTCAAGGCCGGCTTCACCGACTCGATGCAGCTCGTGTTCCTCATCGCGGCCGCCGTGATGGTCCTGGGCTTCCTGGTCGCCGTGTGGACCAAGGAGGTGCCGCTGCGCCAGGTCTCCGGACTGGAGGCGCGGGCGGCGGAGGAGAACGGAGGCTCGGCACGGGAGCCGGCCCCGACCGCAGCCGCCGAGTCTCCCGCCGTGGAACTTGCCGCCATGGAAGACACCGCAGCCGAACCGGCACCCACCGGGCGCCGGCCCGACTCCGCCCCGGCGGCCGACCGGTTCGTTCCCGTGCCCGGCGCCCCGCGCCACGGCGTCCGCGGCCGGGTGCTGGACGGCGCGGGCGCACCGGTGCCACAGGCCGTGATCACCTTGATCGACGTGGGCGGACGGCAACTCGGCCGCGCGGTCAGCGGCGAGGACGGCGGCTACGACCTGGCCGTCACCGGCCCCGGCACCTATGTGCTGATCGGCGCCGCCGGTGCCCGGCAGCCGCAGGCCGTCACGGTGGTGGTCGGCGACGAGCCGGTCGAGTGCAACCTCGCGCTCAGCGGCACCGTCGCCCTCACCGGGTCGGTCCGGGATGCCGTGGACGGACACCCGCTGGCAGAAGCCCTGCTGGTCGCCACGGATGTGCGAGGCGAGGTCGTGTCCTCCGGAACCTCGGCCGCCGACGGCGCCTTCGCGCTCGCCGACCTGGTCCCCGGCGGCTACACGATCGTGGTGAACGCGCCCGGATACCGCCCGGCCGCCCTCTCGGCCGACGTCATCCCGGGTGCCATGGACGCCTGTGAGATCCGCCTCGAACCGGGCGCCCGGCTGCGCGGCGTCGTCACCGCAGCCACCGGCGACCCTCTCGACGAGGCCAAGGTCACCCTGCTGGACTCGGCCGGCAATGCGGTCGGCACCACGATCACCGGCTCCGACGGCGCCTACGGTTTCACCGACCTGGACAGCGGCGAGTACACCGTCATCGCCAGCGGCTACGCCCCGGTCGCCGCATCGCTGCGCCTGGACGGCACCGGCGTCACCGGCTTCGACCTCGAGCTGTCCCATCAGGACGAGTCCCGGTAGCACCCACACCCGGTCGCAGGCGCACCGTGCTCGCGACCGGGATACGACGACGAACCCCCGCCGATACCCCCGGCGGGGCTTGCGCGCGCAGCGGGCGGCCACCGCGAGCGGCGTCTGGCGCGGAGCATCGGCAAGGAGGTGTCGACACACGTCACGACGACGAACACCGGTGAGGAAGGGCACGGCCCGACAACTGCCCGCGCTCGCATCCGCGCCTCGCCGATGTGGTCGCACAGCAACTCCCGTGACTCGTCGGGCGAGAGCACCTCGGGGTGCCGGCGAGCAAGCCCGCCGGGCGGGGCCACGTCACAGGTCGAGAGCGTGCCGGAGCCTCGCCGCGGCGGGCTCGTTATACGTGCGGGCCCCGGCCTCGGCGCTGCGCACCAAGGCGTCGGACACCTGGCAGTCCACCGTTTCGGGGTCGCCGGTGAGTTGGTACCCGGACGGGCGGGTGGTGATGGTGAGAGGGAACCTGGAAAGGGTCTTGCGGGAGGCTGCGATGAGCCCCTGCAGGGCCGGCTTCGTGTGCACAGGAGGCCGCTCACCCCGGAGCAGCTCGCAGAACCGCTCCAACGGAACGATTCTGCCCAGCTCCAGCTCCAGTCCCAGCGCGAGCAGCGCCGGCACGCCCGGAATGAGTCCGTGTCTCGCCGTCGGTGACCGCACCGAACTCCTCGCCCCGGGCCCGGCGTTCCCCATGACGGCGTGGCGTACGAGGCTCCCACGCCGCCGGCGCTCCTCGGCCCCAAGGATCCGCGGCGCCGCGCCTTGGCGGGTCCTTGGCGGCCTCTTGGTGACGCCCTCCACTCTCCCGTACGGAAGCGGGGCGGCCCAGGTCCGGAGACGGCCCCGAGCTGTCACCGCCGGATCCGACCCCCACGATCACACGACCAGGGAGTGTCCGATGGCCATCCCCAGCGCCACTCTTGCCCGGGAGCCGCTCGCGAAGCCGCACCGGCGGTACGCGCCGCTGCTGCTGCGTGCGGTCACCAGTCGGACCGGCGATTTCGGCAGGGCCGAGGACCTCGTGCAGGAGATGTTCCCGCGGGCCCGGCAGCATCCTGAGGCGTTCGAAGGAGACGCGGACGCCGCGCTGCCCTGGCCGCTGACCGTGGCTCGGCGCCTGACCATCGACCAGCACCGGATGCTCTCCCGCCGCGCCCAGGAGGCCGGTGGCGAGGAGCAGGTGGAATCCCACGTCCATCCCGTGCATCCCCGCGAGAACGTCCCGCGGGCCTGCGATGTCGCGACGCACATCAGGGTGCCCGTGGGCACCGTGAAATCCCGCAGTCACTACGCGATACGCACGCTCCGGCCGGTTCTGGGACGGCACGGATTTCCGCCCCAGTGCGCCTGAATCACCGCAGAGACAACGGTATTCGGCATGATGACGAAGAATTCGAGAGACGGACGGAATGCGTAAATCCTTCCTGGCGGCGGGCATGACGCTGGCCGCCACCCTCACCGGCTGCACCACTGCGCTCTCGCCGACGGGCCGACCCGGCTGGAACGCCGAGTCCGTACGGGAAGCCGACCAGGAGTACGCGTCCCTCTGTGCCGATCCCGCCGGAATGCCGGGACCTGCCGGGGGCGTTCCGCCGGTCGCACCGGCCGTCGCGAGGACGGGCGAGGTGCCGGTCTTCGCAGGGCAGACAGACCCCGGCGAAGGCGATGAACTGCCCATGCCTGCCGTGCCGGTAGGGACGGTCCTCGCCTTCTGCGTCTACGGCCCGCCTCCTGCGTCCGCACCCCCGGCCCAGGTGCCCGAGTCGCCGTCCTGTCCGGCCGGGCAGGTCTCCGCCGTACAGCCGGGGCCGGGGGTCGCCTGGGCCGTCGCGGCCGACGGCACACCCAGGCCCTTCCCGTACCCGCAGATCGGAGCCCCTGGCGAGGGCGACTGCGCTCCCGTGGTGGACGACGTCCAGGCGCGGCTATGGCGTTGACCCCCGGCCCCCCGGACAGCCGGTCTCAGCTCGGGGAGAGCGAGAGCCGGGCAGGGGCACGGCCGGGTGCACCTCGGGGAACCGGTCGAACAGCGCCGGCAGGCCGATACGCGCTTCCGGCCGGGCCGGAAGCGGACCGGGTCCTCGCCGGCTGACCGCAGCCGACGAACAGCGCAGGCGCGGTCGGCGCGGTAGATCTGCTCCGTGCTGTCGTCGGTCTCGTGCCCGGTAGGCTCGTGTGCGCATCTCGTTCGTGATCAGGAGGAGTGACATGCGCTATGGCTATATCGGTTCGATGAAGGTCAAACCCGGTCACCGCGCGGAGGTGGTCGCCGCACTGGTTGCTGGCTCTGACGGCCTGCGCAAAGCGGGATGTGATCTCTACGTCGTCACCGAATCGGTCACGGACGAAGACACCGTGTGGGTGAGCGAGGTGTGGCAGAGCAAAGAGCATCACGACGCGTCGTTGCAGCTGCCTGAGGCGAAGGCTTCCATCGGCAAGGTCATGCCGCTGCTGACGGGTGAGTTCACCCGCCAGGAGACACGCGTCGCGGGCGGTCTCGGTATCTAACCGCCGATGCGCGTCGCTCCTCGTCACGCCCGGCGCGGGTCACAAGGCCAAGCGCCGGGATACGGCGAGCGGAGGCGGCGTGTGGTAGCGCCGCCCGCATCCCGCCGCATCGACCGCGATCCCACCAACCAGGTCAAGGACCGGACCGCCTTCGACTGTACTTGCCTGAGCGTTACGGGGGCCGCCTGCCGCTACAGTCCGGCTCCGGGCTCGTCCGCGGCCACAGTGCGCAGCGGCCGGAGGCCCTGCTCGTCGAGCTGGGCGAGTTCATGTTCGTAGTCGACGGTGGTGGCTACAGGCGAGCCTGTAACTAGGAACTGCCTGGCGAGTCAGGGGCGGAGCCGGAGGCGTACCGCAGTAGCGGTCACGGTGCGTGAAAGAGGCACGCCCTCATGTCGAAGCGCGTGGCGTCGGTGATTTTGTCCGGCGCATCGGGCGCCAACTCGGCGATGCGCACGGTTACGGTGCCCCTGTAGTCCGCGTCGAGCTTCGTGCCGGCGTCGTTGAACTCGGCTTCGGTGGCCAGCGGCGGTATGACGATGACGGGGCCGACGGGAGAGCGGCTCACGGCCGGTTTGCCGTGACCCGCTCTCCCGTCCATGCCGCCGAGGGGACCCCACGTCCCCCTCACGGTGGCGGCTCCCCGTGACCCGACGGGGAGGTCATGCGGTGTGGATCAGCTGGCGCTGAAGGCGCTGATGCCCTCGGGGGTGCCCCAGCCGGTCGGGCCGTCGTAGCCGGTGCCGGCGGTGCAGAAGTACGACGGGGAGCAGGTGCCGTTGCTGCCGCTGGTCACGTCGTTCAGCGCTGATGTGCCGGCCTTGTTGTAGGGGTACTGGGCCGGGTAGTCGCTGGAGCCCGGGGTGCCGGCGAGGGCGTAGACGCCGGCGATGATCGGCGAGGAGGCGCTGGTGCCGCCGTAGGTGTTCCAGTTGCTGCTGGTGCCGTAGGAGTCATAGACCGAGACGCCGGTGGCCGGGTCGGCGACCGCGGAGACGTCGGCCTCCATGCGGTTGGAGCAGCCCGAGTCGGTCTGCCAGCTCGGCTTCGGGTCGTACGCGGAGCAGCCGGAGCCGGTGCCCTCAGTGCTGGAGGTGTTCCACACGGACTCGGTCCAGCCGCGGCTGTTGGAGGACGTGGACAAGCTGGTGCCGCCGACTGCGGTCACGTACTGGGAGGTCGCCGGGTACTCGGCGCCGTAGCCGCTGTCACCGGCGGAGACGGTGATGGCGACGCCCGGGTGGTTGAAGTACTCGGAGTCGTACGTCGTGTCGGAGGGGTCCTCCGAGCCGCCGTAGCTGTTGGAGACGGACGTGGCGCCCAGGCTGACGGCCTCGTTCACGGCCGTACCGAGGTCGTCCATCGAGGAGGAGTTGGCCTCGACGAGCGTGATGTTGCAGTTGGGGCAGATGGCGGAGGCCATGTCGAGGTCGAGGGAGATCTCGCCGGCCCAGCCGCTGTCGGCGGTGGGGAGGTTGGCGGAGCCGTCCTGCGCGACTTTCGAGAAGCAGCCGTTGGACGACGTGCAGGCGGACAGGCCGTAGTTCGAGCGGTAGGCGGCCAGATCCGACTCGGCGTTCGGGTCGTCGTAGGCGTCGACGATCGCGATGGTCTTGCCGGAGCCGTTGGAGGAGGCGGCGGAGGCCAGGCCGTAGGCCGACTGGAGGTCGCTGGGGCCGTAACCTGTGGGGGAGTCCGCGGCGGCGTTCGGCCGGACGCTCTGCGGCGCCGTGCCCTTCTTCGCCGCCTGCTCCTCCTGGAAGGCGGTGGTGCCGCCGGTGACGCGCAGGGCGTTGCAGGACGCGTAGCCCTTCTTCGGGGTGCCGGCGCACTGCTGGGTGTACTGCACATGGGCCTTGGCGACCGCGGCGGCGATCGCCTTCGGGCTGACCGTCTTGGCCGTCGTGGCCGTGAGGGGGGGTGGCCGCGCTCGCGGGGGCCGCGGTGCCGAGTCCGGCGAGCACGAGGGCGGCAGTGGCCGCGGCGGCCGAGCCTATTCGGCACCATCTGCCGCTTCTGTGGGGGGTGTTGGGGGATGACGTACGCAACGTACAGCCTCCTGATAGTGGGTGACAGAGGCGTGCGGGTGTGGGGGTCCACCGGTGCGGTTCCCGGCGGGGGCGGCGGCCCGCGACGACCCTCACTTGTTGAGTGCGCGACAAACAAGGCGCGTTCCGGATTCCTGACTCCGGCGTTACCGAAGGAGGAGGCGGGCTTGCCGGGCAATGGCGGTCCAATAGCCAAGCGATGGCTTGAACTTGACCCTGGGTAGAGGGCAAGCGCAGCGCTACGCGCGCCGACGGAGACCGTGCTCGGTCACCCGCCGGAATACTGTCCGTGCCTGACAGTCGGCAGATACGTCCGCTCAAGCGCGGCTGTACCAACCACACCGCCGACAACGGTGCCGTAGCGGACACCTATGAACGACCGATGCCGCCCTCAGGATCCACCGCACGCACTGGTCGCGCGACGCCGGAGCCGGTCACCCGTTCCACCGCCGCGCACGGCGAACGCCACCACCCCGACGCCCGGCTTCGTGTCCGGCGCGGCCGCCGGCAACGCCTCGTCACGAGTCAGCTTCGGGAGGTCCTGGCCAGTTGCGGGAAGCTGCCGCACCGCACTGGAGGTGCAGACAGAGAGGTTGAGCCAGCAGCATCAGGAGGTGCGCGACGAGCTGGAGGAGTTCTCCGTCGCCGAGCGGGAAGCGACACCGGTCCAGGTTACCGAGCTGTCCACGGCCACGTCGACCTTCCTGCGTGCAGATCGCCACGAGCGTCCTCGCTGTCCTGCGCCATGGAGATCACTGGCTCACACCAGTTCCGATGACCTGCGGTTTCGAAGTTGAGGGAGGGCTCAATGCCGTACGGCCATGGGCACGAGTGCGCCCATGGCCGTACGGAGCGGGTGTTGTCAGGAGACGTGCCTGACCTGGTGGCTGTAGACGCCGACGGAGATGAAGCCGAGGCCGACCGTCTTGAAGAAGTAGGAGGGCTCGGTCACGCCCGGGAAGAGGGGCCAGCGGAGTGTGACGTTCGTGTACGGGCCTGCGTAGTGGCCCTGTTCCTTGAGGAGCTTGTCTGCCGCGGTGATGTCCATGGGGACGGGCTGCGGAATCACGCGGTCCTCAAGCCACGGGTGCGGTACCAGCTCGGGCTGGTCGAGGTCGCCCCAGGGCTTGGCGGTCTTGACGAAGACGGTTCCCTCCTCGACCCGGAAGACGAAGCGCCACATGCCGATGTCGTGCACGTTCGGCGTCGGCTGGTCGGGGTTCGAGCCGTCGGCCTCGTAGAATTCCGCGTCCGGGAACTGCTCGCGGGCCGCGCTGACGGCCCTTTCCAGCAGGTCAAGGAATTCCGGCTTTGCGGTCATGCCCACACTCCTTGATCGCGGTGATGCGGTCAGGATCCATGGTGGTGGAGCGGAAGGTGACCTTCCCAGGTTCGTTCCGGACGTCGAGTCGCCCGAAAACCCTGGTGGCTAGGAGGAGTTGGGCCGGGTCCTCGGCGGCGTTTCGGCCAGGTGAACCCGGTCCCACGTCTGGTGCACCAGCCCATGTTGTGGCCTGTCTCATAGTCCGTCCTGTGGTGGAGAGCTGTCCTGGAATGAGTGAGTCACGAGTCTCCGCGGGCTCGTGGTCCACCTGAGCCACACTGGTCGCTGACTTGATCGGCTCTCTTGCGGTGGCGAGGAGTGAGGCGGCGGCCGGGGAGCGGCCGCCATCTCAGCGAAATCGGTGCCTTGGCACACGCCCGGCGGGCGGTCAACGAAGCAGCGCCGCATCACGGTGGTCACGCGACCCGTCGGACAGGCCTCAGCAGCTCGGGATCCAGGATGCGCCGGATCGTAGGAGGCCGTCTGGCCAGCGAGCGGGAACCGACGAGTTGACCGCTTCGGCAGACGATCTCCTCCGCAGACCGCCGCCCACGACCAGCACGAGCTCGCCCCACACCGCGTTCGGTTGCGGTAGGCGCCGCGCACTGCAGTGCGTCGCCACCGACCTGCTCGCCCGCCCGCGGGCAGATAGCGTGCGGCAGCGCAGACGGCAGCGCAGACGGCAGCGCAGACGGCAGGCAAGCGGGGCAGCGTCCGGGGCAGCAGGCCACGCTGCAGCCCCTGTGCCCGGGCGTGTTCCACGTCGTACAACCGGGCCCGCTCCAGCGACTGGCCGACCAGAGCGCTCAGGGCGGTCAGCAGCGTGCGCTCCTCGTCGGTGAAGGACACCAGGCACATGCTGAGGCGTGTCCGGAGGCGATCACGGGCAGGGACGCCCACGCGTTCCTCGATGAACCGGGGAGCGCATGTCCCGAACACGTCGGCGGCCACGGGGAGTCGGTGACTGCGAGCCCGTCGAGCAGGGTGAGGAATTCCTGTGTGTATCCGCGGGAGCCGCCCACATGCTGTCGGCCGCTTTCGAACACCCGGACAATGAGCCCGTCGGCGCCGAACGGGGCCCGGACGTGGGCCGCGACGGCCTGCACGACCTCGCGGGAGGCCACCGCCTCGGCGAGTGCCGAGGTCGGTTTGCCCATCCGGACCGTCCGCTCAGAGCCGGCCACCGAACGACAGGCGGGTGGCGTGTAGGGCACGTCCTCCAAACGCGCAGCGGCCCATCCCGCCACCGCATACAGAAAGGACGCTGTACCGCGTCCGGCTCGCTGGACCCTGCCATGACCACGGACAGCACACCTGCTTTGAACGAGGCGGCGGGAAAGCTCGGCCCTCACGGCTGAGGGTGAGTCCCGGGTTTGGCTGCCGCAGGTACCAATTCGCCTCCTCCTCACTCTTCGCGCGCGTACTAGGGGGTGACGAACTGATAGCCGGCGTCGAGCAGGCGGGGAAGCACCAGGCGCAGGGCGGCCACTGTCTGGGAGCGGTCGCCTCCGCCGTCGTGCTCGAGGATGATCGATCCGGGATGGGCGTGAGCCATGATCCGCTCGACGATGCGCGAGGTGCCCGGTCGTGACCAGTCGTGAGGGTCGACGGACCAGTCCAGGAGCCGCATGCCCATCTCGCGGCAGGTGGCCAGGGTCGGCTCCGACCAGGCTCCGTAGGGGGCGCGGAAGATCGTGGGGCGGCGGCCGGTGACCTTCTCGATCGTGTCGCTGGTCCGTTCCAGCTGGGAGCGGACGGTCGTGGCGGATGCCTGGGCCAGGTCGGCGTGGGTCCAGGTGTGGTTGGCGATCAGGTGGCCTTCGGCGGCCACCGCCCGCACCAGGCTGGGGTACGCGCTGACGCGGGCACCGACCTGGCAGAACGTGGCGGTTACGGCGTAGCGGTGCAGGATGTCCAGAACCTGCGGAGTCCATTCGGGGTTCGGACCGTCGTCGATGGTCAGCGCGATGGCTCGCGGGCCCTGGTGGACGTAGAACTCCGGCCTGCCCGGCAGCTCGACGCCGGCCGGCTCGCTGGCGTGAGAGTCGCCCGGATGCGTGGGCTTCACGATGTCAGGTGCCGACGTTCCTGTGTGTTCAGACATACCGCCAGAGGCTGTGCAGGCGCTGAGAAACATCAATCCGCCGACTGACAGCAGGGCCCGGCGGGTGACATGTGTACTGCCTGTGTTCTCCATGCCATGGGTAACTGCATCGCCCCGTATGGTGGTTGCGCTCACGTCCTTGCCCGCCTCCATGGCTCGCACGGTGTGTTCGGCGTGGAGCGGGGTGGGCAGACAGACGTCGACGAGGCCGATGGCGAGCTCACCGTGGATCTCATCGGGAGCGATGGTCGTAGCGAAGCCGAACTGCTGAGCGAGCGGCAGGAGTTTGGTCGGCGTGTGGCCGAGGACGACGACCTTCTCGACTTCGGGCCGGGCGGCGTGGACGGCTGCGTGTGCGCGGCCGAAGCCGGTACCCAGCAGACCGATCTTGGTCGCGCACTGTCCTTGTTGCTGTCGCTGGTGTTGCCGCCGCTGTCGTTGCCGCCGGCCGGCACCGTTTTCGGCCCCTGCTCGACGCGGGCACCGGCTGCGAGGGCCTTCTCGGTCGGCGTCGTGACACCCTGGGCCAGGAAGCACGGCATGGCGCAGTCCGCGCCACCGTTCCGCCTGCTGAGGTCGCGCAGCCCACCGACCGGGTACGGCTCGCCGGTCTGGAATGGCCTGATCATCCCCCCGGCCGGATCGTGCCCCTGCGGCGTGCCGGGACAGCGCAGTACGGTCGCCCGGCGAGCTGGCCGGAGCACACGGAAGGGGACGAACATGAGCCGAATCACCACCTCAGCGGCGATCGACACCCGGTACTACAACTCCTATGGATTCGCGGGCGGTTACCTGCCGAAGGACCGCGCGCACACGCGCTGCTGAAGGAGTTCACGGAGCGGGCGACGGAGTGGAAGGCCGACCACATCCAGCCCGTGGCCGACCTGGAGAAGCTCCTCACCACCGACCCTGTCGTCCAGCAGTACGTCAGCGACATGATCGAGCAGGTTCCCGAGGAGGAGCGGACCGTCTCCGACATTCCGCACCTGCTCCAGTGCCTTGATCAGATCGCGACGACCGCGCCGGAGTACCACTGGGACCCGGCGTCCCGGAGGTTCTTCCCGATGTCCCACCTCTTCGTCTACATGATGGCGACGGACGCCGGGTGGAACGCCTTCCGCAACCAGAAGTTCAACGACGCGCTGGCCGGCGTCCTCCAGTACTGGTACAGGTTCCTGAGCAACGAGATTCCCGGCCAGGACAGCCGGACGGTCCTGAACGACGGGCCGACGGGCTGGCTCTCCCCGCCCGCGTACGAGGAGTTCCGGCTCTTCCAGTTCGAGGTCGACCTGGGCAAGGAGTACGGCGGGCTCGCTTCGTACAACGACTTCTTCCACCGTGCCCTCAAGGACAGGTATCGCCCGCTGCCCACCGACCCCAAGGCGATCGTGTCGCCCAACGACGGGAAGGTGGTCCGGTGGCGGCAGGGCGTCAAGCGCCAGGACCAGTTCTGGCTCAAGGGACAGCCGTATTCCCTGGAACACATGCTCAACGGCAGTGAGTACGCGAAGGATTTCGCCGACGGCGATGTCCTCCAGACCTTCCTCTCGGGCGCCGACTACCACCGCTGGCACGCACCGGTGGACGGCAAGGTGGTGGCCGTCGACAAGGTCCCCGGCTATATGTTCGCCGAGCTCCAGTCGATGGGCGACGACCCGACGGCCGGAACGCACTCACAGTGCTACGGCGCTTCGGTCAACACCCGGGGCATCGTGGTCATCGAGAGCACCGCGCCGAAGATCGGCCTGGTGTGCGTCATGCCCGTCGGCATCACCGAGATCTCCTCGATCACCCACTCGGTCTCGGTGAACGTCCAGGTCACCAAGGGCCAGGAGATCGGCCGGTTCAGCTTCGGCGGGTCGAGCATGTGCCTGCTCTTCCAGAAGGGCGCCGTCGACCACCTCGCGCCGGACAACCCGAGCGGTGACCCGGACAACGGGGCTCCGGTCTTCGTCAACGGGCAGATCGCCCGGGCCCGGTAGCTCCGCCGGCCCTGCGACGCGACGGCGCCCTCCGTATGGCCGGAGGGCGCCGTCCGCGTGCTCAGTTCCGTCAGGGAAGCCGGATGTCCGGCAGCAGTGAGATCTGTCGCTGGACCCCGTCGTCACCGCCCAGTGCGGCATAGCTCGGGAGCAGCTTCTCGCAGAGTGAGGCGAGTTCGGCCTTCGGCTGCTTGGTCCTGAACGCGTAGTACTGGAAGGGCGGCCCGGCGTTGACGGACAGCTCCCCCTTGACGAGCGGCGTCCGCACCAGGAGCTCGCAGACCGGGTACAGCACTCCCTGCATCACGGCGATGAAGCCGCGCTCGTAGGCGTACCGGTCGCTCTGCGTGAACAGGTCCTTGTCCTGCGCCGGGTCATGCACCTGCATGGGCGTCCGGTAGATGGCGTCCAGCAGCGCCAGGACGTAGCAGTAGACGGCGTTGGAGAACTCCATCAGGTCCTTGACGCTCTGGTCCGCCGTGACGGTCTTCAGGTCCGGGTCGTCGAGCACCGGCCAGATGACTTCGGCGTCGTCGATCGTGTACTTCTGCCTGCCGTTGTCGTCACAGACGACACCGATGCCGTCGAGGCCCTTCGCGATGTCGGAGAACTTGGTGTAGTGGGACGCCTGCCACTTGCCGATGTCCTGCGGCGGGTGGTCGTCCGTGCGCACGATCGGGTCGGGGAGCAGGCCCTTGTCCTCGACAGCTCCCTCGCCCTGGTCGACGATGATCTGCATCGCCTGGATCGCGGACGCCTCGTCCACGATGAGCCGCGGCTGGTCGGAGCCGCCGTTCTGGTTCCAGTAGGCCCGGTGGTACTGGAACTTCCACAGGTCCTTCTTCGCCTTGGCCCAGTCGATGGTCGAGCTGAGGTTGTGGATGCCCCGTTCGATGCGCGCGTAGAACTCGCCGAGGGAGTGGTATGGCTCGATCTCGCCGAGAGCGGCCCCCGCAGGGGTGGCCGGCAGCTCGATCTGCATGAACGTGTTCCTGACCTGGTCGGTGGAGAGCTTCCGCAGCCGCATGGGCAGCTCGGGCTGGCGCTTGAGCATCACGCTCGGGTAGGTGGGGATGACCTTCGGGTCGTAGAGCCGGAAACTCGTGTCCCCGACCGCGATCAGCAGGTTGCGCACCAGACTGAGGTGCAGCATCTCCTCGATCGCCACACCGATCATTGTGCGCTGCGCCGACGCGCCGGCCGCCCACTGCGAATAGCCGCGTGTCTTGATCGAATAGGTCGCGTACAAGTACAGGGGAACCGTGGACAGTTCGACTTGGGCGGCGGCCTTCAGATGGTCGATCAGGTCCTGCAGGTCGGTGATCTCCTGAACCGATTCCTTCGTGGTCACGGTGAATCAATCCTCCGATGCCGGTGCCGCTGGGGAAGTTGGGGGATGCGAAGAAGAGACGTGCAGACGCGTGTACGCCCCCGGGCTCAGCTCCCGGGTGACGACCGTGAAGTGCCGCCGGGTCACGGCGAGATGGACGGGCCGCTGTGCGGGCGGTTCCGGTTCCTCACCCCGGTGCACCGCGGCCAGGTACGCGTGGACGGGCGCGCAGACCCGCAGCAGCCGCAGGGGCGGCGCCGGGGCCGTGCCGTCCTCGATGCCGGGCGCATCCAGGACCTCGGTGAAGGCCCGCTCGAAGCGGATCAGGTCGATCAGCAGGTCGATCCACGCCTCGCGCTCCACGCCGGGCCCGGAGTCCGGCCGCGTACGGGCCAGGTGGCCGGCGAAACCGGTGCTGAGCCCGGTCAGGGTGGGGGAGCGGGAGGGGTGCGCCTCCAGGTGGTCCTGCGCGAAACCGTCGAAGATCTCCTGCCCGAGCAGGTGCACCGACCCCGGGTGCAGGCTGCGCATGCACTCCAGCAGCCGTAGCCGGTAGCCCTGTTGGTGGACGAGCAGCCGCTCGCGGGCCGACAGCCGGCTGGACGCGGTGATCGTGTGGCCGGGGTCCTCGCCCGTCGGGTGCAGGATCACCGACTGCATCCAGCGCTGCACGGCGGCCAGCGAGGTGGTGTCAGCCATGGGAGCCCCCCGCCGGGGCCGCTGGCGCCCGCTCCCGTGCCCTGTCGAGCTCGGCCAGCAGCTCCGGGAACGGCGGCAGCTTGTCGTCGCGTTCCAGCAGGGTGGACACTCCGCCGGTCAGCTCCGTCGCCAGCCGGTACAGCCCCCACACCGGTTCGGACACGGGCGCGTCGTGGGTGTCGATGATGTGCGTGCCGTGGTGGGTGTGCCCCGCGAGGTGCATCTGGACCACGCGCTCGTGCGGCAGCTCCCGCAGGTAGCGCACCGGGTCGAAGTCGTGGTTGAACGCGGAGACGTAGACGTTGTTCACATCGAGCAGCAGCCCGCAGTCCGCCTCCTGCGCCATCCGCCCGAGGAACTCCCACTCGGCGAGCGTGGAGGCGTGGAACTCCACATAGCTGCTGGGGTTCTCCAGGACCAGCCGGCGTTCCAGCATGTCCTGGACGACGCGCACGCGGCGCACGACGTGGTCCAGGGTCTCCTCGGTGAACGGCAGCGGCAGCAGGTCGTGGGTGTGCACACCCAGCACGCCCGTCCAGCACACGTGGTCCGAGACCCACGGGGCCCGTACCTCGTCGGCCAGCCGCTTCAGCCTGCGCAGGTAGCCGAAGTCCAGGGGGTCCGTGCTCCCGATGGACAGCGAGACCCCGTGCGGGACGACCGGGTACCGTTCGGCGATCTCCGCCAGGGCGTGCCGTCTGCCGCCGCGGGTGTCCAGGAAGTTCTCGGAGATGATCTCGAAGAAGCCGACGTCCGGCCGGTGCCGGCGGATGTACGGGAGGTGCGGTGTCCGCAGCCCGACCCCGAGGCCGAGGTGCGGCAGGCCCAGCCGTGCCTCGCTCACTGCGGCTGCGACATGTAGTCGTAGTGCGGCATCCGGTCGTCCTCGATGCCCTCGCCCGGGGCCGGGCCGAACGCCTTGCCCGCCGCGTACATCCGCGCCTCGAAGAGCCGGCGAGCCTGCTTCCACACGCTCTTGCCCTTCAGCGGGCCCGCCGAGAAGACCCGGCTCTCGTTGATCGGGCTGGCACAGCTGCCGTTGAAACGGCAGTCCTGCTCGCCCGGGTGGAACTGCTCGTAGTCCGTGCCCGCGTAGCCGCAGCCGCCCTGGCCCCGGCAGGCCCCTTCGCCGTGGCAGACGTGTAAGACGGTCGCGCAGGTGCCCATGCCCGCCATGGGGGCCGTGCCCGAGGCGTCGAGCCCGGCGCAGGAGTTGAGGCCCATGCAGACGTGCAGCTCCCGGGCCACTTCCTGGGGCAGCGGGTTCGGATCCGGGTCCGGGCACCTCTTGGGGCTGCGGGCGGAGTGCGCGGGGCGCTCATTCATGGTGGTCGTTCCTCTCAGCTCGAAGACGAAGGCCACACCCTGGCAGGGCGGCCCGGGAGGACGGCAGGGGGAGATCTGGCCACGGCGCCCCTGCGGGAACGGAACCGGCCACTGTCCGGTCATCCGGCTCCTTGTCCAGATGTTCGACCGCAAATGGCCATAGCGGAGATGGCCGGATTCCCGAAGTGCCAAAGATCCCCGGCACTTGGCAGCATGTGCGGATCGAGGCCACTGAACGTGAGCGACGAGGAGATGGTCATGACCGCTGTCATCACCCCGCAGGAGCTCCACGCGCGTTACCAGGGCACCTTCGGCCGGGCGGGCGGCTATCTGCCGCGGAATCCGCTGGCGGTCGACGAGTTCCACAAGAGCATCGCCCCGCGGGCGGCGGACCTCAGGAAGGATCTCGACCCCGCCGTCCAGGACCTGGCGGACTTCATCCACTCCGACCTCACCGTCCGGATGTACGTGACGAACATGCTCGCCGAAGTGCCCGAGCAGCACCGGCACATCCACACCGTGGACGACCTCGTCGAGCACCTGAACGCCATCGTCAGGTGGGCACCCGCCTACAACCGCAACCCCCTCCACCAGATCTTCCTGCCGATGTCCGCGCTCTTCGGCTATATGCGCCTGACGCCGTCGGGTTCGGTCCTGTTCCGCATGCCGCAGTTCAACGACAAACTGCGGCCCGTCCTGCGGAATTGGTGTGACTACCTCAACAGCGAGGACAGCGCCCACGTGCTGCACACCCGCGAAGGCGGCTGGTTCTCACAGCCCGCGACCGAGATGAACAAGTTGTACGAGTACCAGTGCTGGGACCGGCGCGACGAGAAGCACTGGGGCTTCACGTCGTTCAACGACTTCTTCCACCGCCCCATCAAGGACGAGTTCCGTCCGCTCGGCGGGAACGGCGACCCCGGCGTCGTCGCCCCCAACGACGGCACGGTCTACAACGTCCAGCGCCGCGTGGCCAGGGAAACGGACTTCTGGCTCAAGGAGCAGTACTCGCTCACGGACATGCTGCACGGCCCGCAGTGCGGGGACGAGTACGTCAGCACGTTCGTCGGCGGCGACGTGTACCAGTCGTTCCTGTCCGTCCACAGCTACCACCGGTGGCACGTGCCCGTCGACGGAACGGTCAAGCACCTGGAGATCGTGCCCGGCCTCATGTTCAGCGCCGCCTGGAACGAGACGCCCGACCCGACGACGTGGACCCACTCGCAGAGCTACCAGGCGCACATCAACACCCGCGGACTGGCGTTCATCGAGTGCAGCGAGGAACTCGGCAGGCGCATGGTGTGCGCCGTGGTGATCGGCATGGAGGAGGTCTCCTCGATCGACTGGTCGGTCGGTGTCGGCGACACCGTTCAGCGAGGCCAGGAGCTGGGCTACTTCAGCTACGGCGGCTCCAGCATGGCCCTGGTCTTCGAACAGGGCATCGTGGACGAGTTCACCGTGCCGTTCAACAACCCTCACGAGCACCCGGACGACGGCCCCACGGTCTTCGTGCGGTCGCAGATCGCGCGCGCCGCCTGAGTACTCCGCTGGAAGTGAGGTCCGAGACGCCTCGGCACCGCCGGGCCGGCATCCACCCACGGGCCGGTTGGACCCTGGCTCGGCGCAGTCCCTGGTGGGGACGACGCCGACTCGCTTCCCCTCGCGCGAACAATGCCGTGTCCGCAGCGGTTTCGGGGGAACGGGGGAGGGGTGAACGGGCGGAAGGCGCTGACCAGAGCGCACTTCAACCGACAGGGCGGGTACCGGCGACAGGGCGGGTACCGGTTACGGCGCCCAGCCCCGCGTTCTGGCTGAGGCCATGTGCCCTACGCGAGCGCGGGTGTCCCGCGCTGCGGTTGGCCTTCAGCCGCTCCAGGGCTCTGCTCAGCACCTCCCGCACACCAGGGGAACCTCAGCTCTGCACGGTGACCCGTACCCGGTAGTGGGCATAGCAGGTGACTTTGGCGTTCGAGGGGCACGGTGGAGGCTTGGCAATGAGCTCGCTGGTGCCTGGAGCCTCGGCGCGGAACAGTGCGGTTGCGGTCTGTTGGCTGTCGGTGATTCCGGCGGGTCGGAGTATGCCGGTTCGGCTGCTGGTGGGCGGTTCCATGAACAGGCCGTCTCCGAGGCGGACTTCGATCAGGGTGCCGGGTGCGACGGTCAGGGAGGGGCGGGCGGGGTCCATGGGGAGGTACCTTCCCGGGTGCGAGGACCGGGCCGGTGTGTAGCTGAAGCGGTTGCGGAACAGTACGGCGGTTCCGGGGGCTGCGGGTGGGGGGTCGTTGCGTGTGTCCGGCAGCTGGGAGACGGTGACGGTGGCATTCGGTGTCGTGCGGCCTGTTGTGATGGGCTGGCCGCCGGGAGTAGCGCGGTGTGATCCGCAGCCGCAGAGGATGGTGGTCAGGACGAGGAAGGCGCACAAACCGCCTCGTCCATGCGGTGGTTGCATGTGTCGCCTCCCTGGCTCGTGCACGAAAACTTACCTTGATGGGACTGGTCACTGGCCGCCGTGCCGAGCTGATGGCTGTGGGGCGGTGGCCGGAGGGCTGCCTGCGCGGCCGGCCGCGCAGGCAGCCCTCATTTCATCTGGTTCCTACTGGGGGTGCGGCTAGAAGTAGCTGTACTCCCCGATTGCGGTTCCCCAGGTGGGTGACAGGGTGGTGGATGAGGCGTTTCCGTATTCGCCGCCGATCCAGACCATGTTGGCGTTGGATCCGTCGAGGGAGATTCCGCTGTAGTCGCCGAAACGGATGGGGTTGGCGGATCCGCAGACGTCGCAGGACAACGGACCGCGACCGGTCCTGACCAGGCTGCCGGAGATGCTGGTACCTCCCGCCTGTGCGGCGAACACACCCAAAGACGGGTACAGGGAGGGTCCCGACGCGCTGGCGGCGAGGAAGACGTCGTTGCTGTCGTCCATGGTGATGGCGGGGTAGAACATGGCCGCGTTGCCCGAGTAGAAGTCGCCGTCGAAGGCCTTGGTCGGGCTGGACGATGCCGCGTTGGTGAGCAGGACGGTGCGCACGCACGACATCGTGGGCTGACCACTGGGCTGGCAGGAGTCGTTGGCCGCCACCCACAGTGCTCCGCCGCGGAAGCTCGCGGACTCGATGCGGTCGTCGCCGGTGTCGAGCGTCAGTGAGGTGTTCGGCTGCGACGCGGGAGGGGGCGAGGAGGTGGTGGCGATGCCCACGTCGTTGGAGGAAGAGCGCGAGACCCCGGGAAGACTGCCCGGAACGCCCGTGATGGTGTTCACGGTGATGTAGGAGAAGCCGAAGAAGTCCTTGTGGAAATAGGCTTCGTAGGCATCCGACGGGCTGTTGGGGTCGGTGTCGACGTTGACGGCGGGGAACACCATGTTCTGGCCGTCGTCGAAGAGGGCGTAGTCGAGCGGAATGCTGTTGCCGTAGTTCTCGGCCTCGGCCTGGTCCGCGACGTAGGTCTCAGTACCGGTGTAGCTCTGGCTGCTGCCGGAGCCGGTGTACTTGTTCCAGGTCAGGACGATCTTGTCGAGGCTGACGCCGAGCTTCGGCTGGTCCAGCAGTGTGCCTGCTGTCGGGTGCACCGTGTAGATCAGCCAGGCTCCCGTGGGGTCCGAGGTCTGGCTGACCGCGAGCTTGACCGCGCTGTCGTTGGCGGAGTCGTAGATCAGCTCGGTCGCGTAGAAGTGGCCCGAGAAGCGGTTGTACACGACCTTGGGGTCGCTGACGCTGGACAGGTTCGCCGTGGAGCCGTTGGACAACGTCGTCGGACCAGCCTGGAAGAAACTCGACAGGTCGCTCGTCTTGAGGACGGTACCCGTCTTGTCGGTGATGATCAGCCTGCTGTTGACCATCTCCACGACGTCATTGGTCCCGGCGGCGACCGCCGTGTCGGGCGGGGTCGGTCCCTGGGCGATGTCGTCCGCGCCTTCGAACAGCGTGTGCTGGTAGAAGGTGCCGGACGTGGTGGCGGCCTGTTGGGAGGACGTCGCTGCCGGGGCGGCCGCCGCAGCATTCGACGCGGGCTTGAGCTGAAGCGGGAAGAGCCCGGTGCGCCGAGGCTGTTCCCCCTGCTTGGGCCCATGATGAGTCGCCCGCACGGGATCGGACGCCCTCGCGTGCCCAGAGGCCGCCGGCAGGCCGCGTACCAGCACTTTGCCGCTGGCTCGTATTCGGCCGGTTTCCACCGGTCGTTCTCCGTGTCGCGCGGACGAGACACGGAGAGCGGGTGCCGCGTTGGCTGTCGCTGCGGGGGATATGAGTCCTACCGCGAGCGCGAGGGGCAGCGCTGAACACAGCGCTGCCAACCGAGCTGATGTGAAACGGGTATGCAAGTGCTCCTCCTGGAGCGCCAGCAGCTGAAGCCGAATCAGCTGAGAGGGCGTCATCGTAGGAGCGGAAGATCGTTTTCAGTCGTACCCGACCACGTACCGCTACGTGATCTCCACAGGCAGCTCATCGGTCACGCACAGAGAACACGCGAGGCTCGGCGGCATGCCGATGGGGCGTGCGCTGCCGGTGCGTAGTTCCGGGGAGCTGGGCGACCCAGTGTCCGGCCGTCGAACGGCGTCGTGTCGCCCGGCGCGCGCAGGCCGACCGCGACCAGGTGTTCCGCAGCTTCGACGGCACCTGTTCCCAGGGCAGCAGCTGCTCGGACCCGTCGGCGTACTCCTCCGAGCCGAACACGGACAGCCTGCTTGATGAATGGGCGAGGCTAGTGCTCGGCTCGTCGTCGGGGAGTGAGTGAGCCGTCGTCTCCCTGACCGGTGGCGCCGGCCAGCGGGTTGGGGACGGGGACGTAGCAGGGTTCAGTGCCGTCCGCGTCGATCCAGCGGGACAGCAGGTTGGCCTTGCACGGGACCGTTGCCGCGGCGAGCAGCGCCTTGATCTCGGGGAGGCCGTGCTCCCTGGCGCACCGTTGGAACTCCCGCCGCGCCGTGGGCCACAGGGCCTCGGCGGCTTCGGGGAAGCGGTGGGTGAGGACGTTCACGATCTCGGTCAGGTTGTTGACGACGAGACAGTACGCCAGGCGCTGCCAGGCGGCCTCACGGGGCGTCGCGGGGATCGCCCTGGCGCCTTCCGCGTCGCGGAAGACAGCCTGGACGGGGGAGCCGTCCGGGTCGACGGCAATCAGCGTGTTCTGGAGGTGACACTCGATCGCGATGCCGTGGCGGGCGTAGACCTCCAGCACGGGTGGGACGACGCAGTTCAGGTAGGCCGCCCACCACGGCAGCGGGTCGGTGAGGCGATCGAGTGGATCGCCGTCGAAGCCCTCGGTGAGGGCTGCGGCCAGCGTTGCGGTGGCGCCCGGGAGCACATGGTCGTCCAGGCCGTCACGGACGAGGACGGGGAAGGTCTCGTCGAGGCCACGAACTGTGCGGTGCCCGCGTTCGCTCAACCATGCCGCCGGGCCGTCCATGGCCCGGAAGGCCGCGGTGACCAGCGGGTCGGTGTGGCGCACATGGCGCAGTTCGTGCCGGCGGATCCGCCGGACGTCGTTGGTGATCTGTACTTCCAGGCTGAACTTCAGGAACAGGTCCCCGGACGCTCCGGGGCGTTCGGGGCCGCCGGGGACGTGGACCGTGCGCACCGAGGCCGTGGCCCGGGCGTCCCAGGGCGTGTGGCCCAGTTGGACGAGACGGCCGGCGGCGAAGGCGGCGCGCACGGCTGGCAGGTGGTGGGTGAGGTCGAGCTGCCAGGGATGGACGGGTAGCAGTCGATAGCCGTCGGGTGCCTGGCCCAGGGTGTCGAGGGCACGGGTGTCGCCGTCGTCGACCACAGTGTCCTCGCGCACACCCAGCAGGACGAGAGGGAAGCGGGCATAGGTCTCCGGCGCGTAGCGCAGCCAGACGCCGGGCGGGCCGCCCCCGGTGCGGGCCTTGGGGGCCGGGTGGTGGGAGTGCCCCATGATCAGGGCCTGTTCGGAGCGCAGCCACGGGTGGTCGGGTGGGGCGGCCCGGGCACGGGCGGCGAGCAGGGCCTCCAAGACCTCGCGGCCGGCGGTCATCTCGGCGGCCAGTGCGGCATTGGAGCGACCGGTGACGGCACGCATCTCCTGGGCAGCGAGGTCGATGAGGCCGCTGTGGCGCACGGGTTGCCAGCTGGTGCCGGTCCAGAGCTCGGGTGCGCCGGGCCGGTGACCGGTGCGGACGCTCAGCAGCCGGCCGGTTGCGCGCAGGCGGTGGAGGGAGCGACCGGCGACCGGTTCCCCGGCCGCCAGGGATGCTTCCCTCAGCAGGCAGTTGAGCAAGGGCGCCATGGCCAGTGCATCGGCTTCGCGGGCGAAAGTATTCATCGATCACCAGTATGTGTGGCGTGCGTTCGCCGGCGGTAGAACTTGCGTGTGCGCGACACACCCGCCGAGCGCGATCTTGCCGAGGAACTGGCGAGCTTTCGCCCCGAGTTGGTGTCTGCCTATCTCGCTGCGCTGTCCGGGGCCCGGGCAACGGTGCTGGCGCGGCTGTGGCGCGGGCTGGTCCATGAACCGCTGCCCTGGATCGCGGCCCGCGCCCGCGGGCGTGACGGGATCGCCCTGCGGCTGGTCGACGGGCGACGGCTGCACGGTCCGCCGTCGGACCCGTGGGCGACGGGGACAGCGGTTGCCGCCGTGGAGCTGGACGGCGTCGCGTACGACCATCCCGCCCTGCTGATGGCGGCGCTGCGAGTACCCGGCGGCGCGGCATTCTCCGCCGAACTCGACCATGACGTTGCCTCGTTGGCGCTGTCCCGGACGGCTCCTCCGCCGGCCGGGCCGCCGGTGGAGCCCTGGGAGTGGGAGCAGCAGTCACCGGACGGCCACCCGTACCACCCCACCTGCCGCTCCCGGCCCGGCTTCTCGGCCGCCGAGCAGCTGGCCTATGCGCCCGAGCACCGGCCGGTGGTGGCTCTGCAGCTCGTGCCCGTGACGGGAGCGACGGTGTACGGACCGTGGCCCGCACACTGGCGGGACGGGAACGCCGTACTGCTCCCGGTGCATCCCTGGCAGGCCGAGCACGTCCTCGGCAGCCGGCGGGTGCTGCCCGGGCCTCCGGCCCATCCGCTGCTCTCCCTGCGCACGCTCGCCTTCGACAACCAGGTCCACGTGAAGACCGCGCTGAGTACCCGACTCACCTCCCAAGTGCGGGACATATCGGCCTATTCGGTGGACCATGCCCTGGCCACGTCCGAACTGACAGAGCGGGTCGCGGACCGGCTGGGCGGCCGTCTGCACATCGCGCGCACGCTGACGGCGGCGGGGGCGGGCACGCCGGACCTGGCGGCGGTCCTGCGCGAGTCACCGTACGTCCACGCCGGGACGGCGGAGCAGGTGGTACCCGTGGCCGAGTTGCCCCGGCACTTCGCCACCCACAGCCGTCACGAACGACTGGCGCGCATCACCGAGTTCGCGCGGCTGGCCTTCGGCGTCTGCCTGGACCTGCTCGACCTGGGGGTGGCCCTGGAGGCGCATGGGCAGAATCTCCTCGCGGTTGTCGACAAGGAGGGGTGGCCCCGGCGGCTCGTCTACCGGGACCTCGCCGACATCCGCGTGAGCCCCGCCCGACTGGTCCGGCACGGCTTCCCGGCACCGCCGCTGACCGGCCGACTCCTCAACGACGACCCTGCCGTCCTGCGCCGCAAGGTTCTCGGCTGCCTGATCACCGGCGCGCTGGGCCCTCTGGCCGGGAGCACCACGACGCTGGGCACCCTGCTCGACGCCGCCACCCGCGACCTCCCCCCGACCCCGGACATGCGGGCACTGCGGACGCAGGACCTTCCCGTCAGGGCACTGACGCTGATGCGGCTGTCATCGGACGGCGAGCAGTGGGCGCTCCTGCCCAACCCCTTGGCTTCCTCCCCCTTGTGAAGAAGGAGGCACGATGCCCGAGCCCGCACCCGTCGACGCACTCACGGCGTGGCACGGCCACGCCCTCTGCGAGGCGGACTGGCTGATCGACTTACCGCCCGCCTGCTCACGCGCACTGGACAGCCCGGGCCGGGGAGCAGACCCGGGACCCACTGGAGCACCTCCCGGGGCGGCGCTGGCCACGCGTGTCGCACACCGCGTGCGCAACGGCCGCGGGTTCGTCGTGATCCGGGGCCTTCCCGTAGCCGGCCGCACCGACCAGGAGTGCGCCTCACTGTGCCGGCAACTCGCCGCCGCGCTGGGCACTCCGAGGCCGGTGGACTCCGGGGGCTTCGTCACCGTGGCCGGTAACGCCGGACTGAGCAAGACGAACCTCGCGCTGGCGCTGCACACCGACCGGACCCCGGCACCCCATCCGCCAAGACTGCTGGGGCTGTTGTGCCTGCGACAGGCAGCACAAGGCGGGGAGACGCTCCTGGCCAGCGGCCATGCCGTACACAACAGACTGCTCACCGAGCACCCCTGGGCTCTCCCCCGCCTCTACCAGGACTTCCACTTCGGCCGGGGGACCGGTTTCGACCGGCTCCGCCCCGTCTTCCAGTGGCACGGCGCCGACCTGCGCGTGCACTACAACAGGCGCGGGATCGAACGTGCCCAGCACGAAGCCGGTGTCCCCCTGACCCCCGACGAGCGGGCGGTCCTCGACGCAGTCGACCAGATCCTGTCCGACCGGCGCACGGTCCTGCGTATCTCCCTGCAGCCGGGAGACCTTCTCTGGCTGGACAACACCGTCGTGCTGCACGGCCGCACCGAGTTCACCGACCCGCCCGACCCGAGCGCCCACCGGTGCCTGGCCCGTGTGTGGGCTGACTGAAACTCACGGAAAGCGCTTCGCGATTGCCGCAGCGATCGCGTCCGGCGTGTGTTCCTGGATGGCGAGTTGCTCCAGCAGGGGCCGCGCGGCACGAATTTCCCCGGGCATCACGGCCAGTCAGGGTGCGGACCGGGGTGCCGCCGTTCTCCTGCACGACCTCCGGGACCGTACGGGATGTGATCAGGTTGTGGATGATCGTGCCCTCGCCGCCGTTGCGGGCGAGTTCGCGCGCGGCGACCAGGGCGGTGACCGCGGACGGGGAGACCGGGTCACCGTGCTCGTCCACGACGAAGCAGCGGTCGGCGTCCTCGTCGAAGGCGATGCCGAGGTCGGCGCCCTCGGTCGGTACCCGCTTCTGCAGGTCCACGAGGTTGGCCGGGTCGAGCGGGTTGGCCTCGTGGTTGGCGAAGGTGCGCCGGGCCGCCACGGGGGGCCGCAGCGGCCCCGCCCGGGCTGTGGTCGACGAACGCGAACAGCGAGTGGTGGTTGAAGGTCTTCTGCCAGGTCGCGGCCGCGTCCTCCTTCTCGGGGTGCGCCAGGACCAGGACCTTGTCGATGTCCACGACCACCTCGCCGCCCGCGTCCGCGACCGCCCGGTCAGCCAACTCCCGGACTTAGTATCGGACTTCGCTCCACCCCGTTGTATGGCCGTGAGCGCGCGCGGACCGGCTGTGGCCGGAGTGTCGACGAGGCGGGAGGCGGGCGGCGGTCGGGTCGGGCGCCACCGGTCCGAAGACCGCGGGCTCGGCCCGCAGAAGGCCGGTGCCGGCCAGGCGGTCGCCGCCCAGAGCCACGGCGAGTGCGATGTCCGGCAGGACCTTGCCGGGATCGTGCACCGCTCTGGGCTTGCGCCAGGGCGCGAGCGCTGCCGACAACCCGGCGGCCAGGCCCGTACGGCGAGCTGCCTCCGCCGGCAAGACCCCGCTGGCCTGCGAGGCGACCCGGCTGCCACCGCCCGACACCTGCACACGCGGGTGGGACCCGTCCGCCTCTCGGGCCGTCGGGCCGTGCCGTCGGCGGCTCCCTCTGGCGCACCGCCCTCAACTGTTCCGGTTCAGGTACTGGAGGAATATAGACACATATGTCCGATCGGTGGCTTGCGAGCAGGGAAATGTCGCCACGGCGGCATAGAGTTCCGATTGATGGAACTTCCGCCACGAAGGATTCTGAGCGGCCAGCGCCGCCAATTGGTCCTGGGGCAGCACTCGGTCCCCACTCTGAATGCCGGCCATTACGGACGTGTATTCCTTGCGCAGGTTCGTGATGAGCGCGAGACGGGATTGCGCCGGATGACCGGCCGCCGCCGCACAGGATCTCCACGTCTCAAGTGCCGATTGGTAACGTCTGTCGTGTTGCACCTCACCGTCCACCCGAGCCCACTCGGAGTTCGCCTCCGGGATGCCGTATTCCTTTTCAGTCGTACGCTGTGAGCTGTCGACGCATCCGGGAAGAGCCGCATCGTAAGCCTTGAGGGAAGCAGCGGAAAGGGTCTTCAGGTAGCTCTTGGCTGCCTTGGCCTCAGGGGCGAAGTGGGGAAACACCGATATTCCGAACCCGTGCTTGCGCGCGTAGTCGAGGCTCGAAAAGTCTGATGCGTCCTCGACATCAACCACGCTGTGCGGGTTCTTGGGCAGGTACTGGAAGCCGTGCGACTTCATGCATGTGGATGTCAGGGCCTCCGTGCGAGCGGCAACCTCAAGGTCGAATTCTTCCGACTCCGACTGGCCGGAAGCACCTGCCAGGACCAGCACGAAACGGCGGGTGTTGGCCGTCGCCCGGGCCGTCTGGCCGTCGTCGGACGGGAAATGCGCGAACCCCGCCGCGACCATCGCGGCAATGATCACGGCCAGCGCGACCGCAAGGGTCTTGTGTCTGCCCAGCATCGTCCGGGCCTCCTCCTTCGACTGGTGTGCCCTGGTGCGCTCCGAACGGGGCACACCAGGGCGTCCGCTGCCTGCTCAGGCACCTGTCACCAGTTGCTCAGGTCGACGCCCACCTGGTCGAACCCCTGGTTGTAGGTGCCGTTGTTGGTGCAGTCGTAGTGCGAGGAGTTCGTACCGTTGCGCGCGACGATCGAGGATTCGTACCAGTTTGCCCCGCCGTTGCCCCGTAGGCAGTGGGCCATGTCCTTGCCGCCGTCCTGCCCGGACACCCAGACGAGCGACTGCTGGTAGCGCTGGTAGCGGCTGTCCCAATTGTTCGCCACGAACTGGTAGTTGCCGGTTCTTCCGTTGTCGTTGTACGAACCGAGTTCCGTGACGTTGCTGGTCTTTATTTGCGTCTGCGCCTCAGCGGTGCCCGTGGTGAGGCCGATCGTGGCGCAGCAACCTGCGACTGCCAGTGCGCCGAAGGCCTTCCAGTTGCGAAGCATGGTTGATCAGTGCTCCTTCTGTCGTTTTGCCGATCGGAAGTGGTGCGGCGGTACGTATGGAGCCGTGCGGCGGTGCGCGTGGACTGTGCGGCGGTGCGTGTGCGGCACCGGGCGAAGGCACCCTCCGCACCCATCGCCTGCCCAGGCGTCCTCGGCGAGCCGTGCTGCGGAGACGCTATGGACACAGATCCGTCGGCCGTCCTAGATTCGTCCTAGTGCGAGGTCGACCAGGGGGAACGGCGCTCATCGTCACGTACCAGGGGGAGCATGAGATTCGGCTTACTGGGGCCGTTACACGCCCAGATCGCCGGACGCACGGTCCCGTTGAACGGGCCGCGGCAGGCCAAGATGCTGGCAGCACTTCTGATCGACGCCAACAACATCGTCGCCATGGAACGGCTCGTCGCCGTGATGTGGGACACGAACGCGCCCGCCACCGCGGTCCGCCAGGTCCAGGACGCTGTCTCCGGGCTGCGCCGTAACCTCGTCGCCCGCGGAGCACCCGGCACGCTGATCAGCACGCGGCGCGGCGGCTACGAGATCCACCTGGCTCAAGATCAGCTCGACCTGCTGGAGTTCGACCACCAGCGACACCTCGCCGAACAGCACACGACCCCGTTCGAGACGGCAGTCGCGCTGCGGCGGGCGCTCGCTTGCTGGCGCGGAAACGCCCTGGCCGACACCCCCAGCCAAGCCCTGGAGATCGATGCGGCACGGCTGAACGAGAAACGCGCGGCCACGCACAAACAGTGCCTGGCCATCGAACTCGACCTGGGGCGTCATCGAGAGGTCATCGATGAACTGACCGCTCTGCTCCGCGAGCACCCCTACGACGAGCAGGTCGCCGAACACCTGATGGTCGCCCTCTACCGGTGCCGAAGACAAGGCGAGGCGCTGCAGGTGTACGAGCGGCTGCGCCGGACACTGGCCGACGAACTCGGTGTCGACCCCACCCCGCCGCTGCAGGCGCTGCATCAGCGCATCCTGACCGCAGATCCCGCCCTGGCGGCTACGATCCCAGCAAATGGCCCCTCGGCCACGCCACCGGAGAGCCCCGCCCCGGCGGCCCCGGGGCCGGCAATGGCGATGCCGGTGCGCCAACTGCCGTTCGATGTCCCCGACTTCGTGGGCCGAGCCGACGCGCTGGCCGAGGTCGCCCGATTACTCGACGTGTCGGCGCCGAACCGGGCTCCGGTGGCCGTCATCGTGGGCGGTCCAGGTGTCGGCAAGTCCTGTCTGGTGACGCACGCCGCGCGGCTGGCGAGCGCACTCTTCCCCGACGGCCAGCTCTACCTCAACCTCGCCGGGACATCGGACGAGCCGCGGGACCCGGCTCTGATGCTGGCCGAAGCGCTGCGTGCACTGTCGATCGCCGGCAGCGCGATCCCGAACGGCCTGTCCGAACGGGCCGCGCTCTACCGTTCGTTGCTGGCGGACCGCCAGATGCTGGTGGTGCTGGACGATGCCGGTCACGCCGATCAAGTGCTGCCGTTGTTGCCCGGGGCCGACGGTTGTGCCGTGTTGATCACCAGCCGCACTCTGCTGACGCAACTTCCCGGCGCCCGGCACATCGACCTGGACGTGCTGAGCCCGGCAGAGGCACGGGAGTTGTTCACGGGCATCATCGGGCGACGGCGGGTCGAGCGGGAACCGGCGGAGGCCGACGCGATCCTCGACTGCTGCGGCAACCTGCCGCTGGCGATCCGGATCGCCAGCGCCAAGCTCACCGGCCGCCCGGCCTGGTCGCTGCGGGTGCTGCGGGAACGGATCGAGGACGAGTCCCGGCGGCTGGCCGAGCTGAGGATCGGGGATCTCAGCGTGCGCGCCAGCGTCGATCTGAGCCTGCGGCTGCTGCCGGCCGACGCGGTGCGCGCGCTGAGCCTGCTGGGTCTGCTCGGCGCCTACACCCTGCCCGGCTGGGTGGTCGGCCCGCTGCTGGACCGCTCGGACGGGGAAGAAGTGCTGGACACCCTCGTCGACGCCAGCCTGGTGCGGCTGACCGCCACCGACGCCATCGGCCAGCCGCGCTACCGGCTGCACGACCTGATCAGGACCTGTGCCATGGAGATCGCCGCCCCGCTGCCGACGGCGGACAAGCGGGACGCGATCGTCCGGGTGCTCTCCGTCTGGCTCGATCTGGTCAGGCGCGGCACCGACCGGCTGCCGGGCGGACTGCTGGCCGCTGCGCCCGGTTCGGCACCGCGCCGATCGCTGCCCGATGCGGTCGTGGACCGGCTCATGGCCGATCCGTTCGGCTGGTTCGACGCGGAACGCGACAACCTGCTCGGCGCCGTGAAACTGGCCGTGGACTGGGGCCTGGACGAGTTGGCCTGGGAGCTGGCGGCCGGCACGGCGACCTACTACGACCACCGGTGTCTGTATCAGGACTGGCAGCACGGGCACCGGCTCGCGTTGGGCGCGGCCGAGGCCGCCGGCAACGTGCGCGGGGCGTCGGTGCTGCTACGCGGACTTGGCCAGCTGCACATCTACCAAGACGAATTCGACCGAGCCACCCGCGCCCTGGAGTCCTCCATCGAGCTGTGCCGGGACGGTGGGGACAAGCTCGGCGAGGCGTTGTCGGTGGCGACGCTCAGTACGGTCAGCCGGGTGCAGGGCCGTGACGACGAAGCGCTCGAACGTGTGGAGCAAGCGCTGGCCATCGCGGTCGGCGAAGGCGACCGGCACATCGAAGCGCAGCTGTCCTGCTCCATGGCCGTGATGCGACTCATGCAAGGTCAACTCGAAGAGGCGGAGTCCTGGTTCACCGGAGCCCTGCGCCTGGCCAGAGAGCTTGACGACGAGCACCGCGTGGCCGTCGTGCTGAGGCGGTTCAGCCGGTTGCACGATCGGCGCGGTGATCCGGACGAGGCGCTGCGCTGCCTGGGGCAGGCGCTGGCCACCTTCGAGAAACTGGCCGACGAGCGGTGCGCCGCGTACACGCTGCTGGAAGTCGGCCGCGTGCACGCCGGTCAAGACGACCGGGACCAGGCGAGCCCGGCGTTGGAGCGCGCGGCGGGCCTGTTCCACCGGCACGGCGACCGCCAGGACGAGGCCACATGCTGGCAACTGATCGGCGACCTGGACGCCGCCGCCGGCCTCCACCACATGGCGCACCAACACCGAAGCCGGGCGCTGCGGCTGTGGCAGATGATCGGCGAAATGAACCAGACGAATACTCCAGCGCGACCATCGTCGCCGTGAAGCGCGTCCGCATCGAGCATGCGTACGCGCCCTGGCACCAGGCGCTCGACCACCTGAACGGCGTCCGCTCTGTCCGCACCCTCCAGGCCGTCAGCCGCATGAGGCGCAACCCCGCCCGATTTCAAGCACACGTGGTCCACGGACGGCTTCGGCGCCGTGCCTGTCGGGCAGTGGGACGAGGCGGACGTAGCGACTGACGCGGTCGACCGGTCTGGCGATCGCGGACCGGAGGCAACCGGAGGCGACTGGCGCACGGACCTCACCCACCGGCCCGAGCACCGTGGCGGTGGGGACCGCCGCACCTGAGGCGCACACCGATCCCTATGCTGACGGCATGATCGATGTGCCGATTTCAGCGCTGGAAGTCGCGGTGGTCGAATCAGGGACCCGTGGCGTGGAGACCCTGCGTGACACCGCCACCTTCGCTCGCAAGCTCGAACTACTGGGGTATCACCGGATCTGGTACGCCGAGCACCACCATTCGCCCGCGATCGGCGCGTTCCCACCCGTGGTGCTGATCGCTCATGCGGCGGCCTCGACCTCAGCCATCCGGCTCGGGTCGGGCGGAGTACTGGCGCCCAACCATGCGCCCATCATGCTGGCGGAGCAGTTCGGAACACTGGCCGCGTTGCACGCGGACCGCATCGACCTGGGTATCGGCCGCGGCCCCGGCACCTTCGACGAGGCCACCGCGCGGGAATTGCGCCGCGGAGCCGGACCGGCGACGGACGCGCAGTACCACGACGACGTCGCTGCGATCCTGACCTTTCTGGTCGACGAAGTGGCACTCGGCCCGCTGCCGGAGCCATGGCTGCTGTGCTCCAGTACCGCAGGTGCCGCCCTCGCCGCGCGACTCGGCCTGCCGATCGCCGTCGCACACCACATCCGGCCCGACAACACCTTCACAGTGCTGGAGCGCTACCGTGCGGAGTTCATCCCGTCCCGCTGGTGCGAGCAGCCCCGGGTTCTGGTGTGCGTGGAGGCGATATGCGCTGAGACGGAGCAGGAAGCGGCGTGGCGAGCCGGGCCCATGGACGTCGTCAAGGCCGGGCTGCTCAAAGGTCTGAGCGAGATTCCCTTCCCCACACCCGCGGACGCCGCCACCCATCCCTTCACGGCACAGGAGCGGCAGGCGCTTGCCGGTTTCCGTGCACAACAGGCGTGCGGGACGCCCGAGACCGTCGTACGCCGGCTCGCGCAGCTGGCCGCCGATACCGGAGCAGACGAACTCATGCTGACCACACCTGTCTACGACCTTGACGCCCGCGTGCGCTCCTACGACCTCATCAAGAAGCACTGCGAGGCCACGAAAGCACCGTGACAACCGCGCCGCGCCGCACCGAACCGTCCGTCCTGCCCGCCCCGTCGGGGCCACGTACCTCGTCCGCCAACTCAAGCCACCGTCACAACTGTCTGTCGTCGGCTTAGGCTCAAATGAGCCGCACGGAGAGTGCCCGCCGTCGAACCCCAGGGGCAGGGCCGGGCCGTCCCTGGTCCGTCCGAAGCCGCTCGACAGCAGCCGACGTCGACCTCTCCGGCGCACGCGCCCAACACCCTGACCAGTAAAACCCAGCACGCTAAGATCCAGGTCAAGACCCAGGGCGAGAAGTGAGCGGTAATTGATCAAGCCGCCTGCTCGCGGTTTCTCTGCGAGCAGGAGGCTCTTCAGTGAGACGGTGCAGTCAGCAAGGAGCAGGCCGGAGCGGTTCGTGGAGTTGACCGGGATACGTCGCACCCTGTTCGTCGTCCTCGGCGCCGTGCTCACCGTGGGTGGCTGCACGTCCGGTACGGCAGGTAAGGCTGACAGGGCCGGTCAGGCCGGCGGTACGGCCGGTGCTCCGGCGACGCCCGCGGCGGGGCCTGCGGCAATCCTGATGATGGATGACATCACCGCGGTGTTCGAAAACGGTGCCACCGTTCCGCGGTACGCCTACATCACCGATCTGCACGACGGCTGTGGCTACACGGCGGGGTGGATCGGGTTCTGCAGCCAGAGTGGCGACATGCTCGGGCTGGTCAAGAGGTACAACGCCATCGCACCACACAACGTGCTCGCGCAGTACACCGCCGTCCTTCAGCGACTGGCCGACTCGGGAAGTGACGACACCAGCGCGCTGGGCGAGGCGTTCGTGCGCGACTGGAAGAAGGCCGCCCTGGATCCGGCCTTCCGGAGGCTGCAGATCCAGGTGGGACACGACACGTACCTCGCCCCTGCCATGCAGCTGGGCGCGCGAGAGGGGGTGAAGAGCGAGCTGGGTCTGGAGAACCTCTACGACACCGCCCTGATGATGGGCCAGACTTCCGACGACTGCGACGGCATGCTGAAGATCGCCCACGAGACCGACAAGTTGCTCGGGGGCAACCCGGCCTCCGGTGTGAACGAGGCGACGTGGCTGGCCCGGTTCAACACCGTCCGCAGGCAGCACATGAAGCAACCCTGCACTGCCGGCCGCGAGAACGACTGGCCGCAGGCGGTCGACCGGTCGCAGGCTCTGCAGGAGCTCGCGGACCGCGGCGAGTGGGATCTGAAGGCTCCGCTGACCGTGGGAGCCGACTTCGAACTGACCATCAGCAGGCCGCAGGACTGACGTACTTCACGGTACCCGCCACACCGACCCGCTCATGTGCTTTGCGGACTTTTTCCGCGAGCTTCAACGTTTTCTATCCTGCAAGCAGTTTTGAGCCACTAGTGTCCGGATCTTGTGCAGACCATTCCGGAGGGCTCGGCGCCCGCCGGGGACAGCGTGACGTGTGACGCGTCACCGTCTCCCGATGTCCCCATTCAGGAGCCGACCCAGGGGCCTGCTGTGGCTGGTTCCCCGGCCGAGCCCACCGCCGGCACACCGGGCCTGAGTGGCCTGCCGGTACGACGCCCCACCCCCAAACCCATCTTCGTCGACATGTCAGGAGGCCGCCGCAGGCGGCTGCGCATCCTGGTGGCCGCGCTGGTGACTCCGGCAGCGGCCTACGTCGCCCTGCTCGTCAGCACCTTCCTGGGCGGCCCGACCCTGCCGGCGCTGCTGCCGCACCCCCTGCGGCCCAAGCCGGGCCCCGCCGCCGAGCACGCGCACGAGGCGCCCCGGGCCGGGACATCCCCGACGGCCGCGGCGGCCACCGCCCAGCGGCACCGGAGCTCGGGCCTGGCGACGCCCGTGACGCAGACCGCCGGCGGCGCGAGCGCCAAGGCGAAGTCGCCCTCGACGGTGAAATCGTCCCCGACGGCGAAACCGTCCCCGACGGTGAATCCGTCCCCGACCGCGACGCCGTCCCCGAGTCCGACGCGGCCCAAGGGGCACAAGCCGTTCCCGCACCCGAAGCGGACCCCGACCGCGGCGCCCTCCGCCTCGCCCACCCAGGGCACGCTCGGGCTCTAACGGTCTGTCAGGACTCCCGTCCCCTGGTCCACGCCCGCAGTTCCGTTCCAGAACTCTTCACCCATCCCAGAAATCATCGATGTGAGCTCTTCCCCACGGCGTGGCCGTAGCGCCCGCGAAACTCCAGTACGCACCCACTGGGTGCTGCTGGTGACCATGGTGTTGACCCTCACCCTCACGCTGCTCATCGAGGGTTACACGCAGCACATGTTCGGCTTCCAGGACGACGGCGGGAACCCTCCGCAGGGACCCGTCGACCAGGTGCCGCCTTCGATCGAGAACGGCGGCCCGGTGATCTCGTCCAGCGGATCCACACCGGTCTCACTCACCCCACCGGCGCGCACCGTGGTGCTCACCTTCGACGACGGCCCGGACCCGACCTGGACCCCCAAGGTCCTGGCGACGCTGGAACGGCACCACGTGCCCGCGACCTTCTTCCTCGTGGGCACCGGCGTGGCCACCCACCCCGAACTGGTCGCGCGGATGGCGGAGGATCACGACGAACTCGGCCTGCACAGCTTCACCCACCCCTATCTGCCCAGCCTGCCCGGCTGGCAGCGCACGCTGGAGATGCGGGAGGACCAGCTCGCGGTGGCCGGCGCCGCGGGTGTCACCAGCAGCCTCTTCCGCCCGCCGTACTCGTCCAGCGCCGACGCGGTGGGCAACGCCGACTGGGCCACGATGCGACAGCTCGGCAAGCAGGGCTACCTGACCGTGCTCGTCACCCAGGACAGCGAGGACTGGCAGAAGCCGGGCGTGCGGCGGATCATCCGCAACGCCACCCCTCCCGGGTCCGCCGGCCAGGTGATCCTCTTCCACGACGCCGGCGGCGACCGCGCACAGACCGTGGCCGCGCTGGACGCACTGATTCCGCGCCTGGAGGCGCGCGGCTACCGCTTCCAGACGGTCAGCCAGGCTTTCCACCTCACCGACGCCAACCGCCCGGCCTCCACCGGTCAGCACCTGCTCGGCGTAGGGCTGCTGTGGCTGCTCAAGGGGGCGGTCTGGGGCCTCGACGGACTCGACCTGCTGCTGCTCTTCGCCGGACTGCTGGGCATCCTGCGCGCCGTGATCTCCATGATCGCCGCTGCCAGGCACCGGCGGCATGCCAGGACGGCGTGGGGAGCGCCGGTCACCGAACCGGTGTCGGTGATCGTCCCGGCCTACAACGAGTCGGCCGGCATCGAGGCGACCGTCCGGTCCCTGGTCGCATCCGACCACCCCGTCGAGATCATCGTCGTGGACGACGGTTCCACCGACGGCACTGCCGACATCGTCGAGGCACTCGGTCTGCCGGGCGTACGGGTGATCCGCCAGCGGAACGCGGGCAAGCCCGCCGCCCTCAACACGGGGATCGCCGCCGCCTCGCACGAGATCGTGGTGATGATGGACGGCGACACGGTCTTCGAGCCGGATGCGGTGCGCCAGCTGGTCCAGCCGTTCTCCGACCCGGGGATCGGAGCGGTCTCCGGCAACGCCAAGGTCGTCAACCGGAGCGGTCTGCTGGGCCGTTGGCAGCACATCGAGTACGTCGTCGGCTTCAACCTGGACCGGCGGCTGTTCGACCTGGCCCGGTGCATGCCGACGGTGCCGGGTGCGATCGGTGCCTGGCGCCGGGCCGCGCTGGTACGCGTCGGCGGTGTCTCCGAGGCGACACTGGCCGAGGACACCGACCTCACCATGGCGTTCTGGCGTGACGGCTGGCGCGTGGTCTACGAGGAGAGGGCCATCGCCTGGACCGAGGCTCCCGCTTCCCTCGGCGCCCTGTGGCGGCAGCGTTACCGCTGGTGCTACGGGACTCTGCAGGCGATGTGGAAGCACCGCGGCGCCGTTCGCCAGAGCGGAGCGGCCGGCACCTTCGGCCGTCGCGGGCTGCTCTTCCTGTTGCTGTTCCAGGTGCTGCTGCCGCTGTTCGCACCCTTGGTCGATGTGCTGAGCGTGTACGGGCTGATCTTCCTCGACCCCGTCCACGTACTGCTGCTGTGGTGCTCGTTCCTGCTCATCCAGGTCGTCACCGGGGCCTATGCGTTCCGCCTCGACGGCGAACGGCTCGGACCGCTGTGGAGCCTGCCGTTGCAGCAGTTCGTCTACCGCCAGCTGATGTACCTCGTGGTGGTCCAGTCGGTCGCCACGGCCCTGTCCGGCAGCCGCCTGCGCTGGCAGCGCATGGAGCGCTACGGCTCCCACCAGGAACCCCCGCTGTCACCGGCAACGGGGGCGCGGGGCTGACGGCAAGGGCCCGGATCGGCGAATTCCCGGGGCCCCTGCCGTTGAGCGCGGTCAGCCGCACGCACCGAACAGCGGAAGGGGAGCCCGGAGTGCAGCTGCGGCAGGGTAGTCGGCCGGCATGCCGACGTCCGAGGCGGCGCGGATCTCCGGCTTGATCCCGACGGCCAGGGTGAGCGCCGTCGCTGCGGATGTCGAGGTTCATGACGTCGCTTTCGTAGCGGCCGGCCACCTCCCGTGCCCGCTGCTCGTCGTGGGCTTCGCGCCGTCGGGGCCGAGGAACGGCGCCGTCACAGGAGGAAGCTCAGCCGCTCGTCCGCCATCGCCGGCGCGATCCCGATGATCTCCGCCGTGACGACGTCCTGGGCGACGAACGGGTCGTCGACGCGCTTCTGCAGCACCTCGCGCGAGGTGTTGTGGGCGAGGACCGCGCCGCCGAGGCCCGGCTGGATGCTGCCGACCAGCAGGAAGACCCCGTCGTCCAGGCCGCGCTTGATCCACTCCTGGTGGCCGGCCATGTGCTGGCCGGCGGCGGCCTTGTTATCGGATAACGTGCATGGCCAGCTCGTCGGCCTGGTCGGCCTGGTCGGCCGGTCCGAGCGGCGCGAACTGCTCGCGGAGCCATGTGCGGAACGGGGCGAACAGGCGGCTGGCCCTGCCGAGCATGGCGTGCTCCAGCTTGGCCAGCTCCGTGGTCAAGGTGCCCACGGGGCAGCCGTAGTCCTGGATGTCGGCGCGGTTGGTCAGCACGATCTCGACTTGAAGTGGTGGTAGTAGCTGGTAGAAGAGCCGGTCGGCTGCCGCCACGATCTGTTCACGGGTCGCCACAGCAGTCATGGTGATCCCCTTCCGATGTCGTAGGACAGTCGGCCTAGAGCCACGACGCAGGTCGACTGTCCTAGATCGTCAAGCCGTTGACACCACCAACGCGGGCGACCTGGCGTGACGGCGCTCTAGGGCGGCTGTCCTACGATGCTCGCCGCAACGCTGGAGCTCCGTATGCGCCTCGACCTGTTCGCGCCGTTCGACCTGGGTGACCTCAAGCTCGCCAACCGGTTGGTGATGGCCCCGATGACCCGCAACCGCGCCGACACCGACGGGTGCGTTCCCCCGCTGGTGATCACCGACTATCGGCAGCGAGCCACCGCGGGCCTGATCATCGCGGGCTCCACCACCATCTCCCCCGAGGCGGCGGGCTACCCCTTCACCCCGGGCTGCACACCGACGCCCACGTGACCGGCTGGCGGGGCCTGACCGACGCGGTCCACGAGGAGGGCGGCCGCGTCTTCGTCCAGCTGAGAAGGCGGCCGCCGACGCGATCACGCCGAGGGAACCGTAGGCGGCGGCTGAGGACGAAGCCGATGCCGTAGCAGAGGTTGGCGCCCAGGCAGGCGAGCTGGGCCAGCAGGAAAGAGCTTTCCAGCAGACGTTCGGTCACGCGGCTGGGGGCGGTCGGCTCCAGGATGGACGGTTTGTTATTGCAGGGCTGTGACGGGACGGGGAGATTGTTGTCGAGAACGGCCGAAAGGATGGCATGCACGGGACACAGGCATGACCTGCCTGTCTCCACATCATCTGCTCTTTCTGGGGGGATCAGTTCTGATGCGTTCCACTATGCCTCGCGCGATGGCTTCGGCCGCTGTCACGTTCTCCGCCGTGTTTCTGCTCGGCGCGTGCAGTAGTACCGGTTCTGGCTCTGGTTCTGGTTCGGTTCATGCGGGCGGTTCGGCTGCAGCGGCTCCGGGCGGGGCTCAGCCGGCGGCCACCGCGGCTGCAGGCGATGGTCAGACAGTGACGGCTGCGTCTGAGAAGAGCACCGGCTGCCGGAACCTGGTCGCGACCGCGGCGGTCAAAACGGCGGTCACCCGCGCGTACACCAGCCACAACTCCCTTTTCCGCCACATCAAGCCGCGCCCGGGCCAGTTCCTGTACGGGCAGTGCGGGGACACGCGGTACGCCGCGACCGCCTTCGAACTCACCCCGGGCGCGACGCACCAGGAGCAGGTCGGCATCCAGGACGACGGCAGCGCGCGCAAGTACTTCATCCTCCGGAACGGGCAGCCCTGGGCTTACAGCCACAGCGCCGCCCCGTTCAGCGGCGGCTGCGTCGGAATCCCCAAAGAGCTTTCCCGGCTGTGGGACAACTGTCCCTCGGAATGACGACTGACCAGTGCCGCAGGGCCAGGATCCGATGGCTGGGTCGGCTGCAGGCAATCCCGCGTGCCGGGGCTGAGGGGCGAGGCGGAGCAGCGCACTTGGCGGGCCAGTCCGTGCAGCGGGAGTTCCGAGGGGGCTGCTGTCTGCCGTAGATCGCGTCCCGCTCGTGGTGGTCGGCGTGACGCCTGCTCTCACACCTCGCCTCCCCGGCCCTGAGCGTCACTGGATACGGCTCCCAGCCACCGCGGTGTCGGTCATTGCCCATCCCAGGCCAAGGCCGGCGCTGCTGGCGCTGCACGTCGGACAGCGATGCCCGCCGACTGCCCATGTCTTCTCTGCTGCGGACGGTCGCAGCAGAGAAGACGAGGCCCCACCGAAATCCGAACTCACAGTCTTTTACCGGAGGCCAGACACGGAAAGCTGTCCGAGTACCGGGCAGGGAACATGCCCGGTAACCACGAGCGCGAGACTGTCACCCGGAATAAAAACAGCAGGGACCGCAGTGACGTCTACGAAGCAAAGAGCCGCCAATTCTGGCTCACGCTTCCATTGCAGTCCCTGACCACGGCCTGGCTGTAGCTTCCCGCCATGTCCAGGCACTGCCCCTCGAACAAAGCGTTCTCGAAGATGATGCGGCCCCCGGGACGCCGTTCCTTGTACCAGCGCTGACCGAACTGCGCACTGCTGCACCCCTGCAGCGTGACAACCCCGTGCGAGCCGGAAGGAGCAACACACATTCCGCTCTGCGCACCCACGATGGCCACGGTCTCATCCGGTTGATCAAGCAAAGACCACCTCTGGTTGACTCCACCGTTGGCAGCCCAGGTGACCACCGGAGTCCCACTCGCCGTGCCGAAACCGTAGGCGTCGAGAACCTGCTGAGGACTTGAGTCGTTCGACAGGACACTGTACCCGCTATCCGCCCGCGCACCCGGGAGGATTTCTTGAGCATGTGCGGCAGGGGCACCGAGAGCCAAAAGGCCCAGAACACCGGCACCCGCGACCGCGAGCGGAACGTTCAGGAACTTCATGAAGCAACTCCTCGGAGGTTGAACCGAAAGGGGAATTGCCGAGCACCGAGATACTGTCCTCATCGGACCAGAATCGCAAGAGATGAACTGACACCTTCCAGCCAAAAAATTCACCAATGGGCCGGAAGTGCCCTCATGTGATAACAGCCTGAAAGGGAATCAACTATCCGGCGCGTGAATGGTTGACGGGAAGGTCATTCAAAAGTCAGCCATTCCCCTGGCATGACCGCAGTCGCGTACGTGAAGCGGCAGGCACAGTGGGCGACTGCGTGGGGCGGCTCCTTCAGGCCACCCCACGCGTGTCACTCGGTGAGCCCCAAGACCTTCTTTTAGTCAGCGATGGCGAGGACAGCCACAGACTGCTGCTAGGGCTCAGGCTCGTGCAGTTCAATGCGCACACGTCATCGTTGACAACCGGCTTCCACTTCTCCCACTCCGGCGGCACCTGCCCGCTGTGGAACGTTTATGAGGCGTTCGCTGCCCCAGGACGCATCCACGTGCAGCGCCGAAATGCCGGACGGACAGCTCTACTTGTGGACCGCCCGGGCCGCAATCTGGGGTGAGCCCGGCAAGACCTTCGCCATCGGTCTTGGCTGCGAGGTCCGCTACGCTCACCGGCTCTTCTACCCCGACGGCCTCGAACTCGGCCCACCGTGGTCGCCACCCTCATCGGGATGGGCTACCGGATCTGAGGACGCTTTTTGTCGGTGCCGGGCCGGCGGAGCGTGTCCCGATAGGGGCCTGCCGATTGTTGTTGTGCGTCCACACGATTCTGACCGCCTGCCGTGGCCCGGTGCCGGCAACGCGACGTGCCACCGGACCGGAAGGGGGATGGGCATGTCCAGAGTGATGGGGACGGTGCTTGCCACCGGCGAGTTCCCGGCCACCGCGGCGGGATACCGCGATCTGCTGAAGCCGGCCAGAAAGTGGGGAGCCGTGATGCGGGCCGGGGTGGAGGGGACTGGTTCCTACGGGGCGTCTCTGTCCCGCTATCTGCTGGCCCAGGGCTTAGAGGTGTTCGACGTGATTCGGATGGACCGGGCAGATCGTCGTCGGCGCGGTAAATCGGATCCGCTCGATGCCCAGAACGCGGCGCGAGCCGTGCTGAGCGGGCGGGCCCGCGCCCGGGCGAAAGCGGGCGACGGGCCAGTGCAGATCGGGGACTGGGCGATGCCGAACTCTTCCGCACCTGCGGGCGGTTCACCGACGTGAGCGGTCACGAGGAGGTCGGTGACGAGGCGGTGCTGCAGGCCACTCGGATCACGCTGGGTCTGCTGGCCCACCGGATCGGCCAGCTCTCCGAGCAGATCCGCCATGTGGGCGCTCGTCTGACCCGCCTCGTCAAGTGTCATGCCCCGCAGCTGCTGGACGTGGTGGGGATCGGTCCGGACACGGCCGTCGCCTTGCTGATCACGATGGGGGACAACCTGGAACGCCTGGACAGTGAGGCGTCCTTCGCTGCGCTGTGCGGGGTCGGTCCTGTCGAGCGCGCCGGATCAAGGAGGGCAAGACCTGGCGCGAAATCGTCCGATGCGTCAAACGCTACGCGGCCTGGGAAGTCTTCCACCTGGTCAGACAGCTACAGTCAGGACCCCGCTCATAGGGGCTGTGTCATGAGGCGGTCGGCGGGGTGACGGGCCGGGTCCGTGAGGCTGGTGACCAGCCGCCACTGCTCCCGGCGGACGGTCCCGTCGGCCAGGGTGACGGTGATCCACGCCTCGATCACGCGGAGGGTCAGTATTCCGTAGCCGCGCCTGGCCCGATAAGGGGGCGGACAAGCGGGTCAGATAGGAGCCGTCGGACAGCCGCCGCCAGATGGTGGGGCGGCGACGGGCGGAGGAACGTACCTCGAACAGGGCCCGCAGCGGCTTCAATCCCAGCCGGCGGCGGGCTCGTGAGAGCGAGGAGGACTGCGGGCGCACCGGGGCGAGCCCGGCCAGGCCCGCGGTGAGCTTGTCCCACACGGCCCGGTAGCCGCAATCCTCGAACAGCGCCAGCGCGAGGACGAAGTACACCACGACCCGCGCGGGCAGCAGCCGTATCCGGCGTTGCACCGCTTTGGTCTTGGCCAGCACCGCATCCACCAGCGCGAAGTCCACGACCTGGGGCAGCTCTCCCGGGTGCCCCGGCGTGAACACCCGCGCCGCTACCGCGACCACCCGTGTGATGACAGACTTCTCCTGCAACGGGACCCCTGTGCTTGTGATCGACTTTCTTCGCCGATCGTTGTGATCTACAGGCGTCCCATTGCCTCGTTCAACCCCCTTGACCTGCGCGCTTACGCCATAACGCAGCGGCGTTGATCACGCCATCAGGCCCTGAGCAGGCAGTCTGCGGAACAAGCCTTAGCGGACGAGTACTTGTTTGACGGAGCTCGATATCTGAGTCGGCGCACTGCGTCGAGGCGGCCCTAGCCCACATCCCCCTACCGCTGGCGCTACGCGGCAAACCACCTGATCGAGCGGCGAGACACCCTGCCGGGTCAACGCTCCTCGGCTCGCTGCTCGTTGCGATCGATCCTCTTCACTGCCTGCTACTCGACGAGACCGGCTAGAGCAACGCCAACTGGACGGCGCGGCGGCACTCACCACCGAGGTCGGCGCGTACGGGCCCGGTGACCGCGGCGAGTAAGGGCCTCGTCGACCGATCCGCGACGGTGGCACTGGAGCCGCGCCGGACCCGCCACTGCTACGACCCGTACGCCGGCGCTCGCGACGAGCTGTACCGCGCTGCCGCCAACCGTTCGGCTGCCGCGGTCATCAGGTCCGTTCCGTGCGGCACGGCGGCGACCGCGTCCGCGTCGAGAACGATGTACTCGGCCTGCGAGCCCGAACGCGTGCGACCACGGTGTACTGCGGCACACTGACGAGCCCGAAAGGCGCCGGAACAGCAGCTCGAACGGAGCCGCCCCCAGACGGCGACGCGGTTTGGTCAGTGCCGTCGTTGACGGAAGGCACCAGCCCGCGGCCCGAGCCCGCCCCTACACCCCGCGACCACTTTGGCGATCACGCTCCCGTAGCCTGCGGCGCTAAACGGGCATAACGCCAGAACGTAGTAGTTACCCAGCCGCGACGGCAGCGCCGGAAACGTCGCTGGCCAGTACGCCACCCCCGACGCCGTTCAACAACTGGCCCATGCTGGAAGACCAGCCCGGGCCCATGGCACCATGACCAGCCAACGATGCTCCTCGCCTACCTGGTTGACCTCGACAATCACCAGTCGTAGCCGAGGAGCTTCGCTGCTGTCGGCAGAGCACCGGACTGACAGTCGAACGGGGACCAACACGGACAGTGACCTGCCTAAGTTGCTGGCACCACTGTAGGTGCGATTGCGTTGCGCTACCTGGCGCCGTGGATGGCCTGGGGGTCTGTGACTGGCAGGGCGGGCTCGGCTTTCACGGTGGCGGGGGGCGGTGTCACATAGACCGGGGTGGGGTCGGGTTCGGGTGCGCACGTCTTGGCGATGACGCCTTTGCCTGCGGGGAGGCGGCCGTCTCGCAGGTAGTCGGTGAAGGTGTCGTCCAGGCAGGCGTTGCCGTGGAAGAGGATTTCGTGGAAGCTGCCGCCGTTCTGGACGACCAGCTTGGATCCGGGCAGTGCCTTGTGCATGGCGAGGGCACCCGAGTAAGGGGTGGCGGCGTCCTCTGTGGCCTGGAAGAGCAGGACCGGCGGCAGGCCCTTGTCGGTGATCTTCAGCCGGCCGGCCGGGTTGCCCTGGTAGGGCCAGAACATGCAGGAGGCGTTGTACCACATGTTGTTGTAGGTATAGAAGGGTGCGACGGCGTTGACCGTTGCCTGGTCCCTCTTCCAGAACTCCCAGTCGCGCGGCCAGTTGTTCTCGGTGCACTGGACCGCGTTGTACGCCGGGAAGGTGCCGTCGTCGGCACCCGGGGCGGCATAGCGATTATAGGCGCTCTGCAGCGGGCGGGTGTCGTTCTTGGTGAGGTAGGCCGACAGCACGGTGGCCATCTGCGGCCAGCGCAGGAAGTTGTAGCCGCCACCGTAGAAGGTGTCCTCGAACTCTGCGGGGCCGATCTTGCCGGGGGCCGGCGCGGCGGCTACCGGGCTGGTACGCAACGCGGCTTCGACCTGGTAGTACTTCTGCTCCACAGTGGAAGCGTCCGTGCCCAGGTGGTAGACCGAGTCGGCCTTGGCGGTCCACGCCGCGAAGGCGTCGAACCGGCGCTGGTGTTCCTTGTCCTGCAGGATGTTGTGGTCGTACCAGCTGATGGTGGGCCCGACGATGCTGTCGAGCACCATCCGGCGCACGTGCGAAGGGAAGAGCTGGCCGTACGTCGAGCCCAGCGAGGTGCCCCACGAGCCTCCGTAGAAGTTGATCTTCTGGACGCCGAGCGCCCGCCGGATGCTGTCCATGTCGCGCGCGTTGTCGACGGTGGTCATGTGCGGCAGGAACCAGCTCCAGTTCGCGGCGCAGTCGGCGGCGTACGCGGCCGACCTCTCCAGCCATGCCTGCGACGTGCCCTGGCTGACCTGGTAGTCCGGCCGCTCGGCGTCGAAGTAGTGTGCGTCGCAGGTGACGTGGGGTTCGCTGGCGTTGGTGCCGCGGGGGTCGAAGCCGATCCAGTCGTAGGTCGAGGCCACGGCCTGGGGAATCTTTCCGGAGACGTAAGCGGGCATCCACAGACCGGAGTCGCCGGGGCCGCCGGGATTCAGCAGGATGGGCCCCTGCCGTTTGCTCTCGGGCGCGGTGGCCGGGAGCCGGTTCACCTTGATCTTGATTTTGGCGCCGTTCGGCTGTGTGTAGTCCAGCGGCACTTCGAGCATGGCGCACTGCAGCGCAGGAGTGGTCGCATCGTTACAGGAACTCCAGATGAGTTTTCCCTGCCCCGTGCCCTCTGGCGCAGCCGAGGAAGCCGAAGCAGGGGTGATACCCGCGCAGACTCCGCCGATGACGGCGACGACCGATAACAGGGCTCTAGCTTTTGTCATGGAGGCATCATGTGGCATGTGCAATATCACATACCATCTTCGGGGTGGGCGTTACTCAACTGTGACTCGCTAGGCACGTACGACCGGCCGCGCAAACGGGCGACCGGTGATGGTCGGTGTCGTGGGCGTGCGTCGCAGCGGTGGATGGTCCAGGCTCGGTGGATCAGGCGCCGACGGTGATGATCGCGTCGGTGAGGTCGAAGGCGGCTTCGATGACGGTGACCCGCCGTTCGTAGCAGCACGCGATCCGGTGTGAAGCGTTCTGCCAGGCGTGGGTGCGCGGAAGGCGTTCTGCCAATCGGGGGTGCGCTCGATCGATCTCGTCACGACCGATCCGCGGGCATCGCTCGACGAGCAGTGGAGGCCGCCTCGCACGGCTCCTCGCCGACCGCGGCACGGCCGACGCCGCGATACGAGATCCGTGGAGTGAGGCGTGGCCCTGAACGCGCCGACGGCGGAGTCGAACCTGGCCGTGGTGAACGTCACGGGCGGCTGGAGGACTCCGTTCCTGCGGCCTCACCGAGATGTCCTGGTTCGACGCCCTCCTGCGCGTGCCCGACCGCAGTCGAGTCAGGTCTTGCCGTCGGAGGCGTTCCCCGTCCAGCCGGCTGCGCCCCACAGCTCAGTTGCAGGACGAGGTCAGGGGCAGGGTCGTGCCGACGGTGTCGGGACAGCCCATGCGGATCACGACCACATGCTTGGTACCGACCGGGTTCTGGAACCGAGGCGTTCGCCGTTCCGCGAGCCAGCGGCGATGCGTCGGCTCCGGCCCGTGTAGCTCTCGATGATCTCCTGTATGTCCGATGCGGGGGGTGTCCAGTTGGCAAAGCGCTGCCGTCGGTCGTAGTAGTCCGTGGGCGACTGCTGGGCAACGTGTTCGGCGAGGCGCTGGAACAAGCACGGGCAGATCTGCTCGACGCCCGTAGAGCCGTTCTTCCAGGGGGCGGAACCTGCCCCAGGCACTGATCCAGGACGGGGGCATGCCGAGGTATGTGCCTGCGTCCGTCAGCGACATGCTGTCCGAGCCAGCCCAGACATCGGACTCATTCGTCTAGGAGTTGCCTGAGCTTCGAGGTCGGCCATGGCGCGCCTCGGCGTAGGGGATCGCCGTCAGTGGTTGCCGGGTCACGGCGAGGGTGTGCGCGGCAGGGCCAGGGCGAGAAGGGCGAGGAGCGCTGAGAAGCCGGCGCAGGTGGTGAAGCCCGCCTGGAAGCCGGTGGTGGTGTAGTCGGCCGAGTCCGAGACGGGGGCAACGACCGCGCCGATGACTGCGACGCCGATGGTGGCGCCCGTCTGGGCGGCGCTGGTGATGATGCCGGAAGCTTGGCCGCGTTGTTCATCCGTTACTCGGTTTTGCGCGGCGGTGACGGCGCAGTTGTACACGGCGGGGACAGAGATCCCGTACAGCAGCAGTGCGGGGACGGTCCACGGGAGGGAGCGGGCAGGGGCGGCGATGGCGAGCCAGGAGAAGGCGGCGATCGCGGTGAGGCCGGTGATCAGGGCCGGGCGGCGGGGTCCGGCGCGGTCGACGACGCGACCGGTGAGCGGGGCGACGGCGATGATCGGGCCGAGTGCCACGGCGAGGGCCAGGCCGGCCATGAGCGGTCGTAGCCCGGCTTCGTGTTGCAGGAACAAGGGCGCGAAGACGATCAGGCCGAGGTAGACCACGTACACCAGGAAGACCATGGCGACCGCGCCGGCGAAGACGGTATCGCGCAGGATCGCCAGGTTGAACAGGGGCGCCGGGCGGCGAAGTTCGGTGAGGGTGAAGGCGGCGGACAGTACCACTGCGGCGACGTACAGCAGCACGGTCGGCAGCGACGACCAGCCCCAGGAGGGGCCCTGCATCAGGGCGATCACGAGCGCGGCGAGTCCCGCCGCGCTCGTGGCAAGACCGGGCAGGTCCAGGCGCTCGCGGCGCGGGGACCGAATGTCACGAGGGATGACGGCGGCGACGATGACGCCGACCGCGCAGGCGATCGGCACGTTGATCCAGAAGACGGCCCGCCAGCTGATCTGGTCGACCAGGGCTCCGGTGAGCACTGGGCCGATGACGTAGAAGACGCTGGCGGCGCCGATGTAGGCGCCGACGGCGCGGCCGCGTTCGGCGGGTGGGAAGGTCTGCGAGACGATCGCCAGTGCGGTGGGGATGAGCAGGGCCGCGCCGCACCCTTGCACGGCCCGCCAGGTGATCAGCCAGGTCAGCCCCGGGGCCGTGGCGCAGAGCAGTGAGCCGAGACCGAAGACGGTCAGGCCGGCGGCGAAGGTGCGGCGGCGGCCGTAGAGGTCGGAGAGGCGGCCGCCGGCGGCCACGAGGGCGGCGAGCGTGAGCATGTAGGCGTTCATCACCCAGTGCGTGCCCGCCCGGCTGGTGTGCAGTTCGCGGTGGATGACCGCCAGGGCCACGCCGACGCCGGTCTCGTCGATGAAGGTCATCGCCAGAGCGCCGCTCATCGCCGCCAGGACCCAGCGACGGTGTGCCCGCTCGGAGATTCCGGTCCGCGGTGCGGTGGGTTGGGCGGTCATGGAGGGGGCTGCGCCTCGTGGTCGGGGCGGCGGGTGGGGGGCAGATGTCAGTGTTCCCTTGCCGCTTGGCCGCCATGTGCGCCCGTTGGGGTGGCGGCCGCTTCAGCGTGTGGTGTCCGTGGCAGGCTGTGCGGGAGGAGGCAGGCGCCAGGCCAGCAGGCCGGTGGCCACCGCCAGCGCCAGAAAGGCCCACGCGCATCCCAGCAGGGCGTCGGTGAAGTCGTGGGCCGTGAGGCGGGCGGATGTCTGCTGGGGATCGGCGCCGAGGAGCGCGACGAAGAGCGCACCGAATGCGGCCACGCCGAGGGAGCTGGCGAGCTGATTGATCGTCAGGACGACTCCGGAGGCCGATCCCGCCTCGTCGGGTGGCACCGTGGCGAGGATGACCCCGATCAGCGGGGCCGCGACCAGCCCCTGACCCACTCCCTCGATCAGCAACGCCGGTGCCATGGCCAGGGCCTGCATGCCGGCGGAAGCGGCCGGACCCCGGGCCAGGGTGGCCGCCAGGACCAGATAACCGAGGACCATCGTGCCCGCGCCCGACGTGAGGAGACGGTTTCCGTGCCGGACAGCCGGCCGTCGTCCGGCGAGCGAGGCCGCTGCGAAGCCCAGCCCCAGCGGCAGAAAGCCCACCCCCGACGCGAGCGGCGACAGGTGCAGTCCCTCCTGGAAGACGTAGGCCAGCAGCAGGAACAGCCCGTAGTTGCCGCAGGAGAAAACCAACGCCGCTCCCAGCCCGGTCGTGAATCCCCTGCCGTGGAAGAGCGACGGAGCGATCAGCGGTGCGCGGCCCGCGCTTTCCCGGCGCCGCTCGACGGACCACAACGCCGCCAGGGCCAGGGCCGCTCCGGCGAACGCCGGCCACACCCACCACGTCCATCCGCCAGCGCCGCCCCGGATCAGCGGGTAGATGAACAGGGGCATCGCCACGGCGGTGAGGAGCAGGCCGGGGGCGTCCGCCGGTCGTCGCACCGGCCGGCTGCGCGGGAGCACGAAGGGGACGCAGGCGGCCGCGGCGAGGCCGATCGGCACGTTCACCCAGAACACCGAGCGCCAGCCCAGCCCAAGTACGTCGGCGCGGATGAGCGCGCCACCGACGATCTGTCCGACCACCGCCCCCATCCCCATCGTCGCGCCGTACAGGGCCAGAGCCCGCGGCCGCTCCTGACGAGGGAATACATCCTGGATGACGGAGAGCACTTGCGGCAGCATCAGCGCCGCCGCCAGCCCCTGCGCGACTCGCAGTCCGATCAGCACCCCGACCGACGGCGCCAGCGCGCATCCCGCGCTGCACACCACGAACGCCAGCAACCCGGTGAGGAAAACCCGTCGTCTGCCCAGCGAATCACCCAGCCGACCTCCCGACGTCAGGGCGACGGCATACGCCAGCACATAGCCGCTGACGACGAGCTGGATGTCACTGAAGCCTGCCCGAAGGTCACGCTGGATGGACGGAGCCGCGACGTTCACGATCAGCACATCAAGGATCCCCATGAAAGCGGCAGTCAGCAGGACCGCCAGCGCCCCACGTCGACGACGCCCGACCCGCACGGCACTCACCGCTCGCCCGCCGGCCTCGACCGCAAGCCGTCCCGACGGGACGTCCACCTCGCCTCGAACCGGCCCGCACCGCGGCCTGACTCCCGCCACCGCGAACCGCCCCGAAACCTCCTCCGCGCCGCCTGCCTCCAGCCCATCGCTCGCTCCCTGTCCGACGAGCACCATCCCGGGAAGTCCTACTACCCCGCCCTTCCGTTTGAGCAGGCTGCCAAAATCCCTCGTAGCCCACCTGCAATGCGAAGGAAGAGCGAATGGAGCAAGATGAAATTACCCGGCACCCACCAAATTGCAGGAGGCCGTGGTCCTGGTGTCCGAGAAAGAAGCACCGTTCAGCAGCAAGAGGCGAGTCGTCCAGGCAGTAGTCACGGCCGCGCTGACCTCAAGCGCGCTGGTGTCGGCTGCCGATTCCGCGCCGGCCGCGGCGCAGGCCCCCGGCACCGCGCAGGTCACGGGCCTCAGCCGCGGCTAGAGCCAGGCCGAGACTCAGAGCGACCGGTTCGCCCTGGAGACTCTCGACGACATCGTGCATGGCAGCTTCGCCGCGGCCACAGCCCACTTCGACGCGACGATGCGCAAACAGCTGCCACCAGACGCACTCGCGAAGGTGTGGACGGCCTATCAGCATCAGTTCGGACGCTACCAGTCGCACGGGAATCCCAAAGACAACGCGTTCGGCAAATTCACCGTGGTCAGTGTGCCGCTTCGCATGGAACACCAGGCCGGTGAGTTCCGGGTGAGCTTCACGATCGACGCCCAGGCCGCGAAGACCTGCGCCAGTGTCCCGGCCACCGGGCCGGGCACGGACGCGGCGGGGAGTTCGTGGGCCGCAAGCGAAGCATTGTCACCGATACCCTCGGACTGCTGCTCGCAGTGCTGGTCACGGTCGCGAGCGTGCGAAACTCCGTCGTCGGCACCCACTTGGTCGACCAGGCGGCTGCGGCCCACCCCACCATCCGCACGGCCTGGGTGGACGGCAGCTGCCGGCAGCTCCGGGACGGATCGACGTGGGCCCTGCTGCACCGCGCACTTGGGGAAGGCACCGTGGCCCGTGAGTCACACCTTGATGTGGTGCAAGCGCTGGTTGCCAGCTGGCCTGTGCTGTAACGCGCTACCCGAGTGCTTCCCGAGCCCGGTGCCGGGCGCTTCAGCGGTGTCGTTGACTTGGCGTGGACGCGCTGGCCCGGTCACGTGTGGGAGATGGCATGGGAGCAGATCATCCTTGGGGCAGGGCTGTTGTCATCGGCGGCAGCTACGCGGGGCTGGTGACCGCGCGGGTGCTGGCGGGCTTCTTCGATGAGGTCGTCCTTGTGGAGCGGGATGCCGTGGACGTGGACACCGGCGTGCATCCGGGCGTCCCGCAGGGCCACCACGCGCATGCCCTGCTGGCGCGTGGCGGGGAGATCCTGGAGCGGCTGTTTCCGGGGATACGCGAGGAGTTGAGACAGGCGGGGGCGCCGGTTTTCGACTACGGGGAGGGCGTCGACTTCCTGCTGCCCGTCGGGCTCGCACCCCGCAACCGTACGGGTGTGCGGATCCAGAGCTTCACTCGTCACGAGCTGGAGCGCCGGCTGCGCCGTAAGGTGCTCGCGCTGCCCGGCGTCGCACTCATGGCGTCCACCCAGTGCACGGGCCTGACCAGGAATCCGTCGGGCCGGGTGGGCGGGGTGACGTGCCGGCCGCAGGGCGCGGAATCCATCGGGATCACCGCCGATCTCGTCGTCGACGCCTCCGGGTGGTCCAGCTCCCTGGCCCACTGGCTGGGCTTGATGGGCGTCACCGTGCCGCCGACGCGCACGGTGAAGGCGAAAGTCACGTTCACGTCGATGATCTTCGGCCAGCTGGAGAAGAGCGACCCCGGCCATCCGGACTTCCACATCGCCTACCAGATGTTGTTCGCTCCCGGCGTGCCCCGGGCCGGGGTCCTGCTCGCCGTGGAGCGCAACCGGTGGACCTGCTCGCTGTTCGCCTTCCAGGATCAGCCGCCGACCGACGACGCGGGTTACCTGGCGTTCGCCGAGAGCCTGGACAATCCGCGCCTGGCCCAGCAGCTCGGCCGGCGCACCGTGCAGGAGCACACCCGTTGCTGCACCAACGTCGACAACCAGTGGCGGCTCTACCACGCGGTCAAGAACTGGCCGGACCGGCTTGTCGCCGTCGGCGACGCCGTCTGCGTGTTCAACCCCGTCTACGGCCAGGGTCTGACGATGGCCGCGGTGGAGGCGGAAGTGCTCCAGGGCATGCTGGCCCGGCGCGGCGCGTCCGGGCAGCTGGACGGTCTCGCTGCCGGTTTCCAGAAGAAGGTGGGCCGCCTGGTGCTTGGCCCCTGGACACTTTCCACCAACTGCGACCTGATGTGGAACCCGGAGGGGCAGCCGCTCGCGGCGCGTTTCGCGCACTGGTACAACGCGCGTCTGCTTCACGTGGCGGTGAGGGACACCGGCGTGTGGGCGAGATTCGTGCGGGTGGTGAACATGGTGGCCTCGCCGGCCGTACTGTTCCACCCAGTAGTGGCGCTGAAGGTCCTGACCGCGCAGCCGGCCAAGGGCCGGACGCGGAACGCTGCGCCCGCCCCGGCGCGGGCGCGGTCGCGCGGCACCTAGTGCCCCGACAGGCAACGTTCGCCCCGTCGCGACGCCCGGCACTCCCCCAGAGGGGGCACCCCCACTCGCCGCACCGGCCGAAAGCCCACGTACGCCCAGCCCATCGAGTACGGCTTCCGGCCGGCACTCCTCCAGCCTTCTGCCGGGGACCCCAGAGCACGCACCGGACGCCGCTCCTTGACCGGCAAACGTTGTCTGCCAGGGCACTGGCTGAGCGCGGTCCCACCGCTCGTCGTGACGCACTGAACCGGCCGTGCACTTCGAGGAAGAGGGGCCGACTACGGCGCCGGCACAGCGGCGGCGGGCGTACGAGCGATCTTCTCCGCGGCCTGCTCGGGGCGGGCGAGCGCGGTTGAGCACCTGCGACTGTGCTGCTCACGGGTGTGCCAGGAAGTGTGCGGGCTCCGGGCAACGGGCTCGGCAAGAGGAATGTGAGGGAGCTGGGGTGGGGCGCGGCAGACTGCGGGAGCGGTTTCGGTACTGGTTCGACGGCACGATGGACCGGGGAACACCGGCGCTGATCAGTTGGCTCGCGCTTGCCTCGGTTGTGCTCATCGTGCTGGTCACGACCCTGGTGGTGACGCTCACCAGAACCGAATCCGAACGCAACGGCGGCTGGCGGGGCGTGGCGTGGATGAGTCTGCTGCGCGCCCTGGACCCGGGCACCATGGGGGCGGACACCGGCGGGCCGGTGTTCCTGGCCCTGATGCTGACGGTGACCGTCGGCGGGATCTTCATCGTCAGTGCGCTCATCGGTGTCCTGACCACGGGCCTGGATCACCGGATCCAGGAGCTGCGCAAGGGCCGGTCACGGCTGATCGAGCGTGGGCACACGATCGTGCTGGGCTGGTCGGACCAGGTCTTCACGGTGATCGCGGAGCTGGTCGAGGCGAACCAGAGTGAGCGCCGCTCGTGCGTGGTCGTCCTCGCCGACCAGGACAAGGTCGACATGGACGACGCGATCCGCTCCCGGATCCCCGACACCGGCCACACCCGCGTCATCTGCCGCTCGGGCAGCCCTCTCGTGCGGTCGGACCTGGAACTGGTCAGCCCGGACACCGCCAAGTCGATCATGGTGCTGCCCCCGGTCGGCGACGACAACGACATCAATGTCATCAAGATCCTGCTGCTGCTGAACAGCCGGACCTGGAGCGGCACGCGCCCCACCGTCGTGGCTGCGGTGCAGGATTCGGAGAACGTCGCCGCCGCTCGGCTGGCGGCAGGTGAAAACGCCCTGGTCATCGACGCCGACGACATCACTGTCCGCCTCGTCGCGCAGGCCCACCGGCAGACGGGCCTGTCCACCGTCTTCAACGAATTGCTGAGTTTCATCCGTAACGAGTTCTACATGCGACAGGAGGCCGCTCTGGTCGGGTTGGCCTTCGGCGAGGCCCTTCATGCCTATGACCTCGGAGTCCCTGTCGGTCTGCGCCGAAGCAACGGAAAGGTATTGATCAACCCCGCGATGGACACCGTCATCGGCTCCGGCGACCAGATGATCCTGCTTGCGGAGGACGACCTGGTGATCCGGCTGGCCCAGACCCCGCCGGCCATCGTCGAATCAGCGATCACTTCGGCCCTCGGCCCGCCGCCGGAACCCGACCGCACTCTCCTGATCGGCACCAACTCCCGTGCGCCGAAGCTCGTCAAACTCCTGGACGGCTTTGTGGAGCCGGGCTCGGTTCTGGACATCGCCTCGCCACGGCCACCGGCGCAGGGCGTGCGGGAGGGCCTTGAGAACCTCACGGTGGGTCACAAGCGCTGCGAGCCGACTCGCCGATCATCGCTGAAGGCCCTGGACCTGGGCGGCTACCGGCACGTCGTCGTCCTCGCGGACGACAGCATCAGCCCAGGCCCGGCGGACGACCGGACACTGGTGACGCTGCTCCACCTCCGCGACATCCAAGACCGCCTCGGGTACCCGTACTCGATCGTCACCGAGATGAATGACGACGCGAACCGAGAGGTCGCCCAGGTCACCAGGGCAGACGACTTCATCGTCAGCACCAAGGTGATCAGCCTCGTACTGACCCAACTGACGGAGAACCGGCATCTGTACGCCGTTTTCACCGACCTTTTGGATCCCGAGGGCTCGGAGATCTACCTCAAGCCGGCGGCCGACTACCTCGTTCCGGAAGCTGAGGCCAACTTCGCCACAGTGATCGAGGCGGCACGTCGTCGAGGAGAGACAGCCATCGGCTACCGTCTGGCACGCCGCGGCGACGAGCCGCCCGAGTACGGGATCTTCCTCAACCCGTCCAGGACACAGCCGCTGGTGCTGACCGAGAAGGACGCGGTCGTCGTACTCGCCGAGCGATCATGAGAGCAGGCGAGCAGCGGCGAAGGAGCACGATCGCACGGCTCCTGTCCCCACTCGCTTCTCATCTGGGAAATCAGTGCGGAGCGGGGTCCGAGGTATCTCTGCTGCGCATTTCGCTGGGATGTGCGGGGTGACCGTGTCGGGGGGGCCAGGAACTGCGAGGTGGTGTTGGGGTGTCAGGTCTCCCGGTGCCCGCTCAGAACAGTTCCAGGCCCTCGCCGCTGGTGTCCGCGATGACTGGCCGGAACTGGGCAGGGAGGCCGTCCAAGCGGTCAGGACCGGCCGCGGCGGCCACGGCAGGGGCTGTCTCGGCCAACCAGACGCGAAACCGCTCGGCGGCTTCGCGGTAGGGGACTTGTGCCAGGACGCGGTGCTCGCCGGAGGGGCAGAAGTCGACGGTGACCGTGAGCAGGCAGGAACGGGGCGCGTTCTGACTGCCTGTCCAGGACACGCGCAGGACACCGCAGGGCTTGCGCCCGCGGGAGGCGCGGTGGGTCGGGCGCAGTGACCGGCAGGCTATGTGGGCGGTCCACGCGGCGAGGTGCGGCAACGGGAGGGTGGTGCGGGCGCGGCAGCCGGGGCAGCGGTGCCAGTGGCGCAGCCAGTCGTCGGTGTCGGTGTCGAAGAGGCGTGTGTAGTGGTTTGCCACGCGGATGTCGTTGCTGTACAGGTGGTCGGGGCGTTCCTGTGTGTTGCAGGACTGGCAGACGGGGGCGCGGACGTAGCCGTGTTCGTGGCAATGGTCGAGCACGGTGGCGGGCGCAGTGCCGCAGACGGCGCACACCCAACCAGCCACCCTGCGGGAGGTACCGGGCTTCCTGCTGAGCACCGAGTACAGCCGGCCCTCCAACTCCCCGTTGTATGGGCGCAGCGAGACGGTGGGGACCTCGGGGCTCGTCGTCTGCCGGCCGTCGGCGGCTCGGGCCTGCCGGGGGAGGGAGGGCGGCTCGGCGTCGGCAGCGCTTGCCCGGCGGGTCCGCGCGGCGTGCACCCACTGCGTTTCGGCGTGCTCGGCCGCATCCAGCAGCCTGACCACAGCGCGCGGCAGCCACCACATCGGCTGCGTCCCGTCGCGGGTCTGCTCAACGAGCATCTGCCGCCAGTCAATCCCCGCCAGATGGTACGGCCGGCCGACTTCACGTCGTGCTGCCCGCTCGGGGCCGCCCAGCTCCTGCAGTTCCCCCGCGATGCGCCGGCGCCAACGCAGCGGCGTTTCCTCGGTGCACTCCTGCCGCGACACCCCACGAAACGGACCGATGCGGACCAGGTCCTGCCGATCCATCCCCACCGCGTTCAGTTCCGCGGTCGCCCGGCGCACTGCAACCTCGCGAACACTCCACTGACCGCCGCTCGCCCTCACCGTCGCCACCACCTGGCCGCCGAGCAGGACGTACCCCACCTGGGCATGGGCAGGAGAGCAGGTGAATGCCCCAGAAGCCGTCGGCACAGCACTGCCGGCCGTCAGATCGACCCACAGAGCGTCCGCGGCACCCAGGGTGATCAGGCCGTCCGTGCGACCGGGCATGACACGCTCTGACATACCGACAGGCTAACGGCCTGCAACACGGCAACGGGTCTCCAAGCGCCTTGGTCAGCCGGGCCGCCGACGCCACATCCGCCGCCCGCAACTCCTCTTCACGATCCGGGGATGTCGGCACCTGCCCGCTGCGGAACGTCTATGAGGCGTTCGCCGCCCCTGGACGCATCCACGTGCAGATCGCCGAAATGCCGGTTGGACAGCTCTACTTGTGGACGGCCCGGGCCGCCACCTGCCACCGCGCCGACTGGGGCGAGGCGAGCCCGGCAGGACCTTCGCCATCGGCTTTTGCTCGCTGCGAGGTCTGCACGCCCACCGGCTCTTCTACTCCGACGGCCTCGACCTCGGCCGCACCGCGGTCGCCACCCCCATCGGGACGGGCTACCGGGTCTGCGGACGCTTCGAGAGGTCTGAGCGAGATTCCCTTCCCCACGCCCGCGGATGCCGCCACCCATCCCTTCACGGCGGAGGAACGGCAGGCGCTTGCCGGATTCCGGTTCGCTGTTCCGGACTGCGAGGCGCGCGTGGCTGTAGCGAGGCCGTGCGAAGCGGGGCACAGGGCGACGCTCAGCGGTGACGCAGGAGCCTCATAGGCATGGCGCGGACCGTGAGCGCCCGCCGTCGAAGTTGAGCGGCATGAGGGTTGGCGCCCTCGCATAACAAGGTGGAGCAGTGTCACCACGGCAACACCAACGACGAGGGCGGTGCCGAACGGCGGGTGCTCGAAGGCGACGTACACGATGCCGCAACCAACGAGCACGAGCAGTGCGGTCCGTTGATCTATCGGCCCGTTCATCCGCGAGGCCCTCCCTGCATCTACGCCGTCACGGTTGTCACAGGGAAACAACCAGGGTTTCGGCGTAGTCGTGTGTCGCCCGGTTCGTGACGATCTGTCTGCTCGGCAAGCTCGGAGATGGGGCGCAGGTCAAACAGTCCCGTCTCCTTGTGGGGGGATTGCGTGGTGTTCCGCCGGGTTGCTGCGCAGCAGGTCGTGGCCTAGTTGGGTGAGAGCGTGGCGTACTTGCCGCCCTTCACGCTCCGTTGTGATCGCGCCGGCTGTGCGTAGGGCGGTGGCATGTGCGGAGGCGGAGGGGGCGGTGATGCGGAGGCGTTTGGCCAATTGGGCGGTTGTGCAGGAGCCCTGGCCGATCGCGCGCAGGGCTCGGGCCCGAGCGGAGCCGATGAGGTAGGCCAACCCGTCCGTTCGTGGGGTTGACGGGTGTTCGGGTCTCCGCGGGCCGATCGGGTAATTCAGCGTGGTCGGGCCATGTTCGGTGGGGACGGCTGCGATGCCGTCCTGGAGGAAGAAGTTGGGGCGCAGTTCGAGCCCCCGTCCGCCGAGACTTAAGCTGGCGTCCCATTCAGGTGTTATGTACTGGAGGGCGCCTTCTTCACGCCAGGCAAGCTTCTGGTGTACCTGATTCAGCATGGCGCCGGCCCCGGCTTCGGCCGCGGTCCGCGCGCGGTGCGCGATGTCGGCCTGCAGGAGGCGCTGGATGTCGGGCCAGTGCGGAGCGATGCAGGCCTGGAACAGTAACCAGACGCTGTTGGTGAATCGCGGCAGCTGTCGCGTGCCTCCGTCGCGCAGCTCGGCGACGATGCGTGGTAGTTCCGGTTCCTCGTCGTAGAAGGCGAGGTCTTCGTAGAAATCGGTTTCGGAAACGGCGAGGATGGCGTCGAGTTCGTCGGTGAGCCGCTGGCTGTCGGTCTCCTGGATGAACGTGGGGACGCCTTTGAAGCTGGCGTTGACGAGCTCGAACACCGGGGCGGCTTGGGACGGCACATGCCGCTTCACTTGGCGCCACCAGCGATCATGGTTGACCGAGGCGCCGACGCAGGGGTGCTCCGCTCCCGCGACGCCGCAGATCACATGGGCCATGGGCGAGACGCCGAATCGGATATTCGCCATGTCGGCTACGCCGAAGCCGAGTTCGAGCACAGTTACCCCCAGTCGTTCTGATGAACCCCGAGCCCGCGATGATGCCATGGACGCGACAGACCTTTGGGTGGTTTCGCAACTATTAGGTCCAGCGCCGAACAGCTGGACCATCGAACGCCTGTTTCGCAACCATTGGTGCAGCCCGACAGCTGATCCACACGGGACTCCTAGGGGCCGGTGCAGCGCCCATCGGGATCAGTTCGCCTTCTCAAGTGAGCATGACGCACAGACAGGGAGACTGAATGAAGACCATCGGCGGTAGACTCGCAAAGTTCTTGACGGTATTAGCCCTGCTCATCGGCGGAGTCGTGGCCACGGCTTCCGCAGCGCAGGCCGCGCCCGCGACCGTGCACCCCGCGAGCGTCACCACCATCTGCTCCACCTCACCTGTTCCGTCGGGATGGGTCATCACAGCCATCAACACCAACGCCTGGCAGTGCGGCGGCTCCAGCTACACCATCCAGACGCCGGTCAGTCCCATGGGTGTCTGTGACAACTCGCCGATCCCGTCGGGGTGGGTCATTACAGCGATCCATACCAACGTGTGGCAGTGTGCCGGCGGAAACAGCTACACCATCCAGACGCCGGTCAGTCCCATGGGTGTCTGTGACAACTCGCCGATCCCGTCGGGGTGGGTCATTACAGCGATCCATACCAACGTGTGGCAGTGTGCCGGCGGAAACAGCTACACCATCGCAGCCGTGTAGCAGACTCCAGCAGGACTTACGGGCAGCAATGGCCCGCTCTCGCAGAGAATTGCTCGCAGGCTGTCTCTTGCACCGAAGGGTTCGACAAGGCCGACTACCGTGAGCGCCACGCCGTGGAGTGCGGCACCAACCTCCTCAAGCGTCACCGCGCGGTAGCCACGAGACACGACTGTGAACTCGCGGTCCACTACGAAGCAACAGTGCTGGTCGCAGCCATCAATGAGTGGCTGTGACCAGCGCCTCGAAGTGGAGTTGTGCACAGGCTTCGGCGTGGTCGCAGAGCATCCCGCCCGTGATGATCTGTCGGCTCGGCGGGTTCCGGGAACGTGACAGGCGCGGGCTTCCAAGGTCGAGGAGTTCTCGACACTCTGTGATCCGGGTGGAAGACCGTGCCTGTCGACGCATCATCGTCGATCCTGCCTGCCTACACCCTCACACGGCTAGGGCAGCCGTCGCCGCGGGACCTCCTCAACCTCGATCTCGACCAGCTCAGGCGATGACTTGATGATCCGAATGGCAGGAACGCTGGAGCAGAACTTCAAGAGCGTCCTGCGCCGTAACAAGGTCGGCGGGGTGGGCCGGATCGCCCGTACGGCCGACTTCACCACCAAGATCCGCCAAGCCGTCGTGTCCCAGAGCCGCTATCACATCGAGGGCTGAGCGCTCCGGCGATCCCCCCCGGCCGGCCGGTCTTGATCTGAGCCTCGTGCATCTCGCACCTGTGCCCCCGGTGGAGGCCAAACCGGCCTGTGGGCACTTCCTCGGGTCGGCCACTTCAACAGGGGCCCGGAAGGTGTGAGAACGGCTGGCTCGGTTGAGCCCTGCGGTCGTCGGGACGCAGTGGAAATGGAATGAGAATGGCCCGCGGAGCGACCTACGATCGTCTGTCATGGGTGTATACGCGAGCCGGAATCGGACGGATGCGGCGCCGAAGCGGGCGGCCGAGCCACAGGCCGAGTTCTTCGGGACCAGGTTCGGGACGTGATCAACGAATGGTGGTCGCGCTTCCCTGACCAGGCTCAACCCGCCCTTCTCAGCCGACTGCGGGATCGAAACTCCGCCACGAACGTCTACTCCGCGCTGTGGGAGTTGTACCTGCACCAGATGTTGCTCGGTTCAGGTTGCAGCGTGGAGGTTGAGCGGCAGACGGGAACGGGTGGCTATAAGCCCGACTTCTTGGTTACGCGCGGCAACGAGCAGTTCGTCGTCGAGGCGATCTGGAAGGCTCAGAAGCGTGACGCTGGGTCTTACTCGCTCCCACCGCAGTTGAGCGATGCCATCGATCGCTTGGCCGAGTCCGAATTTCTTCGTATCGTGCGAACTCCACAGCGCCGGTACGGCAACGCCGCCACAGAGACGGCTGAAGTCCGGGCTGACGCGATGGCTTGAAAGCTTGGACCCCGACCAGGTCATCGCCGACCATGAGCGCAAGGTGCCGCTTCCCAGTCACACTTGGCAAGAGGCTGGCTGGTGCCTCAGGTTTCAAGTGATCCCCCGCAGCCCAGGCAAACGTGGCAATCCATCCAGCAGGACAATCGGCGTCTACCTCTCGGCATGGTCGGTCGAGGACGGATCGGAGCGAGTGCTCGACGCCGTCACACACAAGGGTGGGAAGTATGGTGACCTGGAGCTGCCGTTCATCGTGGCGGTAGGCCATGCAGCCGACTTCCCCGAAGATGAGGACATCGAGAGAGCGCTGTACGGGAGTACGGTCGAGTACGCCTACGACAGCGGATCGACCTTCAGCCGAAAGCCCGATGGCTACTGGACTGCCACCTACGACCATGCCCACAGCCGTGTCAGCGGCGTGCTCGTCGTGAACAACCCAGCACCCTGGACCTGGACGAAAAACACTCCCGTTCTCTGGCAAAGCCCGGATCCCGCCTCGCTGCCTGCCCCTATCTTCCCTACCTGGGCAACCGCGCAACTGGCTGGGATCCAGGTCGAGCGCCAGCCCGCGATTCGCTCCGTCCACACCGCTCTCGGTCTGCCGGAACGCTGGCCGACCGGCGACGCCTTCCACCAGAGTGACCCGAGATGACGGCAGCGGCACCGTCAGTCTCAACAGCGGCACCCCGGTGAGATCACCGCACGCGCACGCAGCGTTCGGTGAGGGCCACTGCGTGGACTGGGGAGGCCGCTCGACCGGGTTCGGGGAGCATCCGTCGTGCACCGGGTGGACGCCCTGATCGGCCAGCCGACGCTGTGCCGCATCCGAAGGAAGTGGCCTGCTGCCGCGGGGCGAAGGCTGGGACGCGGATGTGGCTTGCGGGCGGGTTCTCGCCCGCCGGGCCGCGCTCTAGACTGCGACCGCTCCGAAGTCTGGCGATCTTTTGGAGGGTGTGCAGGATGAACCGGGCTCTCATGACCGCATTGGCGGCCACAGAGTTGGTCGTGTCCGGGGGCAGCACCGCCGCCTCCGCTTCCGATGCCCCGCCGCGAACCACGCACGGTCCTTGCCAGTACACCCAGACCCCGGACGAGCCGGCGGCGCGGCCGGTTCCCCTCCCGCCCGATCCGCGGCACACCCCCAGCCACGGCACGGTCGATATGGCTGTCCCGACCAGCCAGGGCCCGCTCCCGCTGCGTCTGGACCGGGCGAAGGCGCCGTGCACGGTCCAGAGCTTCGTGCACCTGGCGCGGCACCGGTTCTACGACCGTACGGTGTGCCATCGGCTGACGGCGTATCCGACGCTGAAGGTCCTGCAGTGTGGCGATCCGACCGGCACCGGTGAGGGTGGGCCGGGGTACGAGTACAAGGACGAGCTGCCGGTGGACCTGCCGCCGGCACCGAGCGATCCGACCGGCGTCCGTCGCCTTTACGGGCGCGGTGTGCTGGCGATGGCCAACGCCGGGCCGAACACGAACGGTTCGCAGTTCTTCGTCGTCTACGAAGACTCCGCGCTGCGACCGAACTACACGGTGTTCGGCACGGTCGGTACCGCCGGCCTGAAGACGCTCGACAAGATCGCTGCTGGCGGCATCGAGCCAACTACGCAGGACCCGGCGCCTGTCGACGGCACGCCCGTGCTGCGGACCGAGCTGCTCAGCGTCCGGCCGTCCTGCCGGCCCTGATGAACTGTGGTGCGATCACCGTGGGTCCAGCTACATGCCTGGTCTCACGGTGATGTGAAAGTAGCCGTCGCCGACGTCCGCCCAGGTGACGTCGCCGATGCTGTCGTAGAAGGTGACGAGGTCAGCTGGGACGCAGGTGGACTGGCGGGTCGGATCACTTGGGCGGGAGTTCCGCTGTGACGTCCACGGCCCACTTCAGCCAGTCGTCCAGCACGTCGTCGTCGAGGGTCTCCTCCGCCAGGACCACCCAGCCCTTCTACTCCTTGCCGCGGAACACCAGCTGCTTGGTGCCGGGACGGGACAGCGCCTCGTCCATCCCGTCAGGCCCGACCCGCACCATCAGACCCTCGTCGTACAGATTGGCCAGCGCATTGCCCTGAAGAAGGAAGGTGATCCCGCCGAACATCTTCTTCGCGGTCACCCCCGAGGGCTCAAGCCGTTCCTTGATCCGCTCCGCCAGCACTTCGTCGTATGCCATGCCGCCACGCTAACCGCGCACCCCGGCACCCGCTCTTGAAGCGGAGCCGGAGCCCGATGACGCCGAGAAGCCCGGTCCGGAGTCCGTACCGGATGATGCTGATCCGTCGGACGATGGCAGGGAGACAACTCCCCGTCCATTCACGCACCGCTCACGCAAACGGCCCCGGACGAGACGTCCGACCGACTAGGACCCCGCACTGGGCGATAAATCCCAGGCCAGAGCAGTAATTCGTTGGGTCCCCACACCCCAGGAGGGACGCCCGAGGCACACCTGTCAGGGGAAGGGCTGCAACAACCAGCGCCGTCGGCACCTCCATGCGGAAGGCCCCCGCCGGAAGGTGCTCCAGCGGGGGCTTCGTACGGCCGGAGATCAGACGCCGGGGTCGACGATGACCTTCTTGCCGTACCCCCACGTGTGCAGGATTCCTCCGGCGGCGCCGACGATCAGATCGACCTTGTCCCCGCTGGGCCGGTCACCGGTGATGTCGATGGTCGCGGGGATCTTGTCGCCGTTACAGGCGAAGGTCTCGTAGTGCCATCCGCCGCTGTTCGCGCCGTAGCCCAGTGTGACTTCGGGGGGAACAATACTGCTCGGGCAGGTGGCGTAGAGCGTACCTTGGATCCGGTACTTGCCGGCGCCGTCGGAGCTGACGGTACCGAGGAACTGCACGGCGTAATTGCCGGATTCGTAATACGGCTTCGCCCGGACGGTGTCGGCCTGCGCGGGCGAGGCTACGAGCGGCACGGCCAGGACAGCGACAGCTGCAGCGACCAGGCCAGCGATACGGGGTTTACGGCGCACTCAGCGCTCCTTCGGGGCAGCGGTTATGAAGTGGTGCGATGACCGGTGATCACCGTAGCCGCCGCGCAACTGACAGGACGGCGAAGCGCATCATTTGGCGGGAAATACCTGTAATGGTGCTACTTCCTATTCATGCGATAATTCCTGACAGAAGATCGTCCGCGTGCCCGCGCCGCCTCCGAGAACACGGCCCCCCAAAGCGGAGCCCGAGACCAACTGAGCACCTCTTTGGGGTTGAGACCTATGCGAAAGCCGCTTAGGGGTGACTGGCCCGGGAAACCACCTCCGTAGTTCTCACATGTTCACGAGGTTCCCGGCCTCATGTGTGCTGGCTGCGTTCTGGCCGGGGCGCCTCTCCGGTGCGGGGTCGGCTGGTCGTGTGCTTGCCTTCTGCAGCGGCGCCGTCAGCATGCGACGGTGGGTGCGGGAGGAGTCCAGCGGTGGGTGCGGGGCACGGTGCCGCTGACACCGAAGTCCTTCTTCAACTGTTCGGGGATGGCGTAGTGCATGACGCGGCCGCGGGTGAGGGAGGACAGCTCGAAGACGGTGGTGAGGTGGCCGAGGCGGTCCAGGGCCCAGGCGCCCAGCGGTGAGCTGTCCTCGATGGTCTCCAGTACGCCGAGCAGGCTGGGCACGATCTTGACCACGGTGTCCCAGGCGGTGCGGGGGACTTGGAGCCAGTCGGCGCAGGTGTCGCCGACGAGATAGCGGAGGAGGGCGGAGACGATGGGGTCGAAGAAGGTGCCGGGGACGACCTCCTCGTAGAGGTCGATCAGCTGTCGGGTCAGATGGGCGCCCTCTTCCGAAGGGCCCATGTGGCGGATCATGTACAGGTCGAGGAACTGCCGGGCCTCTTCCAGGGTTTTGGGTACGGCGTCCTGGTCGACCCCGAGGATGGCGCCGACCACGCGCCATGCGTAGAAGTACGCTTCGGCGCCTTCGGTGGACATGTGGATTCCGAGCCGGTGCAGGCTGTCCAGGACGAGGAGGGAGAACAACATCTGCCCGCCGATCATGTCCTCCTGGCAGATCGGCGTCCCCATGGCCTCGGTGTCCCAGCGGTTCTCGCGCTTGAGGTGGTGGCGGATGGAGGCGTGCAGGAGGCGGACCTTCTGCGCGGCGGGGATGAAGCGGCTGCCTGCTTCAAAGGCGTCGGGCTGCATCAGGTAGACGGTGAACTGGCCGGTCTCTGCCATCCGTTTGGACGGGTAGTTCAGCCCGTGCGTGGCGGACAGCAGCTTCGCGACGTGCGGCACGACGTAGCAGGCGGGCATGGAGGCGAAGGACAGAGCGGTGGAGATGTGCACGTTGTTGTCGATGAAGAACAGCCGGGCCTTCTCCATCTCGCCCCAGTCCACCCAGGACGGGGGCACGCTGGTGGTCCGGAGGTACTCGCGGGCGACCTCGGGCAGTCCGTCGGGCAGGGGTGAGCCGGCGGTGGAGACGTAGCGCATCAGGGTGTTGAACTTGCCGACCTCCCCCCGCTCGAACAGTGTGGCCACGACGGCGTCGGCGAGTTCGTCGCCCGACTGGCGCAGGGCGTTCATCGAGGCTTCGGTGTAGGTCGTGTCAGCAGTCCTTCTCGACAGGCTGCACGGTGGCGTGCGGTGGTGTGCGGTGGCCGTTTCGCGGAGCGGGTCAGTTGCGGCGGTCGGTGGCGGAGTGGGCGAGGGCGGTCAGGGCCCGCCGCGCTTGCTGAGACGTGTCGAGCCCGCCCAGGTGACCGACGGCTTCCTGCACCCGGGAGGCGATCATGTTTTCCACTTGTTCCGGGGCCTTGAGCGTGACCATCAGCTCGCGTACGTCCCGAAGGTGCTTCTCGTTGAGGTCACGGCGTCCCAGCACGCCGGCAAGCTGCTCACGCTGTGCGGGAAGGGCGGCCTGCCAGGTCTTGGCCAGCAGGGCGGTGGGTCGGCGGCCGCGGATGTCGTCCAGGCCGGCCTTGCCCGTGCGCTCCGGTTCGCCGAACAGGCCCAGCAGGTCGTCGCGCAGCTGGAATGCCTCCCCCAGCGGAAGCCCGTACGCGGACAAGGTGGCCCGCAGTTGCGGGGAGGCGCCCGCGAGCAGGGCACCGATGAGCAGGGGCTGCTCGACGGTGTACTTGGCCGTCTTGTATCGCACGACTTTCATCGACACGTCCGGGTCCGGGTGGGCGCCCGTGGTCAGGATCTCCAGGCATTCGCCCGCGATCAGTTCCCGCGCGAGTTCCGCCCACATCGGCCGGGCCCTGGCCAGGTAGGCGGCGGGCAGGCCGCTGGTGGCGAACAGCTGCCCGGCCAGCGCCATCAGGTGGTCCCCGACCAGCATGGCCAGCGACCGGGCGGCGGCGCGTGCCTGCGGACGCCCGGCGAGGGGGGGCCTGCAGGGCGATGTGAACGGTGGGTAGGTGATGACGCAGTGGGCTGCCGTCGATGATGTCGTCGTGGACGATCGCCGCGGCATGGACGAGCTCCATGGAGGCAGCCGCACGCATCAGGGCATCGTTGTCCGGCTGGCCGGCCGCACGCCACCCCCAGTAGCAGAAAGCCGCCCTCAGCCGCTTGCCGTGCCGCGCGGCCGCCTGCAACTGATCGGCGACCGGCTCCAGAGCGTCGTCGATCGCGAGAAGCTGTTCGGCTTCGCCTGCCAGGAAGTCGGCCAGAAGGGCGTCGATACGGTCTTTGAATCCGGCCGGATCCCAGCGGTCAGACATCGCTGCCGGACGCCGACTGCCGGGCTACGGCGTTCTGGGCCAGCACCTCCAGGTGGGCCGGGGGAGCAGATGCGGCGCGATCCAGGGCGATACGGCCGCGGGCCATCAGGTCCTGCTGCGCATCCCGTGCGAGTTCGGGCCCGTCAGACCGGCGCAGCAGTTGCTGCACGGTTCCGGCGGCCGAGCCTACGGCGCTCACCGCCAAGTCCGCCAGACCCGCGACGAGTAGCACCGCCTGCTCTTCCAGACCCCGGCCGCTATGCGGAGCAGATGTCATACCGATTCCCCCTGTGTTGTCGGTCGGATGCGGCACACGCCGGCTCGCGGCGCTGCTGATCACAGGATGACTGCGCGATCACTCCGCTTTGCCCGCATTACCGCATCGAGTGATCACATGAACGGGTTTGCGATCTGAGCCCGGCCGCAGGTCAGACAGCTCCAGCGGTCGGCGGGCCTTCCCCGGTGCCACAGGTTGCCCGCGCACGGACCAGCGGAGTCGGCTGATTCCAATCCTGGGGTAACGGCTCGCGGTTTGCGCTGTGTTCACTCGGGGGTAGCTCTCGCGCCATGCGTGACTTAGTGCGGGAGCAGTACTACCGGCATCGCGCCCCGGTCTACGACGAGACCAGCTATCGCGGGGACGAGGTGGTGAACGCCGGGCTGGACCGGGAGACGGCGGAGATCGGGAAGCTGCTCAATACCCTGCCGGAGGGGAGGGCGGCGGATGTCGCCTGCGGAACGGGCGTGTGGACCCAGTTCCTGCGCGGCGACATCGTCGCCCTGGACCAGAGCGCGGAGATGCTGGAGTTGACGCGCGCCCGGGTGCCGCGGGCCCGGCTGGTGCGGGCACTGTTTCCGCCGCTGCCCTTTGCCACAGGCGGCCTGGACCGCATCGTCACGGGCAACTTCTACGGGCTGCTCAGACCGCCTGAGCGGGCCGTCTTCCTCGCCGAAGCGCGGCGTACGGCCCGCGAGCTGATCGTGATCGACCTGCGCAGTGACGGCGACCTGCACGAGGAGCAGACGGAGCTGCGGACCGTCGACGGGACCACCTACCCGATCTTCCGGCGCCGCTTCACCCCCGAAAGCCTGAGCATGGAACTGGACGGTGAACTGATGTACCGCGGGCGCTACTTCCTGGCGGTACGCGCCTGACCAGCGAGGCCCGACGGGTCAGGCAAGTGGTGTCTCAAGCGTGAGCAGATGGGAGCCACCCGCCGCTTCGCCGTCGTCCGGTGCGGCGAACATCCGCAGGGTGCTCCCGTCGATCTCCAGATGGACCGCGTTGTAAGTGACGACGCGGCCGGCAGGAGACAGGGTGGTCACCGGAGCCTCGTGCTCGATCCGGCCCGACTCGGTGTCGACGACAGCGATACCGCCGAGACTGAAGACGCCGGTACCCGCCAGCGGGTACTCGGCGATGCCGGTGCACACCATGTGGCCGCCGCCGGCCGTGACGCAGGTCTGGTAGTCGACGAAGTGGCTCTTGTTGTCGACCCGGTGGACGAGCCGCCCTTCGGTGGTGAAGGTGAGCAGCCGCCGGGATCCCCACGTCACGGCATGCAGCAGGCCGGTCTCGCGGTCGCGGACGATGCCCCCGATGTGGTCGTCGAAGCGGAACGCCTCGGTAACGGCCAGAGTGTCGGGGTCCACGCGGTAGACGATGGAACGGGAGTCGGGCCGGTACTCCGCGGTCGGGACCCAGAGGGATTCACCGTCGAAGTCGATGCCGCCGGGGTGGTAGACCGTGTCCTCGCCCACCGTGACGTGCCCCAGCGCCGCGCCCTCGCTGTCCGTGACGAACACATGCCCGACGCCACGACCAGGCGTGCGGTCGTAGCCGTCCACGGGCCTGTCGTACGGCCTTGTTGCTTCGACGATCTCCGCAGTCGACACGTAGAGTCGATGGTCGTGACCGCGGGTGATGCCCTGGGGGTGGTGGGCGGCGAAGTCGAACGGCACCTTGCCCTGCAGCGTCCACACCGTGCTGCGGGAGAGCTGTCGTACGGCTGTCACAACGGCCTCGTTCGAGTCGTCGCGCCCAGTGATGGCAATACGAGAGTCGTATGGATCGCTCATGACTCCTCAACGACCCCTTCCCAGGCGTGTAACGGGGCCGCGATCACATTCGGCCGCGTTTACCGCGCCCGCGCCGCCTCCGAGAACGCACCTGAAGTGAAGCCTGAGCCCGGCGGTACGGAGAAGCCCCGCCCGGAGTCCATGCCGGACGATGCTGATCCGTCGGGCGATGTCCGGGAGATCAACTGTCCGTCCGCTCACGCAAACCGCCCCGGATGAGATGTCCGAGGCCGATTAGACCCCTCCCTGGGGGAGAAGCCCCAGGTCAGAGCAGTAATGTATTGTGCCCCCGGCAGGATTCGAACCTGCGACACCCGCTTTCGGAGGGGATCCCTTGTTACGGCATAGGGATTCCCCGCGAACTTCCCTGTGGCGACGACCGACAGGTGGCTCGGCGCCGACGCGATGGTCCTCGGTGAAGGTGTTCGAGGGCTCGGTGTCTGGCTTGACGGGCGAGGTCCAGCCGCTCGATCAGGTGAGGAGCTCGAACCAGGATGCGGTCACCGTGCTTGACGACCGCACCGCACCCGACGGCACCCGGTCCGCCGCCGCACGCGCCGGCTCCCCGGGCACCGCCATACTCAGCTCGGCCGACACCTACACCCCCGACCCACACGGTCCACCCTCCAGGGCCTGGCAACTGACGCTCACTGTGGTCCCGTTACGGCTGTACGCCTACGACGGCTCGACGCGGACCAGCAGCCGCCACAGCCGCGTCTGCGGCCCGAACCGATCACCGCGGAAAAACGACGTCGACCGCAGCTCCGCCTCGCCCGCACCGACCGCCCTGACCGTGACCCTTACGGTTCCGTCTGTCGCTTCCGCCGCGACCAGCGTCAAGGGCCCTGTGACCACCTCGACCGGCGTCCACCCGTAGGCAGCTGATCCGTACAGGGTGATGGCGACCTCGTCGTCCACTCGTACATGCAGCGGCGGCGCCGGCGGATCCCCGGGACGATGCCACGTCCATCTGCCTTGCCTCGTCATGTGCCACGCCCGAAAGCTAGCGCGAAACCCCATTACTCGAAGGCAAGAGCCCGGAAGGCGTTCGGGCCCTCATTCGCCGAAGGTTCGGAGGTCCGTGGCGTTTGGCCCGGCGCTGTAGCGGCTCGCGGTGCGGCTCCAGTCGAGGTTGCCGCGGATCCAGTGGGTGATGCCGGTGAAGTAGGCGTCCTTCGCAGCGCTGGGTCAGCCCTGTCGAGCGTTCCTCGGGCCGTTCGTGCCATGGCCGACGAAGGACGGCCGGTACGGCGGGCCACACGGCTGTCCTTCGATGCGGGTCACGAGTGGACTAATTTCGACTCGTTGTCAGTCCGTCCAGGCCATGTTGAGCGACGGTTCGGACGAAGCTATCCGGCTGCGGTCGTGTCAGGCCGTTGTGCCGGGACCAGTGGGACTGTTGCGGAGTGCCGTCCCGGACTGGGGTCTGACTCATGAGATCTATGACCGAAGTGTCCAGTCACTGGCTTGTCGACTGTCGTTGCGGGAGGGCGCCTGCTGGTACCGAGCCACAGGGCGTGTCTCAATAGGGGCCTTGCCGAGTTTCAGGCGCCATCACGGTTCAGACCGCCCGAGCGGGCCGGTGCCGTCCACTCAGCATGTCACCTCGTGGGAGGCGGACCATCATGACGACCCGACAGCGCAGCACCTCCTCGAGCACGGATCCGCCCGTTCGGCGCGAGGTCGTCCTGGGCGTGGACACGCACGGCGAGGTGCATGTCGCCGCCGTGATCTCCCCGCTCGGCAAGGTCCTGGGAACCGAGTCCTTTCCGGCGACGGCGACCGGTTATCGGCAGCTTCTTGTCTGGGCCCGCAAGCGGGGGACGGTGCGCCGGGCCGGCGTGGAGGGCACCGGCACCTTCGGCGCGGGCCTGTCCCGCTACCTGTTGGCCCAGCAAATTCAGGTCTTCGAAGTGAACCGGCCCGACCGGACGGCTCGCCGGCTGCTCGGGAAGTCGGACCCGCTCGACGCTCAGGCCGCCGCGCGAGCCGTGCCCAGCGGACGCACCCGGGCTCAGGCCAAGTCCGGCGACGGCCCCGTGCACAGCGCCCGGATCTACAAACTCGCCAAGGACTCCGCGGTCAAGGCCCGTACCCAGGCGATCAACCAGCTCAAAGCCGTCCTGGTCATCGCCGACCCCGCCCTGCGGGAACGACTGTCCAGCCTCGGCAACGCCGAGCTGTTCCGCACCTGCGCGCGCCTCAGCCCACTCGACAGCGAGGGAGACGAGAACGCGGTGGCCCAGGCCACCCACCTGACGCTACGCATGCTCGCCGAGCGCATCGAACAGCTCACCGCGCAGATCAATGAGCTGAACCAACGCCTGACCCGGCTCGTCGAACACCACGCCCCGCAGCTGCTCGTACCGGTGGGCATCGGCCCGGACAGCGCTGTCACTCTCCTGATCACCACGGGAGACAACCCCGAGCGACTGAACACCGAGGCGTCCTTTGCAGCCCTTTGCGGAGTCAGTCCAATCGAGTACTCCTCTGGGCGGCGAATCACGCGACGGCTCAACCACGGCGGCGACCGGCAGGCGAACGCCGCCCTACACCGCATCGTGTTCACTCGGCTGCGCCATGACCCGCGCACCCGGGCGTACTACGAGCGCCGCACCCAGGATGGCAAGACCCGACGCGAGATCATCCGATGCCTCAAGCGATATGCCGCCCGAGAGGTCTTCAACCTGGTCAGGACGGTATCCAGCGTCCCCCTGTTATAGGGGCATCGTGAGACGTGAGAGGGTCTGGGGCGTGAGTGAGACACCACCGAACACCCTGCAATACCGCTTTGACGGGCCAGAAGACGCTCCGGTCCTGATCTTGGGTCCCTCACTGGGTACCACATGGCACATGTGGGACCGCCAGGTCCCGGAGCTGACCAAGCACTGGCGGGTCTTCCGGTTCGACCTGCCCGGCCACGGCGGCGCCCCCGCCCACCCGGCCGGTTCCGTCGCCGAACTGACCACCCGGCTGCTGGCCACACTGGACTCGCTGGGCGTGCAGCGGTTTGGCTACGCGGGCTGCGCGCTGGGCGGTGCGATCGGCATCGAGCTGGCCCTGCGCCACCCCGAGCGGCTCGCCTCGCTGGCGCTGGTCGCCACCTCGCCCCGGTTCGGGACCGCCGACGAGTTCCGGCAGCGCGGGGTCATCGTCCGCACCAACGGCCTCGACCCGATCGCCCGGACCGCGCCGGACCGCTGGTTCACCGGGGGGTTCGCCGCGGCCCAGCCGGCGATCACCGAGTGGGCGGTGCAGATGGTCCGCACCACCGACCCCGGCTGCTACATCGCCGCCTGTGAGGCGCTCGCCGCATTCGACGTACGGCCCGAGCTGGGCCGGGTCGGCGCGCCGACGCTCGTGCTCGTCGGCTCCGACGACCAGGTCACCGGGCCCGCCGAGGCCCGCACCCTGGTCGCGGGCATACCGGACGCGCGGCTCGCGGTCGTCCCCGGCGCCTCCCACCTGGTCCCGGTCGAGCAGCCGGCGGCCGTCACCGACCTGCTGGTGCACCACTTCTCCACCGCCTGGCAGCAGCCCTACGACACCGGTCAGACGGTCCTGCCGACGGCGTCGGCCCCGCCGGTCCCCGCGGTGGCGCCGCCGCCCGTGCCTCGCGCCGAGATAGCCCCGGTCGCCGTACCCGCGCAGCCGGCCGTGCGGCCCGACCGGTACGAGAGCGGGCTCAAGATCCGCCGGGAGGTGCTGGGCGACGCGTACGTGGACGGGGAGCTGGCGCAGTCCGACGGATTCTCCGGGGACTTCCAGGAGCTCGTCACCCGCTACGCCTGGGGCGAGATATGGGACCGGCCGGGCCTGGACCGCCGTACCCGCAGCTGCATCACGCTGACCGCGCTGGTCGCGGGCGGCCATCTGGAGGAGCTGGCCCTGCATACCCGGGCCGCCCTGCGCAACGGGCTCACCCCGGACGAGATCAAGGAAGTGCTGCTGCAGGCGGCCGTGTACTGCGGGGTGCCGGCCGCACGCAGCGCGTTCCGGGTGGCCCGGCAGGTCATCCGGGAGGAGACCACCCCCTCCGAGTGAGCGGCGCGCCGCCGCGCGCGGCAGGATGGTGTGACATGAAGCTCACGAAGAAGTCCCACGCCTGCGTCCGCCTGGAGAAGAACGGGCAGACCCTCGTCATCGACCCCGGAGGGTTCAGCGAGGAGGACGCCGCGCTCGGCGCGGACGCCATCCTGATCACGCACGAGCACCCGGACCACTTCGACGAGTTCCGGCTCCGGGCCGCCATGGAGAACAACCCGGTGGCCCGGATCTGGACGCTGAGGTCCGTCGCCGACCGGATCACGGCGGCCTTCCCGGGCCGGGTGCACACCGTCGGCCACGGCGACACCTTCACCGCGGCCGGCTTCGACGTGCAGGTCCACGGCGAGCTGCACGCGGTGATCCACCCGGACATCCCGCGTATCACCAACGTCGGCTATCTGATCGACGGCGGCCGGGTCTTCCACCCCGGCGACGCCCTCACCGTCCCCGACCAGCCGGTGGAGACGCTGATGCTCCCGGTGATGGCCCCGTGGAACAAGATCTCCGAGGTCATCGACTACGTCCGGGAGGTGAAGCCGCAGCGCGCCTACGACGTCCACGACGCCCTGCTCACCGACCTCGCCCGCCCGATCTACGACCGCCAGATCGGCGCCCTCGGCGGCACGGACCACCAGCGGCTGACCCCGGGAGCCTCCACCGAGGTGTGAGCCCGCAAGGTGTGAGCCCGGAACCGGTCGCCGAACTCCCGGGCCGGGACACCGGTCCCCGTACTCCGGGCCGGGACCGGTTGTCACACCCTCCGGGTAGGTTGTGAGGCATGCGCATCGCTACCTGGAACGTGAACTCGATCACCGCCCGCCTTCCGAGACTGCTGGCCTGGCTGGAGAGCAGCGGCACCGATGTGCTCTGCCTGCAGGAGGCCAAGGTCGCTGAGGACCAGTTCCCGTCCGACCAGCTGCGCGAGCTGGGATATGAGTCGGCGGTCCACGCGACCGGCCGGTGGAACGGCGTGGCGGTGCTCTCCCGGGTCGGCATCGAGGACGTCGTCAAGGGCCTGCCCGGCGACCCCGGTTTCGACGGCGTGACCGAGCCGCGCGCCCTCTCGGCGACCTGCGGCCCGGTCCGCGTCTGGTCGGTGTACGTGCCGAACGGCCGCGAGGTGGAGCACCCGCACTACGCGTACAAGCTCCAGTGGTTCGAGGCCCTGAAGGCGGCCGTCGCCGGTGACGCCTCCGGCAGCCGCCCGTTCGCCGTGATGGGCGACTACAACGTGGCGCCGACGGACGACGACGTCTATGACATGGCCGCCTTCGAGGGCTCCACCCATGTCACCCCCGCCGAGCGCGCCGCCCTGGCCTCTCTTCGCGAGGCGGGCCTGGACGACGTGGTGCCCCGCCCCCTGAAGTACGACCATCCGTTCACCTACTGGGACTACCGCCAGCTGTGCTTCCCGAAGAACCGCGGCATGCGCATCGACCTGGTGTACGGCAACGAACCGTTCGCGAAGGCCGTCAAGGACGCCTACGTCGACCGCGAGGAGCGCAAGGGCAAGGGTGCCTCCGATCACGCTCCGGTGGTGGTCGACCTCGACGTCTGATGCCACGCTGGGTCCATGAACCTTCCGTTCCTGGGCCACCGGCACAAGAAGAACGGCGACGACGGGGGCGCCCCCGAGGCGGGGGCCCCTCCCGCTCGGGGGAAGCCGAGAGCCGGGGAGCAGGCGAGCGCGGGGGAGCTCCCCTCCGACCCCGAGGGCGTCGCCGCGCTGCTCTCCGAGTGTGAACTGCTCCGTTCGCAGGCGGCTCAGGAGGGTGTCCGCCTCGACGACACCCCGGCCTCCCTGGAGGCCCTGGACCAGCTGGTCCCGCGCTGGCGCGACGACGCCGAGACCCTGCCCTGGCTGGGAAACGACGCGGGGCTGTACCTGGGCACGGTCGTGGTGCGCACGGTGCCCGGCGCCGCCTGGCTGATCCGCCCCGACGGCGAGCCTGTCGTACGACTGGCCTCCGGCCGTGAGATGGAGGTCGCGGGAGCCGGGCGGGACTGGGCCGCCAGCGGTGTCCCCGAGCTGTCCCAGCTGTACGCGGAGATCGCCGAGAACTGAGCAGCCCCCCTGCCCTGACTCCTTGCCCAGCCCCCCGTGGGCGTAAATACGGCTTATGCCCGAAAAGTGCGTGTCGTCCCTCAACTCCGCAACCGTCTGGATAGTTTGCGGCAACCACGACACAGCTGAGAGTGAGTGGGGCTGCGTATGGCCGTCGATCCGTTGATCGAGCTGCAGGGCGTCAACAAGTACTACGGAGAGCTGCACGTCCTCAGGGACATCGACCTCACCGTCGGCAAGGCAGAGGTGGTCGTGGTCGTCGGCCCGTCGGGGTCAGGCAAGTCCACCCTGTGCAGGACGATCAACCGGCTGGAGACCATCCAGTCCGGCACCATCACGCTCGACGGGCAGCCGCTGCCCGAGGAGGGAAGGGCCCTCGCCCGGCTGCGCGCCGAGGTCGGCATGGTCTTCCAGTCCTTCAACCTCTTCGCCCACAAGACGGTCCTGCAGAACGTCTCCCTCGCCCAGGTCAAGGTACGAAGACGCGGGAAGGACGAGGCCGACCGCCGGTCCCGGGAACTCCTCGAACGGGTCGGCCTCCTCACGCACGCCGGAAAGTACCCCGCCCAGCTGTCCGGCGGCCAGCAGCAGAGAGTGGCCATCGCCCGCGCCCTCGCCATGGAACCCAAGGCGATGCTCTTCGACGAACCCACCTCCGCCCTCGACCCGGAGATGATCAACGAGGTGCTGGAGGTCATGCGGCAGCTCGCCCGCGACGGCATGACCATGGTCGTCGTCACCCACGAGATGGGCTTCGCCCGCGCCTCCGCCAACCGGGTCGTCTTCATGGCCGACGGCCGGATCGTCGAGGACCGCGCCCCGGAGGAGTTCTTCGCTCACCCGCGCAGCGAGCGCGCCAAGGACTTCCTCTCCAAGATCCTCAAGCACTGAGCGGGGGAGTGCGACCCATGTTCCGTACCACCCGTGTGCCCCTCGCCCTCTGCTCCCTCCTCGCGCTGCTCGCCGGCGCCTGCGGCAAGGAGGGCAGCCCGCCGGGCAAGGGCCCGGCGGCCGACAAGCTCCCGCACTACCAGGTGGCCCAGGGCTACCGCCTGCCCGCGTCCGACACCTGGCAGCGGGCGAAGCGGCGCGGCTACTTCGTCGTCGGCGCCAAGGAGGACCAGCCCTACCTCGGCGAGAAGGACCCGGCGACCGGCACTTACTCCGGCTTCGACATCGAGATCGCCAAGATGATGTCCGCCTCCCTCGGCTTCCCGCCGCGGACGCTCCGCTTCCGCACCATCGCCTCCGCCAACCGCGAGACCGCCCTGCAGAACGGCCAGATCGACTACTACGTCGGCACCTACACCATCAACGCCAACCGCAAGAAGCTCGTCGGCTTCGCCGGCCCCTACTACCTGGCCGGCCAGTCCCTGCTGGTCCGCAAGGACGAGAACGACATCCACGGCCCCCGGGACCTCGACGGTAAACGCGTCTGCTCGGCGGCCGGTTCGACGCCGTACCAGCGCATCACGGCCGACTACCCGAAGGCGATCCCGGTCGCCTACGACACCTACTCCGTCTGCGTCGACAACCTCCTCACCTACCAGGTCGACGCAGTCACCACCGACGACGCCATCCTCATCGGTTATGCGGCCAAGGCCCCCGGCGAACTCAAGGTCGTCGGCAGACCCTTCTCCAAGGAGCCGTACGGCATCGGCGTCCCGCACGCCGACAGCGCCCTGCGGTTCGCCCTCGACGACGCCCTGGAGGCCCGGGAGAAGAACGGCGACTGGAAGACGGCGTACGAGGCCACGCTCGGCCTGTCCGGCGTGCCCGCCCCGAACCCGCCCGCGATCGACCGCTATCCGGCGAGCTGACGAGGACGGCATGAACGTACTGACAGACAACTTCACCGCCTACCGGGAAGGTTTCCTCGGCACGGTCGAACTGACCGTCTACTCCTCCCTGTTGGCCCTCGTCCTGGGCTTCGTGACGGCGTCCTTCCGGGTCGCGCCCATCGGCTCGCTGCGCGTCTTCGGCACGGTGTGGGTCACCGTGCTGCGCAACACCCCGCTCACCCTGCTCTTCTTCGCGGTGCTGCTCGGACTGCCGAGGTTCGGACTCGTGCTGCCCTTCAAGGTGTTCGCGGTCCTCGCCCTGGGCTGCTACACCTCGGCGTTCATCTGCGAGGCGCTGCGCTCCGGCATCAACACCGTGCCCAAGGGGCAGGGCGAGGCGGCCCGCAGCCTCGGCATGACCTTCGGCCAGACGCTGAGCCTGGTCGTCCTGCCGCAGGCCTTCCGCTCGGTGATCCCGCCGATCGGCTCCACCCTCATCGCGCTCGCCAAGAACTCCGCCATCGCGGGCGCGTTCAGCGTCACCGAACTGCTCGGCACCTACAAGACCCTCAACGAACTCGGCTACAACATCGTCTGGACCTTCGTCTGGATCGCCCTCGGCTACCTGGTCATCACGCTCGCCATCAGCGCGCTGTTCCATGTGCTGGAGCGCACCTCGGGAATCGCCCGATGACCGACACCACCGCCCTCTACGACGTTCCCGGACCCCGCACCCGGCAGCGGCACCGCCGCTACGGCGTCCTCGCAGTCGCCGTCCTCCTCGGCCTGATCGCCTGGGTGCTGTATCTCCTCTTCGACACCGAGCAGTTCACTTACACCAAGTGGATGCCGTTCGAGTACAAGGGCATCCAGGAACTGCTGCTGCGCGGCCTCGGCAACACGCTCAAGGCCTTCGGTATCGCCGCCGTGCTCTCCCTGGCCCTGGGCGGAGTGCTGGCCGTCGGCCGGCTGTCGGACCACCGGACCGTGCGCTGGCCGGCCACGCTCGTCGTGGAGTTCTTCCGTGCCATGCCCGTGCTGGTGATGATCTTCTTCATCTTCGTGGCGCTGAAGGTCCAGCCACTGCCCGCGCTGGTCGCCGGACTCACCCTCTACAACGGCTCGGTGCTCGCCGAGGTCTTCCGCTCCGGGGTGAACGCCGTCGAACGCGGCCAGCGCGAGGCCGCGTTCGCGCTCGGTATGCGCAAGACGCAGGTCATGGCGCACGTCCTCGTCCCACAGGCGGTACGCGCCATGCTGCCCGCCATCATCAGCCAGTTGGTGGTCGCCCTGAAGGACACCTCCCTCGGCTACCTCATCACCTACGAGGAGTTCCTCCATGCCGGGAAGCTCATCGCCTCCAACCTCGACTACGATTTGCCGTTCATCCCTGTGGTGATGGTGATCTCGCCGATCTACATCGGGATGTGCATGCTGCTCTCGTGGTTCGCCGGCTGGGTGTCCCGCCGTGAGCAGCGCAGCCCCAAGACCGAGGCCGTGACAGTCGCCACGGCCGGGCCTGGGGCACTGCTGCCGGGTGGAGAGCCGCCCATGGCCCCGAAACCCTAGGGGCGGCAGTTTTCGGGCCAGGCTCGTCCGGCGGCAGCCGGAGATCACTGCTCGCGCACGGGGACGGACACGTACGACGGGTCGTCCGAGGGCGAGGAGAAGGTCAGCTGCGCGCCGGACGGGTTGTGCTCGATGTACAGCGGGTCGACCGTGTCGACCACGACGGCGAGGCGGTGCCCGGCGGGAACGTCGTAGGCCGTGGAGAACAGGTCCAGGTCGACGTCGAACGGCTCGCCGGGCGTCCGCCCGTGCCAGGTGTACGGGGCGTGGGTGACCAGCTTGCCGAGGCCGAGAGGCCCGACGTCGTAGAGATAGGCGACGAGGGTGCCGCTCTCGGCGGTCGGGGTGAGGGTGGTGTGCAGGGTGGCCGTGCCGCGCACCTGCTGGGCGGTGTCGTACCGCTCCGACTGCCATACGGCCGCCCAGCGGCGCGGCAGCAGCGGGATGGAGGCCATGGGCGGCAGCTGGGCGATCTGGTCGAGGATGCTGGACAGGAAGACGATCCCGCCGTCCGCGCCGGAGTCGACGCCTGCGTGGATGGTGGTGGAGTCGGCGAGCGCGATCTTCCGGCGCGCGGCGCCGACCGACTTCCAGTCCGGGTAGCCCTCGTATCCCCCCGCGCTACGGGACTCCAGCTGGACCGGCTGCTCGCGGTCGATGCCGTTGCCGGCGCCCCTCAGATAGTGGTCGAACCAGCGCTCGGTGTCCGTCCAGACGTCGTTGGGCAGCCCGAACAGGCCGGTCAGCTCGGCGGTGGCGTGGTCTCCGGGGCGCAGCTCCAGGCGCTTGGGCACCTTGAGCTTCTGGTAGAAGTCGGCGTACTGGTTCGCCGGGAAGATGGTGTCGCCCCAGGCGTTGGCGAGCATGACGGCCGCGCCGTTCTTGTTCAACTGGTCGACATAGGTCGCGGCGGAACGTTTCCGCCCCCAGTCGATCATCTCCTGTTCCTTGGACAGGTTCGACGAGTACAGGTTGTCGAAGATCTCCCGCAGTTCGGGGCTCTCCCGGCCGGTGAGGGTGGCCGCGCCGTCCAGCACGCCGAGCGCCTGGACGTGCTGGGTGCGGCCCGAGTAGATCGAGGCGACCAGGTCCGCCCAGCCGCTGAGCGCCGCCACGGCCTTGATCCGCTTGTCGTGCGCGGCGGCGAGCAGACTGATCCCGGCGCCGTACGACACCCCCGCCATGCCGACGTGCGCCGGATCGGCCGGAGTGTGCGCGAGGGCCCAGTCGATGACCTTGGAGGCGTCCGCTATGTCCGGCGGACCGGCCACTTCTATCTGGCCGCCGGACTGCCAGAAACCGCGCACGTTGTAGGTGAGCACCACATAGCCGTCGTCGGCGAGCTTCTGCGCCTGCGCCAGATACTCCACCTGGGGAAGGGACCAGCTCGTGGGCAGCACGATGAGCGGGTAGTGGTGCGAGCCGTCCGCGCCGGCGGGTGTGACGACGTTCGCCTTCAGTACGGTGCCGCCGTCGCCGGTGATGTCGACGAAACGGACGGACGGGACGGCGGCCTGGGCGGCGGGCGCCAGACCGACGACGGTACCGGCGATCAGCGCCGCCGAGACGGCTCCGGCGGCTGCGGTGCGCAGAGGGGCGCGACCATGTCCCATGGGTCACTCCTTCACTCGTCAACAGTGCAAAGTGACCCGACGGTAACCGTGGCCCCTTACCGCAAGTAACCCGTGGGTAAGTTACGTACCGGTAAAGATTGTTGAACCGCTAAGCGGCCGTGTCGGCGGAGGCCGTCTCCGGAAGCGGCGCCCGCGCCGCCCGTGTCACGTCCGCCACCAGCTCGACCACATCCGGGCCGTACGCCTGCGAGTTGACCACCTTCAGCAGCAGGACGAAGGAACCGGTGCCGTACTTGCGGTGCAGCCGTTCGTGGTGGCGGGCGAGATAGCGGGTCGCGGCCTGGTTGTCGACGGCCCGCTGACCGCAGAAGAGGAACACCGGGCGGGAGTCCTCCTGTTCGTCGGCGGTGAGCCGGGCGAGCAGGACGTATTCGCTCCGGCCGCGTTCCATGCGGTAGTGCTCCCCGCCGATCCGGAACGTGCCCCGCTCCGCCACCGGTTCGGTGTCCGTGTTGACCCACACGCCCGGCAGCATTGAGGAGAGGTGGGCCGCCGTCCGGCGGTTCGAGTAGGGCCCGCCGACGCAGAACTCCGTCCGCTCGCCGAAGCCCTGCTGGGTCGCGTCGTGCGCCACGACCTGGGCGCGCGCGTGGCAGTCCTTGATCAGGGCGGAGAGTTCCAGCAGGGCGAACACGTCGTAGCGCTTCACCGACAGCTCCGGGCCGCCTGCCGCGCGGTTGACCACGAGCATCGACTCGGAGTGGTCCGGCAGTCCGAAGAACGCCTGCTTGCGCCGCAGCTTGCGGCGCCACAGATACGTACGGGCGAGCCAGCCGAGCGAGGCCGAGATTCCCGTCGCCACCAGGCCCAGGACGATGTTGCGCACGTCGTCGTTCATGGCCGCGCATGCTAGCGGGCCCGGACGACGGCTACGTACCGGTGTTCGACGTGTGACGTTCGTGTGGCGGGACACCGAGGCGTACTGTCGGTATGACGATGCTCTGGTTACGCTGCGCGGACTGTCCCGACGGGAGGTTCGGATGGATCGTCCTGGCATGCGGAAACTGGCCGTTCTGGCGGTCTCGGCCGCCATGGTGTCGGTGGGGGCGGCGGCGCCACCCGCCGCTACAACGAGCGAGAAGGTCACCAAGGTTCCCGTGGCGGTGGGCTACGGCGGCGCGGTCGCCAGCGTCGACGCCGACGCCTCCGCCGCCGGCATCGAGGTCCTCCGGCACGGCGGCAACGCGGTCGACGCGGCCGTCGCCACCGCCGCCGCGCTCGGCGTCACCGAGCCCTACTCCTCCGGCATCGGCGGAGGCGGCTACTTCGTCTACTACGACGCCAAGTCCCGCACGGTGCACACCATCGACGGCCGTGAGACGGCGCCGCTCAGCGCCGACTCCGACCTGTTCGTGGAGAACGGCAAGCCGCTCGCCTTCGCCGACGCCGTCAGCAGCGGCCTGAGCGTGGGCACCCCGGGTACGCCCGCCACCTGGCAGACCGCGCTGGACGCATGGGGCAGCGAACGGCTCGGCACGGTCCTCAAGCCCGCCGAGCGGATCGCCCGCGACGGCTTCACCGTGGACGACACCTTCCGCTCGCAGACCGCGTCCAACGAAACCCGGTTCCGCTACTTCCCGGACACCGCGAAGCTGTTCCTGCCGAACGGGCAGCTGCCCGTCGTGGGCTCCACCTTCAAGAACCCCGAACTGGCCCGCACCTATGAGGAGTTGGCCCGAGAGGGCACCGATGCCGTCTACCGCGGGGACATCGGCGACGCCATCGTCAAGACCGTCGAACACCCGCCCGTGGACCCCGCGTCCGGCTGGAGAGCCCGCCCCGGCAAGCTGGCCGAGAAAGACCTCGCCGTCTACCGGGCCAAGTTCCAGGCGCCCACCAGGACGTCGTACCGGGGCCTGAACGTGTACTCCATCGCCCCCTCCTCCTCCGGCGGCACCACGGTCGGGGAGGCGCTCAACATCCTGGAGAAGACCGACCTTTCGAAGGCGAGCGAGGTCCAGTATCTGCACCATTTCATCGAGGCCAGCCGGATCGCCTTTGCCGACCGAGGGCGCTGGGTCGGCGACCCCGCCTTCGAGGACGTACCGACCAGGCAGCTGCTGTCGCAGCGGTACGCCGACTCGCGCGCCTGCCTGATCAAGGACGACGCGGTCCTCACCAGCCCGCTCGCCCCTGGCGACCCGCGCCACCCGGCAGCCTGCGGCAAGGGCGGTACGACGGCCCCGACCACGTACGAGGGCGACAACACCACGCATCTGACCGTGGCCGACAAGTGGGGCAACGTCGTCTCCTACACGCTCACCATCGAGCAGACCGGCGGCAGCGCCATCACCGTGCCCGGCCGGGGCTTCCTGCTCAACAACGAGCTGACCGACTTCTCCTTCACCCCGGCCAACCCGGCCGTGCACGACCCGAACCTGCCCGGCCCGGGCAAGCGGCCCCGCTCCTCGATCTCCCCGACGATCGTGCTGGACCGGCACAACCGGCCGGTCGTGGCGCTCGGTTCGCCCGGCGGGGCCACGATCATCACCACCGTGCTGCAGACCCTCACCGAGTTCCTGGACCGGCATCTGCCGCTGGTCGACGCCATCGCCGCGCCGCGCGCGAGCCAGCGCAACGCGGCCAAGACCGAACTCGAACCCGCCCTCTACAACAGCGACCTGAGGAAACAGCTGGAGGCCATCGGGCACTCCTTCTCGCTCAACCCCGAGATCGGCGCGGCGACCGGCGTGCAACGGCTGCCGGGCGGGAAGTGGCTGGCAGCCGCAGAGAAGGTACGGCGCGGGGGCGGCTCGGCGATGGTGGTGGACCCGGAGCCGTAACCTTCACTGTTCGGGCGCGGGCGGCTGGGACTCCTGCGCGCGGGCGTCCTGTGCCGGGGCCTCCTGTGCACGGGCGCCCTGCGCCGGGGCGTCCGTGTGGAAGTCCAGCCGTCCGTCCCGGACGTCCACCGTCACCCGGCCGCCCTCGGAGATCGATCCGTTCAGCAGGCGCCTCGACAGCTGGTTGTCGACCTCCCGCTGAATGGTGCGGCGCAGCGGCCGGGCGCCGTACTCCGGCTGATAGCCGCGCTCGGCCAGCCAGTCGACGGCCGCGTCCGTGAACTCCACCGAGACGCCCTGCCCGTCCAGCAGCCGCCGGGTGCCCTCCAGCAACAGGCCGGTGATCTGCCGCAGTTGCTCGCTCGTCAGCTGCCGGAAGGCCACGATCTCATCGATGCGGTTGAGGAACTCCGGCCGGAAGTGCTCGCGCAGCGGCCGGAGGATCCGCTCGCGCCGCGCCTCCTCGTCCGCCTCCGCGCCACCCGGCCCGAACCCGATCCCGGCACCGCGCCGGGTGATCGCCTCCGAGCCGAGGTTGCTGGTCATCACGATGACCGTGTTGGTGAAGTCCACCGTCCGGCCCTGGGAGTCGGTCAGCCGGCCGTCGTCCAGGACCTGCAGCAGGATGTTGAAGACGTCCGGGTGCGCCTTCTCCACCTCGTCGAGCAGGAGCAGCGAGTACGGGTGCCGGCGCACCACCTCGGTGAGCTGGCCCGCCTCCTCGTGGCCGACGTATCCGGGCGGGGCGCCGACCAGCCGGGAGACGGTGTGCCGCTCCTGGTACTCGCTCATGTCGAGACGGACCATGCGGTCCTCGCTGCCGAACAGCGCCTCGGCGAGCGCCCGGGCCAGTTCGGTCTTGCCGACGCCGGTCGGGCCGAGGAAGAGGAAGCTGCCGATCGGCCGGTTCGGGCTCGCGAGCCCCGCGCGGGAGCGCAGTACGGCTTCGGAGACCACGGCGACGGCCTCCTGCTGGCCGACCACCCGCTGGTGCAGATGGTGCTCCAGATCGAGCAGCCGTTCCTTCTCCTCCTGGGTGAGCCGGCTGACCGGGATGCCGGTCTGCCGGGACACCACCTCGGCGATGGCCTCCCCGGTCACCTCCAGGTCCAGCCCCTCGTCGGCCTTCTCGTCGCCGCTCGCCTCGGCGATCCGCTGCTTCAGCTCGCCGATCCGGTCGCGCAGCTCCTTGGCCTTGTCGTAGTCCTCGGCCGCGACCGCCTGGTCCTTGTCCCGGACCAGTTGCTCGGTCTCACGCTCCATCGCGCGTACGTCCGTGCCCTTGGTCCGCGCGCCGAGCCGTACCCGGGCGCCCGCCTGGTCGATCAGGTCGATGGCCTTGTCCGGCAGCCGCCGGTCGGTGAGATACCGGTCGGACAGCTCCACGGCCGCGACGAGCGCCTCGTCGGTGTAGCGGACCTGGTGGTGGGCCTCGTAGCGGTCGCGCAGCCCGCGCAGGATCTCGACGGTGTCCTCGGTCGTCGGCTCGGGCACCAGGATCGGCTGGAACCGGCGGGCCAGCGCCGCGTCCTTCTCGATCCGGCGGAACTCCTCCAGCGTGGTCGCGCCCACGATGTGCAGCTCGCCCCTGGCGAGGGCGGGCTTGAGGATGTTGCCGGCGTCCATCGCGCCGCCCTCGCCGCCGGAACCCGCGCCCACGACGGTGTGCAGCTCGTCGATGAACACGATCAGCTTGTCCGAGTGGGCGCGGATCTCCTCCACGATGTTGTTCAGGCGCTCCTCGAAGTCGCCCCGGTAGCGGGTGCCGGCGACGACACCGGTCAGGTCCAGGGCGACGACCCGGCGGCCCGCCAGGACGTCCGGGACCTCTCCGTCCGCGATGCGCTGGGCGAGGCCCTCGACGATGGCCGTCTTGCCGACGCCCGCGTCGCCGATGAGAACGGGATTGTTCTTCCCGCGCCGGGACAGGACTTCGATGGTCTGCTCGATCTCGCTGTCCCGGCCGATGACCGGGTCGATCCGGTCCTGCCGGGCCAGGTCGGTCAGATCGCGGCCGTACTTGTCCAGTGTGGGTGTGCCGGTGGCGCGCTGCCGCTCCACCACGCGGACCGGGACCGGTGTGCCCTCCGGGGTCTCGGACGGCAGGGCGCCGGCCGGGAAACGGGCCGCGTGCAAGATGTGCCCGGCCGCCGAGTCCGGGTTGGCGGCCAGCGCGCTCAGCACGTGTTCCGGGCCGATGTACCCGGCGCCGCTCGCCCGCGCCAGGTCGTGCGCGTCCAGCAGGGCGCGCTTGACGGCGGGCGTCAGCGACAGCGAGGTGGGCGGCGGCGCCTCGCCTGGCGGGTGCTGGACCGGGCCGGCGCGGCCGTCGATCTCCGTCGCGAGCGAGTCCGGATCCGCGCCGGCCCGGCTCAGCAGGCTCCGGGTGGGCTCGGCCGCCACGGCAGCGCGCAGCAGATGCTGGGTGTCCAGGTCCCGGCTGCCGTGCTCGGCGGCGTACTGGGCGGCCCCTCTGACCAGCTCCCGGGCCGGCTGGCTGAGCAGGCGGCCGATGTCGATATGGCGAGGGGCTCCGCCCGTGGCTCCGCCGGTTCCGCCGAAAAAGCGCCCCAGGAATTCACCGAAGGGGTCAGGAGGGTAGCCGTTGGTCATGGCGAGATTCCTTCGCTGACGACTGGCTCCGCCGGGTAACCGGGTGGGGGCTGTTCATGCCCACGATGACACGATCCGGTGGGGTGGGCATGTTCGCCCCATGGGGCTGGCCGGTCTGTCGCCGCTCGGTAGGAACCCTTGGACCAGTCTCCGTGATCGACATGGGCTCGATGGCTAGGACCATGCCGGGACGGAGCGGAAGTCCTCGGCCGGGGCGGCCCTCGTTCGGGACCTCGGGGTCCTCTGCATGTGGCGGCACACGCCGTGGCCGCCGAAGCCGTGCGGGATGCCGCGGCAGGCCGTACGGCAGACCGGCCGACGGCGTGGGCGATGTCGCCGATACGGTTGCCGGCGACGGCCGCGATGCCGGCCGCCGGCGCCCGCTCGGCCGTCTCGATCAGGCGCGGGTCCGCCGGGCGGGCTCGGCCCACCGTGAGCCGGTACCCGGAGGGGGTGCCGTGCACGATGGCGTCGTTCACGGAGGCGCAGGTGACTGCGGGGCTACGGCCGCGACAATAACTATACCGGTATTTTAATGGGCAGTGTGAGTGAGGGGTGGTATTAAAATGACTGGCATGGTGCGCACCCCTCTCACCCCCGAAGAACGCGAACGCGGCCAGCGGCTCGGGCAGTTGCTGCGCAAGGCGCGCGGTGGCCGGAGCATGGTCGAGGTCGCCGCGCAGGCGGGCATCTCCGCCGAGACGCTGCGTAAGATCGAGACCGGCCGGGCGCCGACACCCGCGTTCTTCACCGTGGCCGCGCTGGCCGGGGCCCTCGGGCTGTCGATGGACGAGCTGGTCACGCGGTGTTCGCTCGTGGCCGTATGAGGCGCCGGGTCCGCGCAGCGGCCGGGGTCCCGCGCTGAGCTGTCCGCGCACTGCCGGAAAACTCTCTGTAGCAGAGCCGTAACACGGCTGGTGTTGCCTGGGCGGGCGAGAGTGCCGGCGGCCGGGTGGGAGCTGAGCGATGGCCTTGGATCAACTCCCCGGTGGGGTACGGGAGTTCGCGAGCTATCTGGACGGTCTGCTGGCACGCCTGGACCAGGGCGGAGGCTGGAGCGGGGTCTTCTGGCAGCGCGACCCCGACGGCATGCGGGCCTGCCTGGACGGGCGCGAGGTGCCGCCGTGGGACGTGGTGGAGGCGCTGCTGGAGGATCTCGCGGGTGTGTACGGCCCCGCGGCCGCCACGGCCGAGCGGGAACGCGCCCGCGCGCTGCACCGGGCCGCGCTCATCGCGTACGACGCCCGGCCCGGCGCGCGGGACGTCCTGGTCGACCGCCTCGACGCGATGCTCCGCGAACAGCGCTACGCGGTGGAGCGCCAGGCCGAACTGATCCGCCTGCTCTCCGCTCCCGCCTCCCCTGAAGGCGCCGATTCCCTCCGCCTCGACCTCGCCTGGGCCCAGGACGACCACACACGCGCCACCGCACGCTGCGCGGAACTCCGTGGCCGCTTGGCGGAACTGGAGCGCCGGGAGGAACCCTGGCCTACCGCCCCCGCCCCCGATACCGCTCGCCAGGCCGCCGAGCCCTTCCGCACGCCCGCCCCCACCACAAGCCGCCCCACCCCGGGCCGCCCCTCCCTGCCCGACGCCATCGCCGCCCCCGCCGAGAACCCACACGCGGTGACGCCCTCCCCGGCCCCCTATGCCGACTCTGCTCGGGCCCCGCGTGCCGCCGTGTCTGGTCGCGCCCCGCATGGTGTCGGTCCCGCTGGGGGCTCGCGTGTGGGCGCGTCTGCCCGGTCCCGGGATGCCGACAGCCCCACTGGGGTCCCGTATGGCGATGGCTCGGCTCGGGCCCCGCGTGCCGCCGTGTCTGGTCGCGCTCCGGATCTCGATGGGCCCGCTGGCGCTCGGCGATCCGGCTCGTCCGCTCCGGTCCCGCAGGGCGTGACATCCGTCGGGCGGCCGTATGTTGATGGCTCCGCTGCGGCCCCGCATGGTGTCGGTCCCGCTGGGGGCCCGCGTGCGGGCGCGTCTGCCCGGTCGCGGGATGCCGACAGCCCCACTGAGGTCCCGTATGCCGCCACGCCCCCTCCAGTCCCGTATCCCCTAACCCCCGCTCCCGAAGCCGCCCCCTCCACACCCCGTACCCCCCGAGCGGCCGCACCCCCCGCGGCAGCCCCAGCCCCCGAGTCGCCTCCGCCCGCCGACCCCGTCAAGCCCCGCAAGCGTCGGCGTGGGAGTGCGCGGTTCGCCGGGATGGCGGAGGGCGGTGCCGAGGCTGTCGTCGTGCCGCAGGCCGCCCTGCCGGACACCCCGGACATGCCCGGGCGCCGTACCCCGCGTGGGGCCCGGTTCGCCGGGGCC
>NZ_CM002285.1:1725143-1773238 GCF_000497445.1 Streptomyces roseochromogenus subsp. oscitans DS 12.976 | reverse complement strand
CGGTGGCATCGTCCCGGTATGCTCCGTTTCATCCCTTCGAGCGGTCCCTTCGCTCACCAGTGGAGGCGTGAGACGTGATCGACTCCGCGGGTTGACGACGATGGTCTTGGCAAGGGCCTCCCGGAGGCTTACGTTCGTCCCTCTACCGCCTGCTCTACGGGCGTAGAGGCTTTGGCGGTCCCGTCGAAGGAGCAGTTCATGGCCAACGTCGTACGAGCCGCACTGGTCCAGGCCACCTGGACCGGCGACACCGAGTCCATGGTGGCGAAACACGAGGAGCACGCCCGTGCGGCGGCCCGGCAGGGTGCCAAGGTCATCGGGTTCCAGGAGGTCTTCAACTCGCCCTACTTCTGCCAGGTCCAGGAGCCGGAGCACTACCGCTGGGCCGAGCCGGTGCCGGACGGGCCGACCGTGCGGCGGATGCGGGACCTCGCCCGTGAGACCGGCATGGTCGTCGTCGTGCCCGTCTTCGAGGTCGAGCAGTCCGGCTTCTACTACAACACCGCCGCCGTGATCGACGCCGACGGGGCCTACCTCGGCAAGTACCGCAAGCACCACATCCCGCAGGTCAAGGGCTTCTGGGAGAAGTACTACTTCAAACCCGGCAACCTGGGCTGGCCGGTCTTCGACACCCGCGCCGGCCGCATCGGGGTCTACATCTGCTACGACCGGCACTTCCCCGAGGGCTGGCGGCAACTCGGCCTCAACGGAGCCCAGTTGGTCTACAACCCGTCGGCCACGCACCGTGGACTGTCTGCCCACCTGTGGCAGCTGGAGCAGCCCGCCGCGGCCGTCGCCAACGAGTACTTCATCGCCGCCATCAACCGGGTGGGCCAGGAGGAGTACGGCGACAACGACTTCTACGGGACCAGTTACTTCGTCGATCCGCGTGGGAAGTTCGTGGGCGAGGTCGCGAGCGACAAGTCCGAGGAACTCCTCGTCCGTGACCTCGATTTCGACCAGATCGAGGAAGTGCGGCAGCAGTGGGCCTTCTACCGCGACCGCCGCCCCGACGCCTACGAAGGGCTGGTGCAGCCGTGAACGACCTCTACTCCCGCCACCGCCAGGTCCTGCCCGACTGGCTCGCCCTCTACTACGACGAGCCGATCGAGATCACCCACGGCGAGGGCCGCCACGTCTGGGACTCCGCCGGCAACAAGTACCTGGACTTCTTCGGCGGCATCCTGACCACGATGACCGCGCACGCGCTGCCCGAGGTGACCAAGGCCGTCGGCGAGCAGGCCGGGCGGATCGTCCACTCGTCCACGCTGTACCTCAACCGGCCGATGGTCGAACTCGCCGAGCGCATCGCCCAGGTGAGCGGCATCCCGGACGCCCGGGTCTTCTTCACCACCTCCGGCACCGAGGCCAACGACACCGCCCTGCTGCTCGCCACCGCCCACCGGCGCAGCAACACCGTCCTGGCCATGCGCAACAGCTACCACGGCCGCTCCTTCAGCACGGTCGGCATCACCGGCAACCGCAGCTGGTCGCCGACCTCGCTGTCCCCGCTGCAGACCCTGTACGTCCACGGCGGCGTGCGCACCCGGGGCCCGTTCGCCGAGCTGGACGACCGCGCGTTCATCGACGCGTGCGTCGCCGATCTGAAAGACATCCTCGGGCACACCCGCCCGCCCGCCGCGCTGATCGCCGAACCCATCCAGGGCGTCGGCGGCTTCACCTCCCCGCCCGACGGGCTCTACGCCGCCTTCCGTGAGGTGCTGAAGGAGCACGGCATCCTGTGGATCGCCGACGAGGTGCAGACCGGCTGGGGCCGCACCGGCGACCACTTCTGGGGCTGGCAGGCGCATGCCCAGAGCGGCCCGCCGGACCTCGTCACCTTCGCCAAGGGCATCGGCAACGGCGCCTCGATCGGCGGGGTGATCGCCCGCGCCGAGATCATGAACTGCCTGGACGCCAACAGCATTTCGACGTTCGGCGGCACCCAGCTGACCATGGCCGCAGGCCTCGCCAACCTCACCTACCTCCTCGAACACGACCTCCAGGGCAACGCCCGCCGGGTCGGCGGCCTGCTCATCGAGCGGCTGCGGGCTGTCGCCGCCCAGCTGCCCGGCGTACGCGAGGTGCGCGGACGCGGGCTGATGATCGGCATCGAGCTGGTCAGGCCGGGCACGGACGAGGCCGATCCGCAGGCGGCCGCCACCGTCCTGGAGATGGCCCGCGAGGGCGGCCTGCTGATCGGCAAGGGCGGTGGCCACAACACCAGCGCCCTGCGCGTCGCCCCGCCGCTGTCGCTCACCGTCGCGGAGGCGGAAGAGGGCGCGGCGATCCTCGAACAGGCGCTGCGGAGCGCGTACTAGAGAAACAGGTGCACGGCCATGACCACCACCTCCGAGACCCGGCACGGCTGGGAACCCGCCCTCTCCGTCCGCCAGGTGCTCACCCTGGAGCGGGTGCTCGCCGGGGAACCCGAGGTGGTGGCCGGTGCCGGGCAGCTCGACCGGCCCGTGCGCTGGGTGCATGTCGCCGAGGCCGCCGATGTCGGGGTGATGCTCAGCGGCGGCGAGATGGTGCTCACCACCGGTGTGCTCCTCGCCGGGGACGAGGCCAAGCAGGCCGAGTACATCCAGTCGCTGCACCGGGCCGAGGCCGCCGCGGTCGTCCTCGGTCTCGGCCGTGCCTTTCCCACGCCGCCCGAGGTGATGCGGCGGGCCGCCGAACGCTGCGGCCTTCCCATGGTGGTCCTCCACCGCCCCTTCCCCTTCGCCGAGTTGACCGAGGAGGTCCAATCCCGCCTGGTCCGGCGGAAGTTCGCCGCCGTCAGCCTCTCGGAGTCGGTGCGCGGCGCGCTCACCGGCCTGATCACGGCCGGCGCCCCCCTGCCACGGCTCCTCGACGAGGTCGCCGTGCACAGCGGCTGCCCGGTCGTGCTCACCAACCTCGCCCACCGCGTCCTCGCCACGGCGGGGGAGCGGTCCGCGGTGGACGACGTGCTGCGTGACTGGGAGCGGATCGCCCGGCAGGCCTCCGCCGGGACGGCCGGCGGCTGGATCAGCGCCGAACTCGGCGGACGCGGGGAGCGCTGGGGCCGGCTGCTGCTGTGCGGCTACCGCGGCGAGGCGGCCACCGGGCGGCTGCTCGCCGACCGGGCCGCCGAGGCCCTGGTCCTGCACCGCATGCTCGGCGGCGGCCCCGGCCACTCCTGGGAGGAGGAGTCCGCGCAGAGCCTGCTGACCGACCTGGTCTCCGGTGTCGTACCGGCCCGGCAGCTGCTGCCCCGGGCGCGCGCCGCCGGGCTGCCGGTCAACCGGCGCACCTTCGTCCCGCTCGTCGTCCTCGACCGCACCGCGGATGAACTCGGCCGGGTGCTGCGCCTGCTGGGGATGTCCGGGCTCGTCGCCGAACTCGCCGACGGCGCCGCCGCCGTACTGCTCAGCCTCGCCCGCGACCAGGACGCCGAGGCCCTCACCGCGCACTTCGCGGCCCGGCTGCGTGCCGGGTCACCGGCCGTGGTCGCCGCCGCCGAACCCCGTACCGCCTGGGACGACGTGCCCGCCGGGCTGCGCGAGGCCCGGCATGTCGCGGACGCCGTCACCGACTCCTCGGCCGTCCTCGACCTGCCGGCCGTCGTGCGCCTCAAGGACGTCCACCTCCGCGGACTGATCCGGCTGCTGCGCGACGACCCGCACGTGCAGTCCTTCGCCGAGCGGGAGCTGGACGGGCTGCTGTGTGCCGCCGAACCGGAGCTGCTGAACGTCCTGCGGACCTATCTCGCGACCGGCCGCAACAAGTCCCGCACCGCCCAGCTCCACCATGTCTCCCGGCCCGCCCTCTACCGCCGCCTGGAGGCCATACAGGCCCGCCTCGGCGTCGACCTGGACGACTTCGAACAGGCGGCCTCCGTCCACATCGCGCTCCTCGCGCATGATGCGCAACAGGGGTGAAACATGCGTCGACCTGGGAAAACGGCGGTGAAACATGGGATCGCGAACGCGTGACACGGTGGCACGCCGCACGCCCGCAGACGTGACACGCTGCCCGTCGAACGACCCTCACGGGCTTTCTACGCTCACGGAACACCGAGCTACCGGAGGTCCCGATGAGCCGAGTGATCCGTGCTGCCCTGTTCCAGACCGCGTGGACCGGCGACAAGGAATCCATGATCCAGGTCCACGAGCAGGCCGCCCGCGACGCGGCCGCCCAGGGCGCCCAAGTCCTCTGCTTCCAGGAGCTGTTCTACGGCCCCTACTTCTGCCAGGTTCAGGACAAGGCCTTCTACGAGTACGCCGAGCGGATCCCCGAGGGCCCGACCGTGCGCCGCTTCCAGTCCCTCGCCCGCGAGCTGGGCATCGTCCTGGTGCTGCCCATGTACGAGGAGGAGCAGCCGGGCGTCCTGTACAACACGGCCGCCGTGATCGACGCGGACGGCTCCTACCTCGGCAAGTACCGCAAGACTCACATCCCCCAGGTCCAGGGATTCTGGGAGAAGTTCTACTTCCGCCCGGGGAACAGCGGCTGGCCGGTCTTCGAGACGGCCGCCGGCCGGATCGGCGTGTACATCTGCTACGACCGCCACTTCCCGGAGGGCTGGCGGGCGCTGGGTCTCGCCGGGGCCGAGATCGTCTTCAACCCTTCGGCCACCTCGCGCGGCCTGTCCCGCTACCTGTGGCAGCTGGAGCAGCCGGCGGCTGCCGTGGCCAACGAGTACTTCGTCGGCGCGATCAACCGGGTCGGCGTGGAGGACCTCGGCGACAACGACTTCTACGGCACGACCTACTTCGTGGACCCCGAGGCCCAGTTCGTCGGCGAGGTGGCGAGCGACAAGGAGACCGAACTCGTGGTCCGCGATCTCGACCTGGCGGGGCTCCGCGAGGTCCGCGACCGCTGGCAGTTCTACCGCGACCGGGCACCGGGGGCGTACACACCGCTGACCGCGCCCTGACCGCACTGTTGACCGAGGGAGCAGCATGAGCAGCCGTACCGTCATCCGTGGTGGGCTCGTCATCACCGCGTCGGACGAGATCCACGCCGACGTCCTGATCGAGGACGGCCGCGTCGCCGCCCTCGCCGCCTCCAGCACGCCCGCCGCCGGGGCGTTCACCGCCGAGCGAAGCGAGATGGGGGCACCCCCGCCCGAAGGGTGGGGGAGGGTGATCGACGCCACCGGGAAGTACGTCATCCCGGGCGGCGTCGACGCGCACACCCACATGGAGCTGCCGTTCGGCGGCACCTTCGCCTCCGACACCTTCGAGACCGGCACCCGGGCCGCGGCCTGGGGCGGTACGACGACGATCGTCGACTTCGCGGTGCAGAGCGTCGGCCACACCCTGCGCGAGGGACTGGACACCTGGCACGCCAAGGCCGAGGGCAACTGCGCGATCGACTACGCCTTCCACATGATCGTCTCCGACGTCAACGACGAGACGCTGAAGGAGATGGACCTGCTGGTGGAGGAGGGCGTCACCTCCTTCAAGCAGTTCATGGCGTATCCGGGCGTCTTCTACTCCGACGACGGTCAGATCCTGCGCGCCATGCAGCGCTCCGCCGACAACGGCGGGCTCATCATGATGCACGCCGAGAACGGCATCGCCATCGACGTCCTGGTCGAGCAGGCGCTCGCCCGGGGCGAGACCGACCCGCGCTACCACGGCGAGGTCCGCAAGGCCCTGCTGGAGGCCGAGGCCACCCACCGCGCCATCCGGCTCGCACAGGTCGCGGGCGCCCCGCTGTACGTCGTACACGTCTCGGCCATGGAGGCGGTGGCCGAGCTGGCCCGGGCCCGGGACGAGGGGCTTCCTGTCTTCGGCGAGACCTGCCCGCAGTATCTGTTCCTGTCCACCGACAACCTCGCCGAGCCGGACTTCGAGGGCGCGAAGTATGTGTGCAGCACCCCGCTGCGGCCGCGCGAACACCAGGCCAAGCTGTGGCAGGGGCTCAGGACGAACGACCTGCAGGTGGTCTCGACCGACCACTGCCCGTTCTGCTTCGCGGGCCAGAAGGAGCTGGGCCGCGGCGACTTCTCCAAGATCCCCAACGGCCTGCCGGGCGTGGAGAACCGTATGGACCTGCTCCACCAGGCCGTCGTCGACGGGCACCTCTCCCGCCGCCGCTGGATCGAGATCGCCTGCGCCACCCCGGCGCGCATGTTCGGCCTGTACCCCAAGAAGGGCACCATCGCTCCCGGCGCCGACGCCGACATCGTCCTCTACGACCCGCACGCCGAGCAGGTCATGTCCGCCGGGACCCACCACATGAACGTCGACTACTCGGCGTACGAGGGCAAGCGCACCACCGGCCGTGTCGAGACCGTCCTCTCGCGCGGTGAGGTGATCATCGACCAGCGGGAGTACACCGGACACGCCGGCCACGGCGTCTTCACCCCGCGCTCCACCTGTCAGTACCTCAACTAGGAAGGGTGCCATGGACGCCATGGATTTCGGACTCGTCCTGCAGACCGACCCGCCGGCCTCCCGTGTCGTCAGCCTGATGAAACGGGCCGAGCGCAACGGTTTCACGTACGGCTGGACCTTCGACTCCTCCGTGCTCTGGCAGGAGCCGTTCGTGATCTACAGCCAGATCCTGGCGAACACGTCCCATCTGAAGGTCGGCCCGATGGTCACCAACCCGGGCACCCGCACCTGGGAGGTCACCGCCTCCACGTTCGCCACCCTCAACGACATGTTCGGCAACCGCACCGTCTGCGGCATCGGCCGCGGCGACTCCGCGATGCGGGTCGCGGGCCGCAAACCCAACACCCTGGCCCGGATCAGCGAGGCGATGAAGGTCATCCGCGCGCTCGCCCGGGGCGAGGAGGCCGACCTCGGCGGCACCAAGATCCGGTTCCCGTGGATCAAGGAGGGCGCCCAACTCCCCGTCTGGATGGCCGCGTACGGCCCGAAGGCGCTGAAGATGACCGGCGAGGAGGCCGACGGTTTCATCCTCCAGCTGTCCGACCTGTATCTGACCGAGTACATGGTGAAGGCCGTCAAGGACGCGGCGGTCGCCGCCGGGCGCGATCCGTCGGACGTGACGATCTGCGTGGCGGCCCCCGCCTATGTCACCGAGGACGACTCGCCCGAGGCCCTCGCCCACGCCCGGGAGCAGTGCCGCTGGTTCGGCGGCATGGTCGGCAACCACGTCGCCGATCTGGTCGCCAAGTACGGCGAGCACTCCGCCCAGGTCCCCGAGGAACTCACCGACTACATCAAGGCACGGCAGGGCTACGACTACGCCCACCACGGGCGCAGCGGCAACCCGGACACCGAGTTCGTGCCCGACGAGATCGTGGACCGGTTCTGTGTGATCGGCCCCGCGGAGAAGCACATCGAGAAACTGAACGCCCTCCGCGCGCTGGGCGTCGACCAGTTCGCGGTGTACGACATGCACGACGCGCAGGAGGCCACCATCGACGCCTACGGCACGACGGTGATCCCGGCCGTCAACGCCTGACCCGACCTCTGTTGCCCGACCTCCCCCACACCCCTCTTGGTCACCCTCTCCCCGCGGTCCCGGGGAGGGGGCTGGTGCCCGCACGGCCAACTCCCGTCCCACCTCACCCGATTGGCCAGCCATGACCGACACCGCTCCCCCGGCCATACCCCTCTCCGGCCAGGTCACCCTCCCCGACGGGCGCGTGGAACTCGCTCCCGGCACCCCGCCGCCCAGCGGTCCCTACGCCAACGAGGACCTTCTCCCGGTCCCGGCCGGGAAGCGCACCTGGACCACGTACAACTTCTCCGCGCTCTGGGTCGGTATGGCCCACAACACGGCCTCCTGGACCCTGGCCTCCGGTCTGATCGCCGTCGGCATGGACTGGAAGCAGGCGGTGTTCACCATCGCCCTCGCCAACCTGATCGTGCTGGTGCCGATGCTGCTCACCGGGCACGCCGGCCCCAAGTACGGCATCCCGTTCCCGGTCTTCGCCCGCGCCTCGTTCGGCGTGCGCGGCGCCAACCTGCCCGCCGTCGTACGGGCGTTGGTGGCCTGCGGCTGGTTCGGCATCCAGACCTGGATCGGCGGCGAGGCGATCTACTTCCTCGCCGGGAAGCTGATCGGTGACAGCTGGTCGAACGCGGCGCACTTCGGCGGCTACGCCTGGACCATGTGGCTGTCGTTCGCGATCTTCTGGGTCATCCAGGTCGCGATCATCTACCGGGGCATGGAGACCATCCGCCGCTTCGAGAACTGGGCGGCGCCCTTTGTGCTCGTCGGCGCGTCCGTGATGCTGTGGTGGATGAGCAGCAAGGCGGGAGGCGTGGGCCCGCTGTTCGACCAGCCGTCGAAGCTCGGCTGGGGCGGGAGCTTCTGGAAGCTCTTCTGGCCCTCATTGATGGGCATGATCGGCTTTTGGTCCACTTTGAGCCTGAATATTCCTGACTTCACCCGCTATGGGCGCAGCCAGAAAGCCCAGACCTGGGGCCAGGCCCTCGGCCTGCCGACGACGATGACCCTGTTCGCGTTCCTGTCCGTCCTGGTCACCTCCGGCTCCGAGGCCGTGTACGGCAAGCCGGTCTGGGACCCGGTGCAGTTGGCGGCGAAGACGGACAACGTGGCCGGCCTGCTCTACGCGCTGGTGACGGTCCTGGTCGCGACCCTGTCCGTGAACATCGCCGCGAACCTGGTCTCGCCGGCCTTCGACTTCTCCAACGTGGCGCCCAGAAAGGTGAGTTTCCGCACCGGAGCGCTCATCACCGCCGTCCTCGCGGTCCTCATCTTCCCCTGGAAGCTGTACTCCGACCCGCAGGGCTACATCTTCACCTGGCTCGGTCTGGTCGGCGGCCTGCTCGGCACGGTCGCGGGCATCCTCGTGGCCGACTACTGGTTCCTGCGCCGCACCCGCCTGGACCTCGCCGACCTCTACCGCACGGGAAGCCGTTACTGGTACGCGGGCGGCTGGAACTGGCGCGCGGTCGTGTCCTTCCTGGCGGGCGGTGTCCTCGCGATCGGCGGCGCCAGCTTCAAGCCCCTGATCGACGGCCGTCCCATCCCCGCCCTGGCCTCCTTGGCGGACTACGGCTGGGCGGTGGGCCTGGGCACGTCCCTGGTGCTGTACCTGGCGCTCACGCTGCTGACGGGCCGGAGAGAGACCATCGCATAGCGGGACCGGGGCAGACAGGCAGCGGGCCGGGGGCAGGGAGCAGCCAGGCAAGGACATGGGGGTGGGCGGTCAGCCGGACTGGGACTGCCCGCCCCCGAGGGCGCCGACCGCGGCCCGCGCCGCCTGGATCGCCCCCTTGTTGATCTCGTCCGTACCCGGAGCCTTCTTCGTCTCGAAGTCGCTGCCGTTGTAGGTGACGATCACCAAGGCGTTGGACGCCTGGACCATCACCACGCCCTCCCGGGTCTGCTGCTTGTCCTCGGTGGTCAGATTCACCACGGAGTAGGCACTGTCCCCGAGCCCGGGCACGGCCCCGCCACCGGCCTTCTCCTTCACCCGCTGCTGGTACTCCTGCTGCGCCTCCTGCGCCGACCCGCTGACCTCGAACGACACATCGAGCCAGCGGTAGTCGTAGCCCTGCAGGGCGTTCCAGGAGCAGGTGCGGCGCAGCTTGGTGTCCGTCGACGGGATCTCCTTGCCCTGCGTCTTCGCGCCGGGCACCAGGGACTTGACGGTCGCCGCGGGCACGCTGGTGCACGGGGAGGGCGCGGTGGCGTACGCCTGGGAGGCCGCGCCGCCGGACGAGGGGCCGGAGGAGCCGGAGGAGGACTGGGTGGGCGTCGTCCGGGCCGCCTGATGCCCGGCCGCCACCGACGGTGCGGCCGGGCCGGACGTCAGCGCCCAGCCGGCACAGGCGAGGACCGCGACCGGCGAGATCCGCGCGGTGAGGGCCAGCGGCAGAGGAAGAGAACGCACGGCGCACTTCTCGTGGGGGAGGGGGTGCGGAGGGGGACCGCAGGGTGGACGGGGACGACAGTGTCACACGAGTCCCTGTGGGGCGGAAGTGGGGAACGCGCTGCGTGCCCGCACGTTCACGAGACCCTGTTCGCGACGTACCGATCTGCCCGTTTTGCTCTCGGAGATGGCGCGGCTAGGGCACCCTCGCCGTCCACTCCACGGAGGTGAACTTGGTCCGCGCCAGTTCCTCCGCGCGCGTCAGCTCCTCGCCCGTGATCTTGCCCGGTGCCAGGCCGTACCGTACGCGGAACGACTCGATCATCCGGTCGATGACCGACTCGCGCGGCAGCCCGGTCTGCCGCCGCAGCGGATCGACCCGCTTCTTCGCGCTTCTCGTCCCCTTGTCGGACAGCTTCTCCCGCCCGATGCGCAGCACCTCGACCATCTTGTCGGCGTCGATGTCGTACGCCATGGTCACGTGGTGCAGTACGCCGCCCGGGCCGCCGTCGGGCCCGACGATCCGCTTCTGCGCGGCGCCCGCGATCTTGCCCTGGTCCGTCGCGATGTCGTTCAGCGGCTGGTACCACGCCCGGATGCCCATGTCTCCGAGCGCACCCAGCACCCAGTCGTCCAGATAGGCGTAGCTGTCCTGGAAGGACAGGCCCTGCACGAGGGACTCCGGCACCGACAGGGAGTACGTGATCGTGTTGCCGGGCTCCACGAACATCGCGCCGCCGCCGGAGATCCGCCGCACCACCTCGATGCCGTGCCGCGCGGCACCTTCGGCGTCCACTTCGTTGCGCAGCGACTGGAAGCTGCCGATGATCACCGCCGGAGCGCCCCACTCCCACACCCTGAGGGTCGGCGGGCGCCGTCCCGCGGCGACCTCGGCGGTCAGCACCTCGTCCAGCGCCATGTGCAACGCGGGTGGCTGCGGGCCCTCGTGGATCAGCTGCCAGTCGTAGTCGGTCCAGTCCGTGGCGCGTGCCAGGGCCCGGCGCACCGCGATGGCGACACCCTCCGAGGTCAGGCCGTACATCACCGTCCCCGCGGGCAGCGCCGCGTCGATGCGCGCGGCCAGCCCTGCCGCGTCGGTGTCCGCCGGGACACCCTCCAACGCGCCGTTCACCGCGTCCAGCGCCTCGTCCGGCTCCAGGAAGAAGTCGCCCGCCACGCGCACGTGCCGCAACACGCCGTCCTCGGCGTCCACGTCCACGACGACGAGCTTGCCGCCGGGCACCTTGTACTCACCGTGCACTGCCTGGGCCTCCGTCCCTGCCGCCTCCCGCATGAGATCAACGGCGCAGGTCGTCGCCGTGTTCCCCGGACGGCGATCACGCTCGTACGATCACCTGGAAGACGTACCCGAGCCCTGGAGGCGCCCGTGTTCACCACCCGGCCCACCCTGCAAGGCACCTTCGGGATGGTGTCCTCCACCCACTGGCTGGCCTCCCAGTCGGCGATGGCGGTTCTGGAGGACGGGGGCAACGCCTTCGACGCCGCCGTGGCCGGTGCGTTCGTGCTGCATGTGGTGGAGCCACACCTGAACGGGCCGGCGGGCGAGGTGCCGATTCTGCTCGCCCCGGCGGGCGGCGAGGTACGGGTGCTGTGCGGGCAGGGAGTGGCGCCGGCCGGAGCCACCGTCGCGCACTACCTGGGGCTCGGGGCTGGATCTCGTACCCGGCACCGGGCCGCTCGCGGCCGCCGTGCCCGGTGCCTTCGACGCCTGGCTGCTGCTCCTGCGCGACCACGGCACGAAGTCCCTGGACGTCGTGCTGAAGTACGCCATCGGATACGCCGAGCACGGGCACCCGCCCGTGGAGAAGATCGGCGCGACCGTGGAGACCGTACGGGAGCTGTTCGAGACGGAGTGGACCTCTTCGGCGGAGGTCTATCTGCCCGGCGGGCGGGCGCCCCGGCCGGGTCAGCCGCTGCGCAATCCCGCGCTCGCCGCCACCTGGAAGCGGCTGCTCGCCGAGACCGCCCGGGCCGGGGACCGGGAGGCCCGGATCGACGCGGCACGCGAGGTGTGGCGCTCCGGCTTCATCGCCGAGGCGCTGGTACGGCAGTCCCGGCGGCCCACGAGGGACACCAGCGGCGAACGGCACACCGGCACGCTCACCGAGGCCGACCTCGCCGGCTGGTCGGCGGCCTACGAGACCCCGGTGACCTACGACTGGAACGGCTGGACCGTGTGCAAGGCCGGCCCCTGGAGCCAGGGCCCCGCCCTCCTCCAGCAGCTCGCCCTGCTCCCGCAGGAACTGCCCGCCTACGGCTCCGCCGACTACGTCCATCTGCTGATCGAGGGCTGCAAGCTCGCCATGGCCGACCGCGAGGCCTGGTACGGCGACGCCGCCGAGGTTCCGGTCGCCGAGCTGCTCTCGGACGACTACAACGCCGGACGGCGGGCCCTGGTCGGCGCCAAGGCCTCCTGGGAGCTGCGGCCCGGCAGCCCCGGCGGACGCACCCCGCGGCTGCCCGCGCAGGCGTACGCGCGCGTGGAGGCCTGCAGCGGTCGCGGCTTCGACCCGCTGGGTGCGGGCGAGCCGACTGTCGCGGAGCTGCCCGGTGAGCCGCACGTGGGCGGTGACGGCCGCACCCGCGGCGACACCTGCCACCTGGACGTCGTCGACCGCTGGGGCAACATGATCGCGGCCACGCCCAGCGGCGGCTGGCTGCAGTCCAACCCGGTCGTGCCCGAGCTGGGCTTCCCGCTCGGCACCCGGCTGCAGATGACCTGGCTGGCGGAGGGCCTGCCGAACTCCCTCACCCCGGGCCGCCGCCCGCGCACCACCCTCACACCGTCCCTCGCGCTGCGCGACGGCGTGCCGGTCCTGGCCTTCGGCACGCCCGGCGGCGACCAGCAGGACCAGTGGCAGCTGCACTTCTTCCTCGCCGCCGCCCTGCGCGCCCCGGTCCGCGGCGCCCTCGACCTGCAGGGCGCGATCGACGCCCCGAACTGGCACAACGACAGCTTTCCCAGCTCCTTCTACCCGCGTGGCCGCCGCCCCGGCAGCGTCACCGTGGAGTCCCGTATGGACGCGGACGTGATCGAGGAGCTGCGGCGGCGCGGCCACGACGTCACGGTCGCCCCGGCCTGGTCCGAAGGGCGCCTGTGCGCCGTGGCCCGGGACCCGGAGACCGGCGTGCTGTCGGCGGCGGCGAACCCGCGCGGGATGCAGGGCTACGCGGTGGGCCGCTGACGGCACGCCCAGGAGCGGTGCCGAAGCGGCCCCTGTGCGTCCGGCACACCCGGGAGCGGGGCGCGGTGCGACCCCTGTTCTTCATCGCGATTCCACCCGGTGTGCACCGGGGAGGCGGGGATTGTCAGCGGGGCATGCTCTCATGGAGGCATGATCCAAGAAACGGAAACCATCGACGAGTTTCTCGCGCGCTGCTCGGCCGACGTGGAGGAAGCGGTCCGCAAGGCGGCCGCGGCCGAGATCCTGCCCCGCTTCCGCCGCCTCGCCGCGCACGAGGTGGACCAGAAGAGCGGCCCCCACGACCTGGTGACGGACGCCGACCGGCTGGCCGAGCTGCGGCTCACCGACGCCCTGGGCGCACTGCTGCCCGGCTCGGTCGTGGTCGGCGAGGAGGCGGTGCACGCCGACCCGGCGACCTACGCGGCGCTCCAGGGCGACGCGCCGGTGTGGATCGTCGACCCGGTCGACGGCACCCGCCAGTTCGTGCACGGCGACGACGGGTTCTGCACCCTGGTCGCCCTCGCCCACCGGGGCGTCGTCCTCGCCTCCTGGACCTACGCCGCGGCACGCGACCAGCTCGCCACCGCGGTCCGCGGCCAGGGCGCCTTCCTCGACGGCGAGCGGCTGTTCGCGGGCCCGCCCGCGCCCGGCCGGGACCTCGTCGTCGCCACGTCCCACCCTGACTACACCACCGACGAGGAGAAGCGCGCCCTGCACGCCCTGTGGACCGACGGCTTCGCCCCCCGCGCCTGCGGTTCGGCGGGCCTGGAGTATCTCGCCGTCGCCCGGGGCGAGTTGGACGCCGTGGCGTTCTCCTGGGAGGCGGCCTGGGACCACGCGGCGGGTCTGCTGCTGGTCGAGGAGGCGGGCGGCGCGCATCTCACACGCACCGGCGAGCCGTTCAGAGTGGCCGGCGGCAACGCGCTGCCGTTCACCGCGGCCCGGGACACCGCGACGGCCCACCGGGTGGCGGAACAGCTGCGCACGGCGGCCTGAACCCCGGGCCGGCCACCGCCGGAGGATTCCCTTCCGCCCGCAACGGCCGGTCCGGCTGGTCACCCGCCCCGGGGGAGTGTCAGTCCTCCGGCATATCCTGAACGCAGAGTGGCCATCGGCTGGCACAACCCCGAGTGGCCATCGGCCGACGAAGGGGTCCGAAGGTGCCGTCGATGCTCGATGCGGTCGTGGTGGGTGCGGGACCGAACGGACTGACCGCCGCGGTGGAGCTGGCCCGCCGTGGCTTCTCCGTCGCGCTGTTCGAGGCGAAGTCCACCGTGGGCGGGGGCGCCCGCACCGAGGAGCTGACCCTGCCCGGCTTCCGGCACGACCCGTGCTCGGCCGCCCACCCCCTCGGCATCAACTCGCCCGCGTTCCGCGCCCTCCCCCTCGACCGCTACGGCCTCGAATGGCAGCACGCCGAGCTGCCGATGGCGCACCCCTTCCTCGACGGCACCGCGGCCGTGCTGTCCCGCTCGGTGGCCGAGACGGCCGCCTCCTTCGGACCGCGCGACGCGGGCGCGTACCGCAGGCTGGTCGAGCCGTTCCTCGCCCACTGGGACACCCTCGTACGGGACTTCATGTCCCTGCCGCTGACCGCGCTCCCACGCGACCCGGTCACCCTGGCCCGGTTCGGGCTGGCCGGGCTGCCACCGGCCACCTGGCTGCTGCGCCGCTTCAAGGACGAGCGGGCCAAGGCCCTCTTCGCCGGCCTCGTCGCGCATGTGATCGCGCCGCTGGACGGCCTGGCCACCGGCGCCGTCGGCCTGGTCTTCGCGCTGGCCGCGCACGCCCGCGGCTGGCCGGTGCCCCGCGGCGGCTCCCAGGCGATCTCGGACGCCCTCGCCTCCTATCTGCGGGACCTCGGCGGCGCCGTACACACCGACTACGAGATCAAGCGCCTGGACGACCTGCCGCCAGCGCGGGCGTACGTCTTCGACACCTCGCCCACCGCACTCGCCCGCATCGCCGGCTTCGGTGACCACTACGCCCACTACCGCTACGGCCCGAGCGTCTTCAAGATCGATTACGCGCTGGACGGCCCGGTGCCCTGGACAGCGCCCGAGGCCCGTGCCGCCGGCACCGTCCAGATCGGCGCGAGCCAGGCCGAGATCTCCACCGCCCTGCGCGCCGCCTCCCGCGAGGGCCGCGCCCCCGACCGGCCGTTCCTGATCACCGTCCAGCCCAGCGTGGCCGACCCGACCCGCGCCCCCGAGGGCAAGCACGTCTTCTGGGCGTACGGCCATGTCCCGAACGGCTGGACCGGCGACCTCACCGACGCCATGGAACGCCAACTGGAGCGCTTCGCCCCCGGGTTCCGCGACCGCGTGCTCGCCCGCGCCGTCGCCGGCCCCGCCGAGCTGGCCGCCCACAACGCCAACTACGTCGGCGGCGACATCGCCTGCGGCGCGGCGTCCGGGCTCCAACTGCTGCTGCGCCCCAGACTGTCCCTGTTCCCGTACCACACCCCGCATCCGGCCGTCTTCATCTGCTCCTCGGCCACCCCGCCGGGACCCGGCGTGCACGGCATGTCGGGCCACAACGCGGCCAAGGCCGTATGGCGAAGACTGAGGCAGACATGACCACCATCACCCTCGTCCAGGGGGACATCACCCGGCAGAGCGCTGACGCGATCGTCAACGCCGCCAACTCCTCCCTGCTCGGCGGCGGAGGCGTCGACGGCGCGATCCACCGGCGCGGCGGCCCCGCCATCCTCGAGGAGTGCCGCGCCCTGCGCGCCTCCCGGTACGGCAAGGGCCTGCCCACCGGCCAGGCGGTCGCCACGACGGCAGGCGAACTCGATGCCCGCTGGGTCATCCACACGGTGGGCCCCGTGTATCAGGCCTCAGGCGGTGATGCTTCGCTTCTCGCCTCCTGTTACCGGGAGTCGCTGCGCGTGGCCGACGAGTTGGGTGCCCGGACGGTGGCGTTCCCGGCGATCTCCACCGGCGTCTACCGGTGGCCGATGGACGATGCGGCCCGCATCGCGGTGGAGACCGTGCGGAACACGCCGACAGCGGTCGAAGAGGTACGGTTCGTCCTCTTCGACGACCGTGCGTACGAGGCGTTCGCCCGCCAACTCGACTGACGAGAGGACGGCAGCCCTCCCGATGCGTGGACGTCCTGCCGCCGTGGAACGCCCGTCCCCTGTTTTCCTCAAGTTCCCCTCCACGCCCTGGACACCTGGCTACCCGTCGGTAAGGGTTGGCCCGGCCGCCGCGAACAGGACCGGTACGCGGGGGCATGTGCCGTTGTTCTCAAGGGCGTCAGGGGGATACATGAGCGGGATCAGCAGGCGGCGGTTTGTGGCGGGGGCGTCCGCGGCGGGGGCGGGAGTCGCTCTCTGGCCGGGGCGGGCCATGGCTCGGGAGCGGGCCCTCGCGGTCAGTGCCGCGCGGGCCGTACGGGTCGACGGGACCACCCTTGAGCAGGCCGCCACGCCCGTCGGCGAGGGGGCCTACAAGCGGCTCGTGGCCGGACCCGGGTGGCCGGTCGTCGTACGGCAGGAGTTGTGCGAGGCCGGGAGCGGGCGGGACGGGCGGCGGACCGGGGCCGCCTCCTTCGTGCAGTTCACCGATCTGCATCTCACGGACACAGAGTCGCCGGTGCGGTTCGAGTATCTGGCGCGGTTCAACGACAGCGCGCACCGGCCGCAGGAGACGCTGACGGTGCGGGGCGCCTCGTCGCTCGTCGAACGCGTCAACGCGGTGCGGCAAGGGCCGTACACCGGGCTGCCGTTCAGTCTCGTCATGGCCACCGGTGACAACACCGACAACCACGAGCGGATCGAACTGGACTGGTATCTGAGCGTCATGAGTGGCGGGCGGATCACCCCGAACAGCGGTGATCTCACGCGGTACGAAGGCGTACAGAACTCCGGGAGCGGCCAGTACTGGAATCCCGGGTCCTCGCTCCAGGACGCCTACAAGGCCAAGGGGCTGCCGCAGATCCCGGGCCTGCTCAGCGGCGCCATCCGGCCCTTCGACGCGCCCGGGCTGAGCGTCCCCTGGTACACCACGGTCGGCAACCACGACGACAGCATCGAAGGCAGCCTGCCCGACCTCGGTCTCCTGGGCGACCTCTACACCGGGTCGCGGAAGGTGGAGGGGTGCGACGACGCCACCGCCGCCCGGCTGGCGGACGCCCTGCTGCACGACCCCGGTGAGGCCGCCGTCCTGCTCAGCCGGCTGCTGACCCATGGCGGTGCGATCCGCACGGTCACGCCCGACGAGCGGCGTCATCCGTTCACGCCCGCCGAGTTCGCCCAGGCCCACCTCGACCCCGCCTACACCGGTGCCGGTCCCGTCGGCCACGGCTTCACCAAGGACTCGGTGAGCAGCGGCCACCTCTACTACACCTTCGACCTCGCCGACGGCGTCCTGGGCATCAGCCTCGACACCACCAACCGCGCCGGATTCGCCGACGGTTCCCTCGGCACCGCCCAGCTGAACTGGCTGGAGTCGGTTCTCGAGGCGAACAGCGGGCACTGGTACGACAGCGACGGCCGTGTGGTGCGCGGCGGGTCCGGCGGGCGGCTCGTCGTCGTGTTCAGCCATCACACCAGTGGCACCATGGGCAATCTGCTGCCCGATCCGTACCGCCCCTTCGAGGGCCGGCACAGCGGTACGGAACTCGTCGCCCTGCTCCAGCGTTTCCCGAACGTCGTGGCCTGGGTCAACGGGCACACCCACACCAACCAGATCATCCCGCACGGCCACGCCGTCCCGGAGCGCGCCTTCTGGGAGATCAACACCGCCTCGCACGTGGACTACCCGCACCACGCCCGGATCATCGAGATCGCCGACAACCAGGACGGCACCCTCTCGCTGTTCACCACGCTCATCGAGTCGGCAGCGCCGTACCGGACCGACTTCGCGGACACCTCGGACCCCGGCCTCGCCGCCCTCTACCGCGAACTGGCCTACAACGACCCGTACGCCACCCCCGCCACCCGCATCGGCACCGCCGCCGACCACAACACCGAGCTGCTGCTCACCAAGCCCACCACCACCTGATTCTTACGTTCCGGCACTTCCGCATTTGCTGTTTTACGCAACTACGCAGCTATCATTTCCGGGACCACACACGCGGCGCGGGGAAGCCGGAGGCTGCTGACATGACCGGCGTGAAGAGCTTCTCCGTCTCGGGCTACGGCCCCGAACGTCCGAGGTGGACGCGGCTCTTCGCGCGCGACTCCGTGACGCGCCGGCTGGACTGGCCGATACTGCTGGCCGCCCTCGTCCTCTCGACGATCGGCTCGCTGCTGGTCTACTCCGCGACCCGCAACCGCACCACCATCAACCAGGGCGACCCGCACTACTTCCTCGTCCGGCATCTGATGAACCTCGGCATCGGGTTCGTCCTGATGATCGGCACGATCTGGCTGGGCCACCGCGCCCTGCGCAACGCCGTGCCGGTCCTCTACGGCCTCTCCCTCCTGGGCGTGCTGCTGGTGCTCACCCCGCTCGGTGCCACCATCAACGGCAACCGCAACTGGATCGTGCTGGGCGGCGGATTCTCGCTCCAGCCCTCGGAGTTCGTGAAGGTCTCGATCGTCCTGGGCATGGCGATGCTGCTCTCAGCCCAGGTCGACACGGGTGACCGTACGTATCCCGACAGCCGCACGGTGATCCAGGCGCTGGGTCTGGCCGCCGTACCGATCATGGTCGTCATGATGATGCCCGACCTGGGCTCGACGATGGTCATGTCGGTCACGATCCTGGGTGTGCTGCTGGCCTCGGGCGCGTCCAACCGCTGGGTCTTCGGGCTGCTCGCCGTCGGTGCCGCCGGGGCGGTCGCCGTGTGGCAGTTGCATCTGCTGGACCAGTACCAGATCAACCGCTTCGCGGCCTTCGCCGACCCGAACCTGGATCCTTCCGGGGTCGGCTACAACACCAACCAGGCCCGGATCGCCATCGGTTCCGGCGGTCTGACCGGGCAGGGGCTCTTCCACGGCGCCCAGACCACCGGGCAGTTCGTGCCGGAGCAGCAGACGGACTTCGTGTTCACCGTTGCCGGGGAGGAGCTGGGCTTCGTCGGCGGCGGCCTGATCATCGCCCTGATCGGGGTCATCCTGTGGCGGGCCTGCCGGATCGCGCGCGAGTCGACCGAGCTGTACAGCACCATCGTCGCCGCCGGGATCGTCGCCTGGTTCTCCTTCCAGTCCTTCGAGAACATCGGCATGGCGCTCGGCATCATGCCGGTCGCGGGCATCCCCCTGCCGTTCGTGTCGTACGGCGGCTCGTCGATGTTCGCCGTGTGGGTGGCCGTGGGACTGCTCCAGTCGATCAAGGTCCAGCGGCCTCTGCAGGCCTGACACCGGACGTCACCGTCACCGCGACCGTCGAGGTCTCCCCGGACTCGGACGCGGGCGCGGACGTGGGGCGGGTCCAGCCCTGGTCCGACTCGGCGCTCCTCCACCGGCGGCCTTCGAACGTGACGGACGTGGCGTGCAGCGCGGTGGCGTGGCAGACCAGCCACAGGGCCAGGGACCAGCCTGTCGCCGGCTTGTCGACCGGGTACGTGACACCGCCGGGGACGGAAACGGGGGCCGGTACCCGACCGAACTCCCGCCGGACCGCGGCCGTGACACCGGCGCCGCTCCCGGGTGCGGCGCCAGCGGTGCCGCCCGCCCCGCTCGACCCAGTCGCGGTCGCGTCCGCCCCGGCCGCGTCCACACCCGCCGCATCGGCTCCGGTCGGGGCCGCGGTCACCTCGGCTCCCGCCACCGTGCAGCTCAGCGCGGGCCCCTCCCGCCCGGTCAGTACCGCGGCGAGCGTCGCCGCCATGCCCTCGTGCTGGGCGTAGGCCTCCGGGTAACCGCTGCGCTGCACCTTCTGCGCCGCGACGGTGACCGGCAGGTCGAGGTAGTCCGGCACGGCGGCCAGCGCGTCGAAGAACCTCCCCGACGCGTAGACGGGATCGCGGATCTGCGCCGGGCTGCCCCAGCCCTGGGACGGGCGCTGCTGGAACAGGCCGAGGGAGTCCCGGTCGCCGTAGCTGAGGTTGCGGAGTTTGGACTCCTGGATCGCGGTCGCCAGGGCGATGGTGACGGCCCGCTCCGGCAGGCCGCGGGCGTGGGCGACGGCCGCGACGGTCGCGGCGTGGGAGGCCTGGTCGAGGTCGAGCGAGACGGTCGTACCGTCCGAGCCGTGTGCTGTGCATTCATCGGGGGTCACCGAGCGGATGAACCGGACGGCGAGGTAGCTCACGAGCGCCAGGACCACGCCCACCCCGATGACGACCAGCCACGCCTTGCGGCGCCCCCACCTGCGTGCCGCCACGCCGACCCTCCTCTTACCCGCCCTCAGATACAGTTGCGCTATTGCGCAACCTTATAACCATGTTGGCCTTGGCCCCGACCGGGATCCGAGGCGATGGACCCGATCGAGGGGGAAGGCATGACTGGTCGGCGTCGACCGGCTGGACCGGCAGTACGGCCGGCGAGACAGGCGGGGCGGCCGAGGCAGCTGAGCGACCGGACACGGGAGCTGGTCCTGCTGCTCGGCGCCCTCGTCATATGCGGGTACGGCTACGCAGAGACGGCCCTCGCGCTCACCGGGAAGCTGCCGTCCGACATGGTGGTGACGTGCCTGGCGGCGGCCGTACTGCCCCTGGTGTGTCATGTCGTCGTACGTCGGTTCGCCCCGCACGCCGATCCGCTGATCCTGCCCCTGGCCACCCTGCTCAGCGGCCTGGGGCTCGTGCTCATCCACCGGCTCGACATCGCCTACGGGACGCATTTCCACCACTCGGCGCCCGCGGCGTCGGGGCAGCTGATGTGGTGCGGCATCGCGGTGGTGGTGTTCGTCGCGGCGATGGTGCTGCTCAAGGACCACCGCAGGCTGCAGCGCTACCCGTATGTCACCATCACCGTGGGACTGGTCCTGCTGATGGCGCCGGCCTTCTATCCCGGCGACGTCTACGGCGCCAAGCGGTGGATCTTCATCGGCCCGCTGTCCTTCCAGCCGGGCGAGTTCGTGAAGATCGTCATCGTGGTCTTCTTCGCGGGCTATCTGACGCTCCGCAGGGACGCCCTCGCGCTCGCCGGACGGCGCTTCCTCGGCATGTACCTGCCGCGCGGGCGGCAGCTGGGCCCGGTTGCGGCCGTGTGGATCCTCAGCCTGCTGGTCCTGATCTTCGAACGGGACCTCGGCACCTCGCTGATCTTCTTCGGCCTGTTCGTGATCATGCTCTACGTCGCCACCGAGCGCACCAGCTGGGTGGTGTTCGGCGTCGTCATGTTCGCCATCGGAGCCTTCGTCGTCGGTTCCTTCGAACCGCACGTCCACGGCCGTGTCGTCGCCTGGCTGCACCCGATGGACATCTTCCTCCCGCCCGACAAGCGCCCGCCGGGGCTGATCTCCGACCAGGCCGCCCAGGCCCTGTTCAGCTTCGGCTCGGGCGGCATCCTCGGCAGCGGGCTCGGCGAGGGGCATCCGGAACTCATCGGCTTCGCCGGACGCAGCGACTTCATCCTCACCACGGTCGGCGAGGAACTCGGGCTGACCGGTGTGACGGTCGTCATCCTGCTCTACGCGCTGCTCGCCGAGCGCGGCCTGCGCACGGCCCTGACCGTCACCGACCCGTTCGGCAAGCTGCTCGCCGGCGGCTTGGCCTCGGCGCTCGTCCTCCAGGTCTTCGTCGTCGTGGGCGGTGTCACGGGGCTCATCCCGCTCACCGGCAAGGCTCTGCCCTTCCTCGCCCAGGGCGGCTCGTCCATGGTCGCCAACTGGCTGCTGGTCGCCGTCCTGATCAAGGTCAGCGACACCGCCCGCCGACCGCCGCCGGCCCCGGCCACGGACGTCAGCGCCGCCGAGACCCAGTTCGTCCGGCCGTGACCCCGGGGTCCCTTCTCTTCCCGCCGGCGAATGCGAGGAGCGGCGTCCAGAACGCCAAGGCCGACGTCCGCTCGGAACCGGGGCCGGGGCTCAGCGACGTGAACCTGGCAGACCTGCACCCGAGGACGTCGGCCTGCAAGCGGCTGCCCGCCGGGGACAGGGCCTTAGTGTCCTGCCCCGAGCCGGGGCGGTGAGCGGACGCGTCACTCGAACCCTCGGCCGGCCTCCGGCACGAGAGCCAACGGCACTGCCTCATCGAGCAGTTCGGGGACGGGCTCGGTGATCGGCAGAATGACCGGCTCCGGGAACGCGTCCGCCCGGTGCAGATCCTTGATCAGCGCGTCGATCTTCTCCTCGGTCGTCGACGCCATGACGAACACGTGCGCATAGTCACGCCGCCGGATCTTCTGCGGCTTCTTCTCCTGCGGATTCATGACCACTTGCTGCGAGGACAGCGACCACTTGGCGACCAGTTCGGGGTTGGGCTTGCGGAAGCGGACCGTGAGGGTCCCCGGAGTCCGTGCCACCCAGAGATCGACGCCGATGGTGTTGGACACGCGCTTGAGCTGCTGCTCCAGATAGCAGGCGAGCCGCTGCGCCCGCAGGATTCCCGAGATCTGCTGGTCGTAGGAGTGCTTGGCCAGGTAGTCCCACAGGATCACCGGCGAGAAGCCGTTGCGCGAGCCCGCGAACGTCGTGTCCGGCGCGCCGATGTACTGAGGCGAGGCGGGCGGCTTGAGCTGGTACTTGACCTTGGTCATATAGATGCCGCACGGCCACGGCGCCCCGGGCCACTTGTGCCCGCTCATCGCGATCGAACTGATCATGTCCACGGGCGGTTCCTCGGGAACGCCCACGCGCGGCAGCCGGAGCCCGAAGTCGAACTCGGTCATCTTCACTTCCGGCACATGCGCATAGCTCGGGTTGTCCTCCGCCATGCGCAGGAAGGGCGCATAAGCGGCGCCGAGCGCACCGTCGACATGGATCCAGAAACCGCGCCGAATATCCTTCTTGCCCTTCTCGTACTCGATCTCGCGCTCGACCAGGTGGTGTTGCTCGAAGATCGGGAGAAGTCTTTCGCACACCGCGCCGACGTTGTCGTGCGCACCCTTGAAGGTGCTGCCGAGGTTGAGGCTGACCATGATGGGGTGGCCGTTCTTGGCGAAGAACTCGACCAGGGTGGCCAGCTTGTCGATGTCGATCTCCCCGGGGCCGTCGGCAGAGGACTCGGTGCCGGACAGCGAGGGAACTTCCATCGGCCATGGCCCGCCGAGCGGATTGGCGTTCGTGTACCGGGGCTCGCTCATCGCCATCTCGTGGAAGGTCTGGAAGCCCAGCACACGGACGGCTTTGGTGAAGGAGTAGTGGGTGTCCTCCGAGTAGAAGACCACCGGCCGCAGAGCGTTACGCCGCTTGCGTTCCGCCTCTTCTTTCTCCTCCTCCGCCGCGAAGGTCTCGGCCGTGACCTGGCCCTGTACGTACAGCATGCCGTCGGCCGGACGGGTGGGGTTGACGATCAGTGCCCTGCCCGACAGGTAGTCGCGCGCGTTCCAGAGGGCGTACATGTTGCCCTCGGTGGACCCCATGGAGAGCATGTAGCCCCAGTAGGACTCCGGGTCGTGGGGATTGTGCGGCCACTTGGCGTTCCACAGCGCCGCGTAGTAGTCCAGCACGGCGCGCTCGACGACCTTGGTGTTCGGCTTGTAGCCACCCGAGCGGAAGGGGTCGCCGACGTTGTTGACGTGGTGCTCCATGAACCGGGACAGGTCCGCCTTGTAACCGTCCATGTCCTGGTTGACCTGGTAGCCGAGCATGTGCTCCCGCTTGCGGGTCAGATACTCGTCCAGGTCGTCCAGCGCCTTGCGCCGCTGTTCCTTGGTCAGTCCGGACGGCAGGAGCTGGTACTTCTGGTCGGGCAGTTCCTCCTCCGGCGGATAGACGGTGCACGGGTCGAACACCGGGTCGCTGATCGGAGCCGGGAATCCGTCCGCCAGCCCCTCTGACATCAGGATCTGCGACCAGGGCATGTGGTCCGGACCGTAGGGAACGCTGGAGCGGTGCATTCCAGCCGTGCGCCCTGTCTGCGTCATGCGCTCATCCTCCAGAGATGTCCGTGATGCGATGCCTGTACGTGCGATGTGCGTACGTGTGATGTGTGCACATCTGTGCGGAATCGATCCTTCAGTCGCACTGGAGTTCCCGCCACATGCATCGATCGATCGAGTGATGACCGGACCGCACGGCACCTGCACGAACTGACCCGAATATATGTTCGACCATCGCCATACGCGAGTTCGACCATATGAGCGGAATGCCGATGCTTTCGAAAGTGTCTGCGGCGTGGTCGGGGCGGCTGATGCCCACGCTGGCCGTCAGGTGCGGAGGGCCGCACCACGAGCCGATGGGAGCGAGCTGTATGACGGTCGATCAGTCCAGTCCCCAAACCACCGAGGACTTTCCGTTCGGGCCCGACCATGAGACCTGGGAGGAGATCCTGCAGAGCCAGGGGCTCCACAACGGTCAGGCGGGGCTGGTCAGCGGACCGCTCAAGAACCCCACCCACGAATACCCGGAGGAGCCGGGCATCGACGCCCGTGACTTCCAGATCGCGGGTCACGCGCTCACCGACGTCCAGCGCCGCAGGGCTCTGGACTCCATGGCGAGGTATCTGACCTACAAGCGTGACCACATGCTGGGCTATCAGTTCAGCCAGGACACCGACGGCAGCAGGCGGGATCTCTCCCGGTTCCTGGACTTCCACGTCAACAACATGGGGGACCCCTTCGACCGCGGCGGCTACAAGCCCAACACGCGGGTCGCCGAGCGGGCCGTGCTGGACTACTACGCGTCCCTGTGGCACGCGGAATGGCCGCACAACCCCAAGAACGGGGAGTCGTACTGGGGGTACATGACCTCGATGGGCTCCACCGAGGCCAACCTCTACGCGCTGTGGAACGCGCGCGACTACCTCGCGGGCAAGATGCTCCTCAAGACCAAGTCCGACGGCAAGCAGACGCTCACCTATGTGGAGCCCGAGACGTCGCCCAAGAACGAGAAGTTGGTCACTCCCGTCGTCTTCTACTCGCAGGACACCCACTACTCCTTCGGGAAGGGGATGCGGGTGCTGGGGATGTACAACGTCTACGGCGCGGCGCAGAAGTTCAAGTACATGAACGAGAAGTGTCCTATCGGCGACGGCTGGGAGGGCTGCCGGGACGGCGTCCCCTCCAACAAGGACGGCGAGGTCGACATCGACAAGCTCTACAAGCTCGTCAAGTTCTTCGTGGAGAAGGAGCACCCGATCCTGGTGAGCCTCAACTACGGCAGCACCTTCAAGGGCGCTCACGACCATGTCGAGGAGATCTGCCACAAGCTGCTGCCGCTCTTCGAGCCGCAGCACCTCGAACACGAACTGACCTTCGGCCCCAAGCAGAAGGTGACGCGCCGCCGGTTCTGGATCCATGTCGACGGGGCGCTGGGCGCGGGGTACGGCCCCTTCATGCGGATGGCCTCGGCGGAACCGCATGTCTTCCACTGGACCCCCGAGGTCACGCTGCCCGCGTTCGACTTCGGTGTGAGGGCGAGGACGAAGAAGGGCAAGAGCGTCGACATGGTCTCGTCCATCTCGATGAGCGGCCACAAGTGGCCCGGCGTCCCCTGGCCGTGCAGCCTGTACATGTCCAAGGTCAAGTACCAGATGGCGCCCCCCGCGGAGGTGCCGGTGATCGGCTCCAAGGACACCACCTTCGCCGGCTCGCGCAACGGGTTCTCCCCGCTGGTGATGTGGAACGCGCTGGCCCAGCTCTCCTACAGCGACCAGGTCGAGCGCTGCCGCATCGCGACGGAACTGGCGGAGTACATGGAGCGCCGGCTCAAGGAGATCGACATCACGCCGTCCCTGGAGGTGGCCCGGACGCCCGGTTCGTTCAGCGTCCGCTTCCGCCGTCCCAACGCGCGCCTGCTCGCCAAGTGGTCCATGTCCGAGGTCGGCGATCACGTCCACGCGTTCGTCATGCCGTCGACCACACGAGAGGAGATCGACGAACTGGTCTACGACCTCCAGACCAGTGACGCCTTCATCGAGCCCGCTCCGCACATCGAGCACGAGGAGTCCTTCGAGGCCCAGCTGGCCGCTCTCCCCTCCGTGGAACTCGCCGACGGGTTCATTTCCCTGGGCGGCGTCCCCATCAGCGGACGCGGCATGGAATAGGCGCAACTCGCGAGGGGGGCTCGTCCGGTTCGGACCGGACGAGCCCCCCTCGCGGGCCCATGCCGGGCCTCGCCACGCGGTCCGCTCGAACAGCGTCAGGTGATCGGCCGGGAGCAGGTCACGTCCTTGGCCGGAAGGTGCCCGGTCGCGAGATAGATGTTGACCGTGGCGTCCACGCAGGAGCTGCCGAAGACGCCGTACACCGCGTGCTGGTCCGCGCCGCGCAGGGTCACCAGGCGGGAGCTGGGCCAGTTGCGGTGGACCGTCCCGGCGCTCCGGTAGGTGGTGCGCGGGTCGCCGGTGGCGTTCACGAGCAGAGCCGGCAGGTCGCCGCGGATCGTCGTGGGGCGTTCGCGCGGCGGGTCCCAGAACGCGCATGCGTTGATGTCGTTCGAGACGGGAGCGAACAGCGTGTCCCGCGACCCGGCACGCCGCAGATCGCGCCAGTAGCTCTCCGGGTCGCGCGGGGCGGCCACGTCGCCACACAGGATCGACGTCTGAGCGCTGCCGTAGGCGGAGTCGTGCCCGGTCAGCAGGAAGTCCAGCGTGCCGGCCAGCCAGGGGGACGGGGAGACGGCCCGGCCCTCCGCGGCCCGGCGCAGGTCCCGCACGGCCAGGGCGAGATCGCCGTAGGCCGTGGGGTTGTCCTGGGAGAGGCCGTTGAAGACGACGACGGGCAGGATGTGCTCGTCCACGCGGTGGCCGCCGAGCCGCAGGGGGTTGCGCGAGGCGGCCGACTGAACGGCGTTCACGGTCGCCAGCACCGCGCTCCGGGTCCGCCCGAGACCGTAGGCCGCATCGTGTGCGGCGGCCCAGCCCGCCCAGTCCCGCAGGGCGTCCCGGTTGGCCTCCTCCGTGCCCCGCAGCAGCCTCGGACCATAGCGGGCGGGATCCACCACGCCGTCCAGGATCACCCGGCCGGTGCGGTCCGGGAACATCGTCGCGTACACCTGCCCGAGGTAACTGCCGTACGAGTAACCGAGATAGGAGATCCGGTGTTCGCCCAGGGCGGCGCGGATCACGTCCATGTCGCGGGCGGTGTTCCGGGTGGTGGCGTACGGCACCAGGTCGCCCGCGTGCGTACGGCACCGGCGGGCGAGGTCCGCGGAGAAGGCCACCATGCGGTCGAAGCCGGCGCGGCCGCCGCCCGCCCCGCGGAACATGCTGCCGGAGGGCCACCGGCAGTCCAGCGGGGTGCTCCGGCCGACGAAGCGCGGATCCACGCCGACCACGTCGTAGCGCGCGCCGACGTCCTTCATCGCCTTGCGTACCCAGGGCGGATCGCCGATCGTCTGCCCGCCGGGCCCGCCGCTGTTGAGCAGCAGCGCGCCGACGCGGTGGGCGGTGTCGGCGGCCCGGATCCGGGAGACCGCGACGGTGATGGTACGGCCGTCGGGGCGCGTGTAGTCCAACGGCACAGTGACGTCGGCGCATTGGGCTCCGGCCTGCTCCAGTTCCTTGCCCGTGGTGTCGTCGGGGCCGAGCCGGCAGCTCTTCCAGTGGAGGTGCTGGTACTGGTAGCGGGCGAGGGGATCGGCGGCGGGAGTGGCGGCGGGGGCGGCGCCCAGGGTGAGGGTGCCCGCGAGACACAGGGCGGCCGCTGTGGCTGTCCGCACGGCCGGGCGGTGTGCGCGGCCGGTGCGCGGGCGGCACCCGGTGTCGCGGGAGGGACAGGCGGTCACAGAGGTGTCCTTTCCGACGTGCCCCGCTCGCAGAGGGCCTTGTCGACGACGTCGAGGAAGTCCAGTTCGGCCCGGAGCGTGGCCGGTATCTCGTTCAGGGCCACGGCGACGCTCCGGCCGCCGGGGCCGACGGCGACCAGCGCCCGGTGGCCGCCGGGCACCGTGCCCGCGTGGCCCCACCAGGTGCCGCCGCAGGACAGGGGCGAGGAGATCAGCCCGAGCCCGTAACGGGCGCCGGGCCAGAGCCGGTCGGGGTCGGCCGCCACGGTCCGCCGCATCTGGGCGAGTTGAGCCGCGGGCAGCAGCCGGCCGCCGAACAGGGCGGTGGCGAACCGGTTCAGGTCGGCCGGAGTGGACACCAGGGCCCCGCCGGTCCCGCCGAAGGTCATGTTCCAGCTGGTGCCGTCGGTACGGCGGCCGTCGTCGGCGGTGAAGTAGCTGTGGGAATGCGGCCCTTGGAGGCGGGGGTCGTCTCCGGGCCAGTACGTGTCGTGCAGCCCGAGCGGCGCGATGATGCGCCGGGTGATCTCCGTCTCCGGGGAGTGGCCGGTGACCGCCTGCACGATCAGCCCGGCTATGACGTAGTTGGTGGTCGCGTAGTGCCAGCTCTGCTTCGGGTGCGGCAACCGGAGAGCCTGGGCGACGATTTCGCGTGGCTCGAAATGCCGGTACCGCAACCGCTCGGGGTGCTCCCATGCGGGTGCGTCCAGGTAGTCGGGGAGTCCGCTGGTGTGCCGCAGGATCTGCCGTACGGTGATCCGGCGGCCGTCGTACCCGGACCCGCGGATCAGGCCGGGCAGGTAACGCTCGACCGGCGTGTCCAGGGACAGGCGCCGCTCGGCGGCTAGTTGCAGGACGACTGTCGCGGTGAAGGTCTTGGTGACGCTGCCGATGCGCAGCCGGTCGGTGGTGTTCATCGGGCGGCCGGTGCGAAGGTCGGCCACTCCGTCCGTCACGGACCAGCGCGCACACCGCACGTCCCCGACGGCGTCGTCGACGAGGACCGCGGCACCGGCGATCCGGTCGTGCGTGACCAGGTGGTGCACGGACCGGCGTAAGGCGTCATGTGTGCCGCACCGGTGGGGTGCCAACGGCGGGGCCTGCGGTGCCACCAGGGGCCGCGTCTGTGCGGATGCCACGGGTGCGGCGGCCACGGGTGCGGCGGCCAGTACGACGGCCGTCGCGGCGGCCGCGAGGCCGGTACGCCTGCGGATTCCGGTACGCCCGCGGACCATGGGTTTCAGAAGGGGGATGGCCATGGGACAGCACGCTAGGCAGCGCGCGGGCCGCGATCACTCCGGCAGGCAGGCGGCTTGGTGAGGGGGACAGCACCAGTGCGCCAGGGGGAGAAACCCCCGCCCCCGCGGCGCGCCGGTGCCGGTCAGGTCAGTTCGCGCAGGGTGTCGCCGAGCAGGGCCACCCCCTCGGCGATGGCTCCCGGCGCGCTGGCCGCATAGCCGAGGACAAGGCCGGGCGCGCCGGGCAACTGCCGGTGCCAGGACAGCGGTTGGCACTTCACGCCCCGGGCCAGCGCGGCGGCCGCGAAGGCGGTGTCGGGCACGTCCGCGTCGTAGGTGACGGTCAGATGCAGACCCGCCGCGGCGCCGTGCACGGTCCCGCCGGGCAACTGCTCGGCGAGCGCGGCGATCATCGCGTCACGGCGGTCGCGGTGCCGGCGCCGCAACAGCCGTAGCTGACGCTCCAGCCCACCGGACTCCATCAGCCGGGCGAGCACCAGCTGCGGCAGCACCGCGTTGCCCAGGTCATTGAAACGCTTGGCGTCGACCAGGTCCGCGCGATAGCGGGGCGGGGCCACCAGCCAGCCGATGCGCAGGGCCGGGGCGAGCAGCTTCGACACGCTGCCCATGTAGCACACCCGGTCGGACAGCAGTGCCCGCAGCGCGGGGACCGGGGGCCGGTCGTAGCGGTGCTCCGCGTCGTAGTCGTCCTCCAGGATCAGCCCGCCGTCGCGCGCCCAGCCCAGCAGCTCACGCCGGCGCTCACCGCTCGTCACCACACCGGTCGGGAACTGGTGGGCCGGGGTGAGCAGCACCGCGCCGGCTCCGGTCGCCCGCAACGCGTCCACCCGCACCCCCTCCTCGTCGACCGGCACCGGCGGGGTGGCGAGGCCGCCGTTCCGCAGATGCTGGCGGCCCCCGAGCGAGCCCGGGTCCTCCACCGCCACGGCGTCGACGGCATCCGCCCGCAGCACCTGGTGCAGCAGCGTGAGCGCCTGGGCGGTGCCCGCGACGATCAGCACCTCGTCCGGTTCCACCCGCACCCCCCGCATCCGCGCCAGCCAGTCGGCCACGGCCCGCCGCAGCGCGGGAGCGCCACGGGGGTCGCCGTAGCCGAGGTGCTCGGCGGACAGCTCGGCGAGCACGGCACGCTCGGCCCGCAGCCAGGCGGTGCGCGGGAAGGTGGCGAGGTCCGGCCGTCCGGGAGTGAAGTCGACAGTGGCCGGGGCGTCGCGCAACGCGTCGAAGACATCGGCACCGGGGGTGCGGGAGAAGGGGGACGGGCGACCGCGTGAGGGCGGGGGCAGCGGGCTCGGAGGGTCGGAGAGCAGGGTGCCGGAGGTACGCGAGTACGACGCGTCCGGCGACACGGTTCTCCACAGAGTGGTGCGGGGCGCCCCAGACCCGCCCTGCGCGCGCCTGCCCTGCGCGGCACGCGCGGCTTCTCTCAGCGCCTCGCCGCTCGCCCGGCCCCCGCCCCGAGCCCCGGCTTGCGGGGAAGCGAACGGTGCCGCCACCACCACCGTGCCCCCGCGGCCGCGCCCCTCCAGATGGCCGTCCTCGGCGAGCCGGCGGTAGGCCTCGGTGATCACCCCACGGGAGACGCGCAGTTCGGCGGCCAGCACCCGGGTGGGCGGGAGTCTGCTGCCCACCGCCAGGCGGCCGTCCGCTATGGCCTGCCGCAGCCGGCCGGCCAGCCACCGCGCCTTCCCGCCCGCGGGCAGGTCGCCGACCGCCAGCTGCAGGAAGTCCGAGCCGCGGCCGGGGAGTTCGCTCGCGGCGGCCGGCATCTCTCGCTCCTCGCTCATCCTGCTGATGCTGTCATGTGTGCCGGGCTCAGTCGCCGAAGACGAAGTCCGGTGCGGACGCGGTGAGTACGGCCGTCTCCGTGCCGGCTCCCCAGTGCGCCGTGATCTCCTCCTCCACCGCCTTCAGCAGCTCGGGCACGATCGTCCCGCCGCCCTCGTGCATGGCCTCCGCCACCACCAGCACGCGGCGGGTGTGCTCCCCGACCGCCGAGTGGCCGCTCTGCCGATGGGTCCAGCGCCGGGCGTGTGCCCGGCCCGCGGAGTCGACGAAGGTCACCTCACCGGGCGCGGGATGCTCGACGCCCCCGCCGAACGCCGTGTACGTCTCGTCGCCGCCGGCCGGCCGCACCTCCAGCAGCGGCCAGGCGACCCGGTCGACGTCGAGGACGGCCACCGGGATCGCGTACGCCACCGACAGCGCGTTGCACAGGTCGACCAGGGGATGGATGCGCGGCAGCGTGCCCTCCTTCCGGAGCCGCCGCAGCAGTGACTCCGAGGCACACCGGTACTGCGTCGGTTTCACGCCCAGCCGGCTGAACGTCCGCCGCCAGGCCAGCACTTCGGGACATTCGCCCTCGGTGCTGCCGGCCAGCCGGTCCAGGGCGCGGGCGGTGTACTCGGCGGCGCGCGGCGCGGTGTCCACGCGGGCGTCGACGCCGGTGGCGTACAGCGCGGCTGAGGCCAGTCCGGGGAACGTGGCCCAGATGGTGTCCGCGTGCCGGAATCGCATGGTCGGTGGCCTCCTCGGGTTCGGGATCACCACCTTGCCCGGCGGGATGGTCCGGTCACCAGGGCCAAAGCCGATGCGTCTCACCGGTCCATAACCGCCGTCACCCGTCGATCACCGCGTCCCCCGTCGATCAACGCCTCACCTGTCCATGACCGCGCCATGGGCACCGGCGCCGCCCCGCGATCGGTAGACGACGTACGGGCGGACGACGTAACCGAGCGGGACGGTGAACGCGTGCACCAGGCGGCTGAACGGCCACAGGGCGAACAGGGCCAGGGCGAGCAGGGCGTGCAGCCGGTAGACGAGCGGCGCGTGGGCCATCGCGCCGACGTCCGGGTCGAGAGTGAACAGGCTGCGGAACCACACAGCCACCCCGAGCCGGTAGTCGTAGTACTTATGGGGGGTGGTCACCGAGGAGGCGGTGGCGGTCAGGCCGGCGAGCAGCACGAGCGCCAGCAGTGGCAGGGTCAGACGGTCGCTACGGCTGCTCGCCCGGCGTACGGGGGGCACCCGCAGCCGTCGGTACAGCAGGAGGCCGAGGCCCAGGGCCGCCGCCAGGCCCGCCGCCCCGCCCACGGTCAGGGCGACCGCGTGGTACTGGGCCTCGCTGATCCGCAGCCGCCGGGTCAGCGACTCCGGGACCAGCAGGCCCGTCACATGGCCGCCGATGACGAGGAACAGGGCGTAGTGGAAGAGCGGTGCGCCGATCCGCAGCAGCCGGGACTCGTGCAGCTGGCTGGAGCGAGTGGTGAAACCGAAGCGGTCGTAGCGGTAGCGCCAGGCGGTGCCGGCGACCAGCACGGCCAGAGCGAGGTAGGGCAGGACGCCCCACAGCGCGATCTGCAGATGCGTCTGCGTCATCAGCGGCGGACTCCTTCGTCGCCCGGGGCGTGCGGCAGCGGGTACGGCACGGGCGCCGGGCGGTCTGGTGCGGGGAGGGAGGCCGGTGGTGTGGCCGGCAGGGTGGCCCGGACGGCGCGGACCACGTCCAGGTAGGGGCTGTGGTGTGCGGCCAGGCCGCGGGCGAGCAGGTCGAGGGCGCCGCTGTGCTCCCGCAGCAGGGCCCGGCCCGGTGCGGGGCAGCGCGCCGCGAACTCCAGCAGCGCGGGCAGGTGGTCGGGCAGTTCGCCGTCGGCCGGCTCCCAGCCGTGCCGCCGGTAGCGGGCCTTGAGCGCGGCGAGGGTGGCGCCCCGGCGACGGGTGTCGCCGTCGGTGTAGTGCGTCAGGTGCAGGGTACGGCGGCGGCTGCGGTCGAAGGTGGTGACATAGCGTGCCCCGAGCTCCAGCAGCGAGACGTCGGCCGTGGCCCGGCAGAAGGCCAGCAGGGGCCGCGTCTCGGGAGCCGGCAGGGACGCCAGCGCCTCGGTCACCCGGGCCCGGCGCTCCGGCCAGTCCTCGTCGGGGTAGCCGAGGAGCAGAGCGGCGGCCTGGTGGACCACCCGGTGCACCTGGCTCACCGTGCCTCGCCCCCGCGTTCGGGAAACAGGCCCCGGGGGCGGCCACGGCCGTTCCACTGGAGCAGATTGACCCGACCGCGCGGCGATCCGGAGCCCGCACCGGCGGCCGCCGGCACGAGGGCACCGTGAAACGCCTCCGCCTCGTACATGCCCGGCCCCCCGACCCGCTCCAGGCTGCAGCCCGCGTCGGCCGCGCCGTTGCAGCCGGCGCCGACCGCGTACGCGGTGGGGACGACGTACCGCTCCTCGTACTTGGCGAGGCCCAGCAGCCGGTACATCGCTTCCAGGCCGGACTCGGTCATCCCCACGCCGTGGGCGATCGCCGGGTCGCGGTCCTCGCCGAGGTTCAGGCGCCGCATATGGGCGCGCATCGCGGCGAGCCGGCACAGGGCCGCCTCCACGGGAGCGGTGTCGCCCGCGGTGAACAGCCCGGCGAGATAGCTGAGCGGGATGCGCAGAGTGTCGATCGCCCCGAAGAGGGCCGCCGGGTCCTCGCCGTCGTGGCCGTCGCGGGTGAGCGCGTCGACGACGGGGGAGAGCGGCGGCACGTACCAGACCATAGGCAGGGTGCGGTACTCCGGGTGCAGCGGGAGCGCGATCCGGTAGGTGCTGATGAGGTCCCGGACCGGGGAGCGGCGGGCCGCCGTGATCCAGTCGTGCGGGATGCCGGTCGCCTCGGCGGCCCGTACCACCGCCGGATCTTCCGGGTCGAGGAAGCAGCCCAACTGGGCCTCGTACAAGTCGCGTTCGTCAGGCACGGCAGCGGCCTCGCCCACCTTGTCGGCGTCGTACAGCATCACTCCGAGGTAGCGCAGCCGGCCCACGCAGGTCTCCGAGCACACGGTGGGCTCGCCCGCCTCGATGCGCGGATAGCAGAAGGTGCACTTCTCGGCCTTGCCGGTGGCGTGGTTGAAGTACACCTTCTTGTACGGGCATCCGCTCACGCACATCCGCCAGCCCCGGCAGCGGTCCTGGTCGACCAGCACGATGCCGTCCTCGATCCGCTTGTACAGCGCGCCGGACGGACACACCGCCACGCATGTCGGATGGAGACAGTGCTCGCAGATGCGCGGCAGATGAAACATGAACGCCTGCTCGTACTCCAGACGGACCCGCTCGTTCAGCCGCTGCAGCACCGGGTCGCCGGCGAGGTGGTCCGGGCCGCCGCCCAGGTCGTCGTCCCAGTTTGGGCCGCCGGTGACGGCCGTCGGGCGGCCGTCGATCAGTGAGCGGGGGCGGGCCGTGGGCAGGTCGTCGCCGAGCGGGGCGGAGATCAGGGTGTCGTAGTCGTAGGTCCAGGGCTCGTAGTAGTCGTCCAGGGCGGGCAGTTCGGGGTTGGCGAACAGCCGGGCCAGGCGGCGGGCACGGCCTCCGGCGCGTGGGACCAGGCGGCCCCTGGCGTCCAGCCGCCAGCCGCCCTTCCACTTCTCCTGGTCCTCGTGCCGCCTGGGGTAGCCCTGCCCGGGACGGGTCTCGACGTTGTTGAACCACGCGTACTCGGTGCCCCTGCGGTTGGTCCAGGTCTGTTTGCAGGTGACCGAACAGGTATGGCAGCCGATGCACTTGTCGAGGTTCATGACCATCGCTACCTGTGCCATACAGCGCATGTCAGTACTGCACCTCCTGGGCGCGGCGGCGGATCACGGTACGGGCGTCGCGCTGGTTGCCGGTGGGGCCGTAGTAGTTGGGGGCGAACGACAACTGGCCGTATCCGCCGATGAGATGGGTGGGTTTCACGAGGACGCGGGTGAGCGCGTTGTGGACGCCGCCGCGCCGGCCGGTGGCCTCCGTGCGCGGCACGTTCACCAGGCGTTCCTGCACGTGGTACATGAACACCGTGCCGGGCGGCAGCCGGTGCGAGACCACCGCGCGGGCCACCACCACCCCGTTCGGGTTGACCGCCTCCACCCAGTCGTTGTCGGCCACGCCGATCGCCTCCGCGTCGGCGACGCTCATCCAGATCACCGGGCCGCCGCGGGCCAGGGTCTGCATGAGCAGGTTCTCCTGGTACTCGGAGTGGATCGACCACTTGGAGTGCGGGGTGAGATAGCGGACCTCCACCTCGCGCTCGCCGGCCGAAAGGGCCGGTGTGAGGTCCAACGGGGGCCGGTACACGGGAAGTTGCTCGCCCAGCTCGGCCATCCAGTCGTGGTCCAGATAGAAGTGCTGACGTCCTGTCAGGGTGTGCCAGGGCTTGCGGTGTTCGGTGTTGACCGTGAAGGGGGAGTAGCGCCGGTCGGGGGCCTCCTTGCCGGACCACTCGAAACTCGTGCCGACCTGGACGGGCCGGTCCTGAGTGTCGGAGAAGACCACCCGCCGCTCGTGGACGGCCTCGGCGAGCGCCTCGAACCCGCTGTCCGGGCCGCAGCGTTCGGCGAGCCGTTCGAACCCCTCCGCGGCCAGCCGCCCGTTGGTCGTCCCGGACAGGGCGAGGATCGCCTCGCACAGCTTGACATCGGTATCGAGCAGCGGACGCCCGTGCGCGGGACCGGAGCGGGCGGTGCCGCAGCGCGCGGCCAGCCAGCGGGCCTCCGCCGCCGGCCGTACCGTGATGCCCTTGACGGACATGCCGCGTTCCTCGGTGAGCGGCCCGAGGGCGGCGAGCTTGTTCGCCACGGCCGTGTAGTCGCGCTCGACCACCGTGAAGTGCGGGAGATTGCGGCCCGGTCGGACCGGATGCCCGTCGCGCCAGTCGGCTACGACCCCGCCCGGCTGGGCGGTCTCGCCCGGGGTGTCGTGCGCGTGCGGGGTCACCACCAGGTCGTACGCCACGTCCAGCCGGCCCGCGGCGAGTTCGCTGAACCTCGCGGCCAGTGTGTGGAAGATCTCGAAGTCGGTCCGCGCCTCCCACGGCGGGCTGATCGCGGGCGAGAACGCGTGCACGTACGGGTGCATGTCGGTGCTGGACAGGTCGTGCTTCTCGTACCAGGTGGCGGCCGGCAGCACCAGGTCGGCCATGAGGGTGGTCGACGTCATCCGGAAGTCCAGCGCGAGCAGCAGGTCGAGCTTGCCGCGCGGCGCGTCCTCGTGCCAGACGAGATCGCGTGGCCGGGACCCGGGCGGAGCCTCCTCGGCTCGCGCGTTGTCGCTCGCGCCGAGCAGATGCCGCAGGAAGAACTCGTTGCCCTTGGCGGAGGAGCCGATCAGGTTGGCCCGCCAGACCGTGAGCACGCGCGGCCAGTTGGCGGCATCGTCCGGGTCCTCGCAGGCGAACCGCAGCTTTCCGGCGGCGAGTTGGGCGGCCACCCACTCGTCCGGCTCGTGCCCGCTGTCCTGGACGGCCCGGCCGAGGTCCAGGGGGTTGGCCGAGAAGGCGGGTGCGGCGGGCATCCAGCCGAGCCGCATGGACTGCGCCACCAGGTCGGCCGTGTGCCGCCCGGCGAACAGGCCCTTCCCGGTGGGCGAGGCGAGCGCGTCGGCGCCGTGTGGGTCGTAGCGCCACTGGCCGGTGTGCAGGTACCAGTACGGCGTCCCCGCCATCTGACGCGACGGCCGTACCCAGTCCGCGGCCGACTGGAGTTGCTGCCAGCCGGCGTACGGGCGCACCTTCTCCTGGCCCACGTAGTGCGCCCAGCCGCCGCCGTTGACGCCCTGGCAGCCGGTGAGCAGCAGCAGGGTGAGAAAGGCGCGGTAGATGGTGTCGGAGTGGAACCAGTGGTTGGTGCCCGCGCCCATCACGATCATGCAGCGGCCGCGGCTCCTGACCGCCGTGTCCGCGAGCTCCCGTGCCAGGCGCTCCGCCGCCGCGGCCGGGACCGAGGTGATCGCCTCCTGCCAGGCGGGCGTGTACGGCTGCGTGGCGTCCGTGTAGTCCGTGGCCCACGCGCCGGGCAGCCCCGCGCGGCCGACGCCGTACTGGGCGAGGAGCAGGTCGAACACGGTGGTGACCCGGCGCCCGGCCAGCTCGCGCACCGGAACCCCGCGCACCGCGGGCGGCTCCCCGTCGAAGCGGGGCAGCAGCACGGAGACGGCCTTCGACTCCGGGCCGTACAAGGTGAGTTGGGGATCGAGGTCACCGAGGTCCAGGTTCCAGCGGCCCTCCCCGCGCTTGGACCAGCGGTCGCCCAGTGTGCCGTTCGGGACGACCGGGCGGCCGGAGACGGTGTCCAGCAGCACCGGCTTCCAGGCGGCCTCCTCCCCGTCCGCCCCGTCCTCCGTGCCGCCGAGCCCGAGCGTGGCCGCGGTGACGAACTTTCCCGGCACGAACAGCCCGTCCCGCTCGTCGAGTTCGACCAGGAACGGCAGGTCGGTGAAGCGGCGCACATAGTCGGTGAAGTACGGCACCTGCCGCCGGACGAAGAACTCCGTGAGGATCACATGGCCCATGGACATCGCCAGCGCGCCGTCGGTGCCCGGGTGCGGGTGCAGCCACTCGTCGCCGAACCTGGCGGCGTCCGAGTAGTCCGGCGACACCACGACGACCTTCTGCCCCCGATAGCGGGCCTCGGTCATCCAGTGCGCGTCGGGCGTCCGGGTCACCGGCACATTGGAGCCCCACAGCAGCAGATATGCGGCGTCCCACCAGTCCCCGGACTCGGGGACGTCCGTCTGGTCGCCGAAGACCTGCGGCGAGGCGATCGGCAGGTCGGCGTACCAGTCGTAGAAGGACAGCATCGGCGCGCCGATCAGGGACATGAAGCGCGCGCCGACCGTATGGGAGGCCATCGACATGGCCGGAATCGGGGAGAACCCGGCGATACGGTCGGGACCGTGGGCGGCGATGGTGTGGACGTGCGCCGCCGCCGCGATCTCCAGCGCCTCCTGCCAGCTCACCCGCACCAGGCCGCCCTTGCCACGCGCGGACTGGTAGCGCCGCCGCTTCACCGGGTCGGAGGTGACCTCGGCCCACGCGGCCACCGGGTCGCCGAGCCGGGCGCGGGCCTCGCGGTACAACTCCAGCAGTACGCCTCGCACATGGGGATAGCGGACGCGTGTGGGCGAGTAGGTGTACCAGGAGAACGAGGCGCCGCGCGGGCAGCCCCGCGGCTCGTACTCGGGGCGGTCGGGTCCGGTCGAGGGATAGTCCGTCTCCTGCGTCTCCCAGGTGATCAGACCGTCCTTGACGTACACCTTCCACGAGCATGAGCCGGTGCAGTTCACGCCGTGCGTGGAGCGCACGACCCGGTCGTGCGCCCAACGCTCCCGGTACGGCGCGTCGTTGACGTCCTGGTCGGTGCGGAAGACCGCTCTGAGATCCGCTGTGGTCGCGGTCCGCCGCAGTATCCCGCCGGTCCGCAGCAGCTGATCGGCGGTGTAGGCCGCCGCTCGTTCCGCTTCCCGCCGGGCACCGCGCAGTCCCACCGTGGCCACTCCTTCCGAAGCAGGATGATCTGCTTCCCCCACCTTGAGACAGCGTGGCGCTCCGGAGTCGAGCGACTACTTACTGTTGATGGTGCTTAGACGTGAGCTTTTCTTGTCCTTTGCAATAGTTGCCCACTCCATCTTCAGCCGGTGGCCGGTGCCGGAGCGCGCCGGGCCCGCAGGGTCAGGACGCGCTCCGCGTGATGCTCCTCATGCAGGTCGATGCGGCGCGCGGTCAGCAGATGCCGCAGGCTGACGATGCCCTCGACGCGCGGCCACGGCTCGCGGGTGACCACCAGCAGCCGCGTCACCTCGTGCTGCGCCATGCGGTTGGCGAGCGTCCGCAGGGTCTCGTCGGCATGGGCCGTGACCGCCGGCCGGGCCAGCTCGGCGAGCGGGGTGGTGTCGGCGGGATCGGCGTGGACCAGCGAGCCGCGCGTGACGACACCGGCCAGCCCGCCGTCGGCATCCAGCACCGGGTACAGACGCTGGGCGAGCAGCCCCTCGGGGTCGCCTGTCTCGTGCGCGGCGCGCAGCAGGGCGGTGACCTCGCCGGCGGCGCGGTCGGCGGCGAAGGTGACCCCGGCGGTCGTCTCCAGCTGCCGTACGAGATGCACCTCCAGCGGGTCGACGGAGTACTCGCGGGTGAGATGCAGGCCGCGCCGGGCGAGTTTCTCCGTGAGCACGGACCGCTTCAGCAAGACCACCGACAGCAGATACGCGGTCGACGCGGTGATCACCATGGGGATCAGGGCATTGACCTCGTGCGTGAGTTCCAGGCAGAAGACGATGCCCGTGAGCGGCGAACGCATGACACCGCCCAGCACCCCGGCCAGCGATACCAGGGCCCAGAAGCCGGGACTGACATGCGGGAAGGCCAAGGCCTCGGCCGCGCCCAGCGCACCGCCGACCATGAACATGGGCGCGAGGACACCGCCGGAGGTGCCCGAGCCGAGCGACAGACCCCAGATCAGGGTCTTCACGACCAGGATGCCGACGATCAGTCCGACCGTGGCATGGCCGGTCAGCAGCACGTCGATCACGTCGTAGCCGACGCCCAGGGCGCGCGGTTCGAGCAGGCCGCCCACGCCGATGATCGCGCCGCCGATCGCGGGCCACCACATCCAGTGGATGCGCAGCCGGGAGAACAGGTCCTCGGAGCAGTAGACGAGCGAGGTGGCGCCCAGGGCCAGCAGGCCGGCCGCGGCTCCCGCGACCACGCACAGGCCGTAGGACGGCAGGCCGATACGTTCGGGCACGTGTGCGCCGCCGAAGAGCGGGTCGGTGCCGAGCAGGGGGCCGCGCACCAGGGTGGCGGTCACGGCGGAGACGGCGACCGGCAGATAGGAGCGGGGCCGCCACTCGAAGAGCAGCAGCTCGACCGCGAGCAGGATGGAGGCGAGCGGCGCGTTGAAGGTCGCGGCCATACCGGCGGCGGAACCCGCCACCAGCAGCGCCTTGCGCTCGTCCGTGGTGACCTTGAGGAACTGGGCCAGCAGGGAGCCCACGGCCCCGCCGGTCATGATGATCGGGCCCTCCGCGCCGAACGGCCCGCCGGTGCCGATGGATATCGCGGCCGACGCGGGCTTCAGCACGGCGACGCGCGGCTGCACCCGGCTGCCGCCCACGAGGATCGACTCGATCGCCTCGGGCATGCCGTGGCCGCGTATCTTCTCCGAGCCGTAGCGGGCCATGACCCCGATGACCAGCCCGCCCGCCACCGGCATCAGGGCCAGCAGCCAGCGGTGCGGGGTGTCCGCGGGCACGGCGGGGCCGAAACCGAGGCGGCCGAGGAAGGCGAGGTTGGTGATCAGCGCGATCAGCTTCAGCAGACCGGCGGCCACCAGTGCGGCGACGGCGCCGACGGGGATGGCCAGCGCCGTGATCACGACGACGCGCGGGGGTGTGTGGAAGTCGCCCAGGTGGGGGACCTTGAGCGCGGGCGGACGGGGACGGGTGGGGGAGTGGGTGTGGGGCCTGGCGGATGCCGGGGTGTGGGGCCTGGCGGACGTCTGTTGTGGCTGCGGCGGCATGGTGGCTCCGTGAGAGGCAGGGACAGAGGCGGACAGGGCGTGGCGGGGCGGCTCGGTGCGCCGGTTCCGCTGTCGAGGCAGAGGGCAGAGGGCAGAGGGCAGAGGGCAGGGGGAACGGGCCGGGGCCGCGGCCTCTTCGGGCTGCGCCGCCCGTTCCGCGAGCGAGGGGAGTGCGAGAGAAGTGGAGGAGGTACGGGAGGTGGCGGACGTCGGGCATGGCGGACGGACGCGCCTCGTCGCGCGTCCGTCCGGGGTAAGGCCTGGGGCTGGTGTCCTCAGCCGGGCGTGGCGCGTGCGGAGTCGACGCGCCCGGGGCGCAGGATGCGCATCCTGTGCCCGCCGCACACCCGGCAGGTGTTCGCCGTGAGCGGGGACGGGACCCGAAGGCCCCCCGTGACGTGGTACTCGGCACGCAGACGCCCCCGGGCATCCCGGACGTGCCGGATGTCGTAGGCGCCCTCCCAGGCGTGCCCGCAGCGCAGGCACACGAAGGAATAGGCTTCGTGTATCGGCTCGGATCTCATGGTCATCACCCCCGGCACCGGAGCCGTCGCGCCCGCTCGGTCCGGTTGCCCGCAGCTTATCATTGCAGTCTGCAATGGTCGCTATGGGTGACAGGTGGTGTCCGGATCGTGGACAGCTGAAAGGGGAGCGAGGAGCGTATGGCTCAGCAGGACGGCGGACCGGAGCAGGCGCCGGGGCAGGCGGGGGCGCCCGAGGAGACGCCGACCGGTGTGGCAGGGGCCGAGGAGGCGCGGGGCGCTGGGGTGCGGGCCCAGGAGGCGCCCGGCGCCGCGGTGGGGGCCGAGCAGGAGCTGGACCGGGAGGCCGAGGCGATCACCCTCGCGGTGATGGCGGCCTCCCGGCTGATCGTCGCCCTCTCCGCCCGCGCCCTCGCCTCTGTCGACGTGCCCCTCACCCTGCCCCAGCTGCGCTCTCTTGTCGCCCTGCACACCTGCGGTCCGATCAAACTCGCCGCCATGGCCGCCACGCTGGGCGTCACGCCGTCCACCGCGCTGCGCATGGTCGAGCGCCTGGAGACCCTGGAACTCACCGACCGACGGGTCAACCCGGACAACCGCCGGGAGGTCGTCCTGCGGCTGACCACCACGGGGGAGGAACTGGTGGACCGAGTGCTGAGCCATCGCCGCGCGGCTATCCGGGCTCTGGTGGAACGTCTGCCCGCGCAGGAGCGCGCCGGTCTGGTCCCGGCGCTCACCGCTCTGACGGGCGTGGCCGGCGACCTGGACCCCGGTCTCGCCCCGTCCGAGGCCGGCCGCCTGGCGGGCGTGGTCGACGACCCCCTGAACCCGGCGCCGTAGCGGACCGGATCCCCGAGCGCTGTCGCCCACGCCGGACGCCGTCGCGCCCGGCACACGACCGGCCGCCCCCGGGCCCGAGGACCCCGAGTCCCGCGTGGCATCATCGGCCGGGGTCAGGAACGCCGTCGTACGAGGAGCTCGATGAACCCCGCTCTCACCGTCCCCCCGGCCGTCGGTGCCGCTCTGCTGGACGACTTCTCCCTGGAGATGACCGGCAAGGACGTGCCCCGGCTGGAGGAGGCGCAGCGCAGTATCCCGCGGGGCACCCGGATCAACATCACCTTCCTCGCCGGTGAGGATCTCGGCACGCGGCTGGCGGCCGCCCGCGCGGTCAAGCGGCTCGGCTTCGTCCCCGTGCCGCACATCTCCGCGCGCCGCCTGCCCTCCCGCGCCGCCCTGGAGGAGTTCCTGTCCGGGCTGGCCGCGGACGGCACCGCCGAGAACGTCTTCGTCGTCGGCGGCGATCCCGCCCGGCCCGAGGGCCCGTACGGCGACGCCCTCGCCGTGCTGCGCACCGGGCTGCTCCAGCACCACGGCGTCCGCCACATCGGTATCAGCGGATACCCGGAGGGCCACCCCGCGATAGCCGACGGCACCCTCTGGTCGGCGCTCACCGACAAGGCGGCGGCCATCGGCGCGCACCGCTTCGGCGGCGACGTCATCACCCAGTTCGGCTTCGACGTCGAACCGGTCCTGAGCTGGCTGGAGGCCGCTCGTGCGCGGGGCGTGCACCTGCCGGTACGCATCGGCGTGCCCGGACCGGCGGGCGTGCGCCGGCTGCTCGGCTACGCCACCCGGTTCGGCGTCGCGACCAGCGCCTCCGTCGCCCGCAAGTACGGCTTCTCGCTGACCAACCTCATGGGCACGACCGGCCCGGACCGCTTCCTGCACGCCCTCGCCCAGCGTTACGACCCCGAGCGGCACGGCGCGGTGAAGGTGCACTTCTACACATTCGGCGGGCTGCGCCACACCGCCGAGTGGATCACCGGGTTCCGGCAGACCGTACGGCAAGCCCCGTAGGAGCAGGTAGGCCGACGCTGGAGTCGGATTTCCGCCAGCGATCGCCACTCCGGTTGGCCGATGCTGGAGGCATGCAGACAGCGACGACGCACCTCGACCGGGAGCACTGTGTACGCGCCGTGCAGTCCAAGGACGCCCGGTTCGACGGGTGGTTCTTCACGGCCGTCCTGACCACCCGGATCTACTGCCGGCCCAGCTGTCCCGTCGTCCCGCCCAAGCCGGAGAACATGACGTTCTACCCGAGCGCGGCCGCCTGCCAGCAGGCCGGGTTCCGGGCCTGCAAGCGCTGCCGCCCGGACACCAGCCCCGGCTCCCCGGAGTGGAACCAGCGCGCCGACCTGGTGGCCCGCGCGATGCGGCTGATCGCCGACGGTGTAGTGGACCGCGAGGGCGTGCCCGGACTCGCCGCCCGGCTGGGCTACAGCACCCGTCAGGTGGAGCGGCAGCTGCTCGCCGAACTGGGCGCGGGACCGCTCGCGCTCGCCCGTGCCCAGCGCGCCCAGACCGCGCGGCTGCTCATCGAGACCAGTGCGCTGCCCATGACGGAGATCGCCTTCGCGGCCGGCTTCTCCTCCATCCGTACCTTCAACGACACCGTCCGCGAGGTTTTCGCTCTCACCCCGAGCGAGCTGCGCGCCCGCGCGCCCAAGTCCGGCACCGGCACACCCGGCGTGCTCAGCCTGCGGCTCCCGTTCCGCGCCCCCCTCAACCCCTCCAACCTCTTCGGCCACCTCGCGGCCACCGCCGTACCCGGCGTCGAGGAGTGGCGGGACGGTGCCTACCGGCGCACGCTCCGGCTGCCGTACGGCCATGGGATCGTCTCCCTCGCCCCGCGCCCCGACCACATCGCCTGCCGGCTCACGCTCAGCGATCTGCGCGATCTGACCGTGGCGATCAGCCGCTGCCGCCGCATGCTCGACCTGGACGCGGACCCGGTCGCCGTCGACGACCATCTGCGCACGGACCCGTTCCTCGCGCCCCTGGTCGACAAGGCCCCGGGCCGCCGGGTGCCGCGCACGGTCGACGAGGCCGAGTTCGCCGTCCGCGCCGTCCTCGGGCAGCAGGTGTCCACGGCTGCCGCGCGCACCCACGCGGCCCGGCTGGTCAGGGCGCACGGCAAGCCGCTGGACGACCCCGAGGGCGGCCTCACCCACCTCTTCCCGGCGCCCGAGGCACTGGCAGCCGTCGACCCCGAGACCCTGGCGATGCCCCGCACCCGGCGCACCACCTTCACCACCCTCGTCCGCGAACTCGCCGACGGCACCCTCCCCTTGGGCGTCGAGTCGGACTGGGCCGAGGCCCGCGCCCGGCTGCTCGCCCTGCCCGGCTTCGGGCCCTGGACGGTCGACGTCATCGCCATGCGCGCCCTCGGCGACCCCGACGCCTTCCTCGCCACCGACCTCGGCATCCGGCGCGCGGCCCAGGAGCTGGGACTGCCCTCCACTCCCGCCGCGCTCACCGCCCGCGCCGAGGCCTGGCGGCCCTGGCGGGCGTACGCCGTCCAGTACCTGTGGGCGACCGACAGCCACCCCATCAACTTCCTTCCGGTGTAAGAAGGTTCCCTCCGTGACATCCTCGACATCCTCGTTCCACACCGTGATCGACAGCCCGTACGGCCCGCTCACCCTGGTCGCCGACACCGACGGCGACGCCGACGGCGCCCTGTGCGGCCTGTACATGGCCGGCCAGCGGCACCGCCCGCCCGAGGAGACCTTCGGCCCGCGCGACGACGACCTGCCCTGCTTCGCCGCGGCACGGAAGCAGCTGTCGGCCTACTTCGCGGGCGAGTTGCAGGAATTCACCCTCGAACTCGCCCTGAAGGGAACGCCGTTCCAGCGCAGCGTCTGGCAACTGCTCACCCGCATCCCCTACGGCGAGACCCGCACCTACGGCCAACTCGCCGACGCCCTCGGTAAACCCCAGGCCTCCCGCGCGGTCGGCCTCGCCAACGGCCGCAACCCGATCGGCATCATCGTCCCCTGCCATCGCGTGATCGGCTCCGACGGCAGCCTCACCGGCTACGGCGGCGGCCTGGACCGCAAACGCCGCCTGCTCGACTTCGAACGGGGAGCGGCCCTCTTCTCAGCGTGAGCGGCGCGGCGCGGCGGGCCGCTTGCCGCACGCCGCACTGCCCGCGGCACGGGAATGACAGGGTCACCGGCCGGTCCGGCGCAGCCGTTCCAGCAGCGGGGGCAGCGCGGTGCCGATCGGCTCGCGTACGACCTCGTCGGCCAGTTCGTCGTACGGCGTCGGCTCGGCGTTGACGATGATCAGGTGCGCGCCGTTGTCGGCGGCGACGCCGACCAGCCCGGCGGCGGGCTGCACCTGCAGACTGCTGCCGACGGCGAGGAACACGGTGCACGCCTTGCTGATCGCCAGGGCCTCGCCGAGCACCACCGGATCCAGCCGCTCGCCGAACATGACCGTCGCCGACTTCAGGATGCCCCCGCACTCCTCGCACGCCGGGTCCTCCTCACCGGCCTCGACCCGGGCGAGGGCGTCCGCCATCGGCCCGCGCGCATGGCACCGGGTGCATACGACACTCCGTGCGCTGCCGTGCAGTTCGAGCACCTTCCGGGCGGGCATCCCGGCCAGCTGGTGCAGCCCGTCCACGTTCTGAGTGATGACCCGCACCGGGAGGCCGGACCGCTCCAGCTCGGCGACGGCCCGGTGCGCGGCATTCGGCTCGGCCTTCAGGGCGCGGTTCTTCCGCCGCAGCTGCCAGGAGCGCCGCCGGATCTCCGGGTCCGCCATGTAGTACTCGTACGTGACGAGCTTCTCGGCCTCGGGATCCCGCCGCCAGAGCCCGTTAGGACCCCGGTAGTCAGGGATTCCGGAATCGGTGGAGATACCTGCGCCACTGAGAATGGCTACGAGGGGCCTGTCCATGGGCCGAGCGTAGGACGACGGGCCGACCCGGGGCGACCGGGTATCCGGGCCATGCCCCTCCTGCGCGGCGCCCACGCCGCGCCCCGGTCGTCATCGGTGGCGGCGGGGGCGGTCATGCCACCCGGTGGCCGTTCTCCAGCTCCGCGGTGCCGGTGCCGTCCGCGAGGACGTCCAGGGCGGCCAGGACGCGGCGGCCGAGGGCGCCGGGCAGATGGGCGGTGATCTGCTCGCGCGGCACCAGCCGCCAGGACAGCAGCTCCTCCTCCTGGAGGCGGATGGCCTTCAGGTCGGTCTCCGTGAGGATCCCGCCGTCGTACAGGTACGCCACCAGCGGCGGCCGGGCCGTGCCGTGCACCCAGTCCACGGCCAGCAGCCGGCCCGGCTCCCGGTCCAGCCCGATCTCCTCCAGCGTCTCGCGGCGGGCGCCCTGGCGCGGGGTCTCCCCGTCGTCGGACTCGATCGTGCCGCCCGGAAGTGCCCAGCCCTCGCGGTAGTTGGGCTCGACCAGCAGCACGCGCCCCTCGGCGTCCCGGAAGAGCGCGGCGGCACCGGCGAGGACACGGGGCAGGCTCGCGATGTACATGGCGAAGTCAGGAGTCGTGGTCATTCAGGAAGGGTAACCAGCCGACGGACCGCTACGGCCGAGGCGGCGCCAGGCGCAGGGTGCGTTCTGCCAGCGCACTGATCCGTACGCCGTCGAAGCCGAACACCGCACTCCGGACCGTGTCCTCCAGCGGATCCGTCCACTGGGCGGGGATCGCCGCCGCGCCGTTGAGGACCCCGGCCACCGAGCCCGCCGTCGCCCCGTTGGAGTCGGTGTCCAGGCCGCCGCGCACGGTCAGCGCGATGGTCCGGGTGAAGTCGCCGTCGCCGTACAGCAGCCCGGCGGTGAGGACGGCGGCGTTCGGCACGGTGTGGATCCAGCCGAGCCCGGCGGTCTCCGCGGTCACGGTGGCCAGGGTCTCCTCCCAGGGCAGCCGCGTCTCGTGCAGCGTCATGACCCGCCGTACGGTACGGGCGAGCCGGCTGCTGGCCGGGATCACGCCGAGGGCCGCATCGAGCGCGTCCCGCACGGTGGGGGCGGTGAAGGCCGCGGCGATCAGCGCTGCGGCCCACATGGCGCCGTAGACGCCGTTCCCGGTGTGCGACAGCACCGCGTCCCGGCGGGCGAGGCCGGCGGCGCCCGCCGGGTCGCCGGGGCGGGTCCAGCCGTAGGCGTCGGCACGGATCAGCGCGCCGATCCACTCCTGGTACGGATTGTCGTACGTCGCTGTCAGCGGTGGTTTCAGTCCGTTCGCGAGGTTGCGGTACGCCGCCCGCTCCGCGGTGAAGGTCTGCAGATACGGCAGGCGCAGCAGCCACAGGTCGCCGACCTGCTCGGTGCTGAAACCGAAGCCGTGTGTCTCCAGCAGGTGCAGCCCGAGGATCGCGTAGTCCACGTCGTCGTCGCGCACACTGCCGTGGATCCGGCCGCGCACGCACTGGCGCCACTCCGGGCGCAGTACGGCGCCGTCGGCCGGGTCGGCGGGCTCGGGCAGATAGTCGGTGAGCGGCAGGGCCGCGGCCTTGCGCAGATACCGGTCGATGCGCTCGCGGGTCCACACCTCGCCCTGCTCGACCGGCTTGCCGAGCATGTTGCCCGCGATCCGGCCGAGCCAGCCGCCGTGGACACGGTCGGCGAGGTCGTCGGATCCGGGGCGTCGGCTGGTCATGGCTGGGGTTTACCCGTTTTCCCCAGGCTGCTCCCAGTTCCCCAGGCTGCTCCCAGCCGCTTCCCAGCCTTCGGTCGCAGCATGACGACGGGGGCCTGCTGAGGTTAAGGTCGCAGCGGCGCGACTGGCCCTGACGTGCGCGGGGCCCGGAAAGCAAGGGGTAAGCAAGGTGGCGGACGCTGCAGTGAACGAGAACCGTCGGGTGCTCATCGCCGCGGACAAGTTCAAGGGCTCGCTGACGGCCGTGCAGGTCGCCGAGCGGGTGACGGCCGGGCTGCGCCGGGTCGTGCCGGACCTGACGGTCGAGGCGCTGCCGGTGGCCGACGGCGGTGACGGGACCGTGGACGCGGCGGTCGCGGCCGGTTTCGAGCGGCGCGAGATGCGGGTCGCCGGGCCGCTGGGCCAGGAGGTGACGGCCGCGTTCGCGCTGCGCGGCGACACCGCGGTCGTGGAGATGGCAGAGGCGAGCGGCCTGCAGCGCCTTCCGGCCGGTGTCTTCGCGCCCCTGACGGCCTCGACATACGGCTCCGGCGAGCTGCTGCGGGCCGCGCTCGACGCGGGCGCGCGGACGATCGTGTTCGGCGTCGGCGGCAGCGCTACGACGGACGGCGGCGCCGGGATGCTCTCGGCGCTGGGTGCTCGCTTCCTCGACGAGGACGGCGAGCCGGTGCCCCCGGGCGGCGGGGGCCTCGCCGACCTGGCCCGCGCCGACCTGTCCGGCCTGGACCCCCGCCTGTCCGAGGTGGAACTGGTACTGGCGAGCGACGTCGACAACCCGCTGACCGGCCCGAAGGGTGCGCCGGCCGTGTACGGCCCGCAGAAGGGCGCCTCCCCGGACGACGTGGAGACCCTGGACG
>NZ_CM002285.1:1679588-1724255 GCF_000497445.1 Streptomyces roseochromogenus subsp. oscitans DS 12.976 | reverse complement strand
AGGGGTCACTGGACGAGCAGACGCTGCACGGGAAGGCGCCGGTGGGGGTGGCTTCCGCGGCTCGCTCCGCGGGAAGGACCGTGGTGGCGGTGTGCGGACGGCTCGCTCTGTCGCCGGAGGCGTTGCGGGGGGCGGGGATCTCACAGGCGTACCCGTTGACCTCGGTCGAGCCGGACGTGGCCAGGTGCATCGCGGATGCGGGGCCGATTCTGGAGCGGGTCGCCGTGCGCATCGCTGAGGACCACCTGGGCTGAGGTCCCTGGGGGCTCCGCCCCCAGACCCCCGGCCTGCCCACCACACCCACCCGACTCGGTCGGCTGAGTGGTGGGGCGACAAGACCACGTCCGCCCGGGACAGTGGCTCTCCAGCCGACCGAGACGGGTGGGCGGGTGGGAAACGGGGGTCTGGGGGCGGAGCCCCCCAGGTCGCCCGCACAAGCGAAGGGCCCCGGACCAGCGAACGGTCCGGGGCCCTCGGCATACGCGCCGCTACGGCAACTGCGCCGCCCGCGCCTCGCGCCGATTGTCGCGGAAGTTGTTCACCCGCCGAGCCGTGGCGAACAACGGAATCACCGCGCCCATGACCAGCTGCAGCGCACAGCCGGTCTGGAGCAGCAGCTGACCGCTCGGGGCGTCGAAGGCCCAGGCGGCCAGCAGGCCCATGGACAGCACGATCCAGGAGAGCATCGCGCCGGCGAGGCGGCCCCGCGGCTTCGGGTACTCCACCCGGCTCACCATCAGCCACGCCGTGCCCAGGATCGCCAGCAGGGTCGCCACGAAGGGCAGCTCCAGGAGGACGATGGAGACCACCGTGAGCGCGCCGAACGGCGAGGGCATGCCCTGGAACATGCCGTCCTTCATCGTCACGCACGAGAAGCGGGCCAGGCGTAGCACGACCGCCAGGAGCACCACGATCGCCCCCAGCGCCGCCATTCTCTGGTGCGCGTCGTCCGCGACCATGCCGTAGACCAGCACGAAGTACGCGGGCGCGAGACCGAAGCTGATCAGGTCGGAGAGGTTGTCCAGCTCCGCGCCCATGGGCGAGGAGCGCAGCTTCCGCGCGACCAGTCCGTCGAACAGGTCGAAGACGGCAGCGCAGAGCATCAGGATGACGGCCGTGGCGGCGCTGTGCCGCGCCATGCCCGCGGATTCGTCATTGCCTGTCAGGTGCGGGATCAGGATGCCGGTGGTGGTGAAGTACACCGCCATGAAGCCGCACGTCGCGTTGCCCAGAGTGAGGGTGTCCGCTATCGACAGACGGAGCGAGAGGGGCATCTCCTCCTCGTCGTCCACCTCGTCGGCCTCGGGCACCCAGCCCGCCTGGGTCTCCGGATCAATCACGGTCAATGCGAGTCACCCCAGCCACGGTCTTCTGTCCGACCTCGACCGCGACCTCCACGCCCTCGGGCAGGTAGAGATCGACACGCGAGCCGAAGCGGATCAGACCGATTCGGTCGCCCTGCTCGACCTTCGTGCCCCGAGGGATGTAGGGCACGATGCGGCGGGCCACCGCGCCGGCGATCTGGATCATCTCGATGTCGCCGAGTTCGGTGTCGAAATGCCAGACTACGCGCTCGTTGTTCTCGCTCTCCTTGTTGAAAGCCGGAACAAAGCCGCCGGGGATGTGCTCGACGGACGTCACCGTGCCCGCGAGGGGCGCGCGGTTGACGTGGACGTTCAGCGGGCTCATGAAGATCGCGACGCGGGTGCGTCCGTCCTTCCACGGCATGATGCTCTGCACCACGCCGTCGGCGGGTGAGATCACCCGGCCGGAGCCGATCTCGCGCTCGGGGTCGCGGAAGAACCACAGCATGCCCGCCGCGAGCGCGGTGGCGGGCACGGCCACGGCCTTCGCCGCGCCGGAGCGGCGGGCGCGGGCCAGGCTGAGGGCTGCGGTGGCGACGGTCGGGAGAAGCCACGGCGATGCTCCGCGCGCGAGGCGTACGCCGGCTCGGCTGTCGCGAGGTGCAGAGGTTTGGCTGTGGGGCATGGATGACCTTCGTAGCGGATGATGCCGCGCAAGACGGGGGACGGCGGCTTTCCGTGGGATCGTACCGGTCGCGGGCTGCAACTGGGCAAGCCAGGCAGCCGAGTCGGCGGCCGAAGGCCGTCTACGGGGTGTGATCTTCTTCTCGAAGAAAACACCCCGTATCCGGACATTCAGCCCTGGAATCGATACTCTTCGAGCAGCCTGCGCCCGATGATCATTTTCTGGATCTCGGCGGTACCTTCACCGATGAGCAGCATCGGGGCCTCGCGGTAGAGACGCTCGATCTCGTACTCCTTGGAGAAGCCGTAGCCGCCGTGGATGCGGAAGGAGTCCTCCACGACCTCCTTGCAGTACTCGGAGGCGAGGTACTTCGCCATCCCTGCCTCAAGGTCGTTTCGCTCCCCGGAGTCCTTTTTGCGAGCCGCGTTGACCATCATCGCATGCGCGGCCTCGACCTTGGTCGCCATCTCCGCCAGCTTGAACTGAATGGCCTGGTGCTGGGCGATCGGCTTGCCGAAGGTGTGCCGCTGCTGGGCGTACTGCACACCCAGTTCGAAGGCGCGCTGAGCGACGCCGCAGCCACGCGCCGCCACGTTGACGCGACCGACCTCGACACCGTCCATCATTTGGTAAAAACCTCGGCCGGTGACGCCGCCGAGCACCCGATCGGCGGGAAGCCGCAGACCGTCCATGATCAGCTCGGTCGTGTCGACGCCCTTGTAGCCCATCTTCTCGATCTTGCCGGGGATCGTGAGGCCGGGGCGGACCTCGCCGAAGCCGGGCTCCTTCTCGATCAGGAAGGTGGTCATCGACTTGTGGGGCGCCGTGCCCTCGGGGAGGCCCTCGTCACTGCGGACGAGCACGGCCACCAGGGACGACGTCCCGCCGTTCGTCAGCCACATCTTCTGGCCGTTCAGGACGTACTCGTCGCCGTCCCTGACCGCCTTCGAGGTGATCGCGGACACGTCGGAGCCCAGGCCCGGCTCCGACATCGAGAAGGCGCCCCGGATGTCGCCGGCCGCCATCCTGGGCAGGAAGTGGTCCTTCTGCTCCTGTGTGCCGTGCTGCTTGAGCATGTACGCGACGATGAAGTGGGTGTTGATGATGCCGGACACCGACATCCAGCCACGGGCGATCTCCTCCACGCACAGCGCGTAGGTGAGCAGCGACTCGCCCAGGCCCCCGTACTCCTCCGGGATCATCAGGCCGAAGAGCCCGAGCTCCTTCAGGCCGTCCACGATCTGCTGCGGGTACTCGTCGCGGTGTTCCAGCTCGGTCGCGACCGGAATGATCTCCTTGTCGACAAAGTCCCGGACGGTGGAGAGGATCTCCTGCTGGACGTCGGTGAGACCGGCGGTCTGGGCGAGGCGCGCCATTACTTCTCCGTGTTCTTGTCCGCAGGTGCGGTCAGCTCCGGGCGGCCCGGCTGCTCGCCGCCGCGCTCCTTGATGTACGTCTCGGTGGGCACCATGACCTTGCGGCGGAAGACGCACACCAGGGTGCCGTCCTGCTTGTAGCCCTTGGTCTCGACGTAGACGATGCCGCGGTCGTTCTTCGACTTCGACGGCCACTTGTCGAGCACGGTCGTCTCGCCGTAGATCGTGTCGCCGTGGAAGGTCGGCGCCACGTGCTTGAGCGACTCGATCTCCAGGTTGGCGATCGCCTTGCCGGAGATGTCCGGCACGCTCATGCCGAGCAGCAGGGAGTAGATGTAGTTCCCGACGACGACGTTCTTGCCGAAGTCCGTCGTCTTCTCCGCATAGTTGGTGTCCATGTGGAGCGGGTGGTGGTTCATGGTGAGGAGACAGAACAGGTGGTCGTCGTACTCCGTGACCGTCTTGCCCGGCCAGTGCTTGTACGTCGCGCCGACCTCGAACTCCTCGTAGGTGCGTCCGAACTGCATGACCGTCAGGCCTCCGGGATCTCGAACTTGCTGGTGCGCTGCATGCCGGCGGCGCGGCCCTTGCCGGAGATGACCAGGGCCATCTTGCGGCTGGCCTCGTCGATCATCTCGTCGCCGAGCATCGCGGAGCCCTTCTTGCCGCCCGCCTCGGACGTGTAGTAGTCGTACGCGTCCAGGATCAGCTCGGCGTGGTCGTAGTCCTCCTGGGACGGCGAGAAGATCTCGTTGGACGCCTCGACCTGGCCCGGGTGCAGCACCCACTTGCCGTCGAAGCCGAGGGCCGCGGCGCGCTGCGCGACCTCGCGGTAGCCCTCGATGTTGCGGATCTGCAGGTAGGGGCCGTCGATCGCCTGGAGGTTGTTGGCGCGGGCGGCCATCAGGATCTTCATCAGGATGTAGTGGTAGGCGTCCGCCGGGTAGCCGGGCGGCTGCTCGCCCACGACCAGCGACTTCATGTTGATGGAGGCCATGAAGTCGGCCGGGCCGAAGATGATCGTCTCGACGCGCGGGGAGGCTTGCGCGATCGCGTTGACGTTGTTCAGGCCCTGGGCGTTCTCGATCTGCGCCTCGATGCCGATCTTGCCGACCTCGAAGCCCATGGTCTTCTCGATCTGCGTCAGCAGCAGGTCCAGGGCGACGACCTGCTCGGCCGTCTGCACCTTCGGCAGCATGATGCAGTCCAGGTTCTGGCCCGCGCCCTCGACGACCGTGACGACATCGCGGTACGTCCACTCGGTCGTCCAGTCGTTGACGCGCACGACGCGCGTCTTGCCCGTCCAGTCACCCTCGTTGAGGAACTTGACGATGGTGTGCCGCGCCTCCGGCTTGGCGAGCGGCGCGCACGCGTCCTCCAGGTCCAGGAAGACCTGGTCGGCGGGGAGGCCCTGCGCCTTCTCCAGGAAGCGCGGGTTGCTGCCCGGTACGGCCAGGCAGGAGCGCCGCGGGCGAAGGCGGTTGACAGGGGTGGTCATGCGGGGACCTCCAGGGGGTCGAGCTTGTTCGCTTTCCGGATCTCGTCGACGATCGCGCCGATGATTCCGGTGATGTCGAAGTCCTTCGGGGTGAAGACGGCGGCCACTCCTGCGGACCTGAGCTGCTCGGCATCACCATTCGGGATGATGCCACCGGCGATCACCGGTATATCTGTGGCACCGGCCACACGCAGCCGCTGGAGCACGTCCGGCACCAGTTGGGCGTGCGAGCCGGACAGGATGGACAGGCCCACCGCGTGCACGTCCTCGGCGAGGGCCGCGTCCACGATCTGCTCGGGGGTGAGCCGGATGCCCTGGTAGACCACCTCGAAGCCGGCGTCACGGGCGCGTACGGCGATCTGCTCGGCGCCGTTGGAGTGCCCGTCCAGGCCCGGCTTGCCGACCAGGAAGCGCAGCTTGCCGACGCCGAGGTCGCGGGCGGTGGCGTCCACCTTGGCGCGGACCCCGGCGAGCGCGGAGCCCGGCTCGGCGGCGACCGCCACCGGCGCCGAGGACACCCCGGTGGGCGCCCGGTACTCGCCGAACACCTCGCGCAGAGCGGCCGCCCACTCCCCGGTGGTGACCCCGGCACGGGCGCACTCCAGCGTGGCCTCCATCAGGTTCTCGGTGCCCTTGGCGGCCTCCTTCAGCCGCTCCAGCGCCTTGCAGGGGCGCGGGTGGTTGAAGGGCGGCTGGTAGCGCGTGTCGCGCCAGTGCTGCAGCGAGGCGATGACTCGGGCCTCGACCGCCGGGTCGACCGTCATGATCGCGGTGTCCAGGTCGGCCGTGAGCGGGTTCGGCTCGGTGCCCTCGAAGGCGTTGACGCCGACGATCTTCTCCTGCCCGGACTCGATCCGGGCCCGGCGCTCGGCGTGCGAGGCGACCAGCTGCGACTTCAGGTAGCCGGACTCCACCGCGGCCATCGCGCCGCCCATCTCCTGGATGCGGTCGATCTCCGCGAGGGCGTCGGTGACCAGCTGGTCCACCTTCGCCTCGATCACCTTCGAGCCCTCGAAGATGTCCTCGTACTCCAGCAGGTCGCTCTCGTAGGCGAGCACCTGCTGGATGCGCAGTGACCACTGCTGGTCCCACGGACGGGGCAGGCCGAGGGCCTCGTTCCAGGCCGGCAGCTGTACGGCACGCGCGCGTGCGTCCTTCGACAGGGTCACGGCCAGCATCTCCAGCACGATCCGCTGGACGTTGTTCTCCGGCTGCGCCTCGGTCAGACCCAGCGAGTTGACCTGGACGCCGTAGCGGAAGCGGCGCTGCTTGGCGTTCTCGATGCCGTACCGCTCGCGCGTGACCTTGTCCCAGATGCGGCCGAACGCCCGCATCTTGCACATCTCCTCGATGAAGCGGACGCCCGCGTTCACGAAGAAGGAGATGCGGGCCACCACGTCGCCCATGCGCTCCTGCGGCACCTGGCCGGAGTCGCGCACGGCGTCCAGTACGGCGATCGCGGTGGACATCGCGTACGCGATCTCCTGCACCGGTGTGGCCCCGGCCTCCTGCAGGTGGTAGCTGCAGATGTTGATCGGGTTCCACTTCGGTATGCGGGAGACCGTGTACGCGATCATGTCTGTCGTCAGGCGGAGCGAGGGCCCCGGCGGGAAGACGTGGGTCCCGCGGGAGAGGTACTCCTTGACGATGTCGTTCTGGGTCGTGCCCTGGAGCTTGGTGATGTCCGCGCCCTGCTCCTCGGCGACGACCTGGTAGAGCGCCAGCAGCCACATGGCGGTGGCGTTGATCGTCATCGAGGTGTTCATCTGCTCCAGGGGGATGTCCTGGAACAGCCGACGCATGTCACCGAGGTGCGCGACGGGCACACCGACCCGGCCGACCTCGCCGCGGGCGAGGATGTGGTCGGGGTCGTAGCCGGTCTGTGTCGGCAGGTCGAACGCCACCGACAGACCCGTCTGGCCCTTGGCGAGGTTGCGCCGGTACAGCTCGTTGGACGCCTCGGCCGTCGAGTGGCCCGCGTACGTCCGCATGAGCCACGGACGGTCCTTCTGACGCTCTGTCATCTATGGCTCTCAGACGTTGCGGAAACGGTTGATGGCGTCGAGGTGCTCGGCCCGCATCTCCTCGTCGCGCACACCGAGGCCTTCCTCGGGCGCGAGACACAGCACGCCGACCTTGCCCTGGTGCAGATTGCGGTGGACGTCGTACGCAGCCTGGCCGGTGTCCTCGAGGGAGTAGACCTTCGACAGGGTCGGGTGGATCTTGCCCTTGGAGATGAGGCGGTTGGCCTCCCAGGCCTCGCGGTAGTTGGCGAAGTGCGAGCCGATGATCCGCTTCAGCGACATCCACAGGTAGCGGTTGTCGTACTCGTGGTGGTAGCCCGAGGTGGAGGCGCAGGTGACGATCGTGCCGCCCTTGCGGGTGACGTAGACCGAGGCGCCGAAGGTCTCGCGGCCGGGGTGCTCGAAGACGATGTCGACGTCCTCGCCGCCGGTCAGCTCACGGATGCGCTTGCCGAAGCGCTTCCACTCCCTGGGGTCCTGGGTGTGCTCGTCCTTCCAGAACTTGTAGCCCTCGGCGTTGCGGTCGATGATCAGCTCGGCGCCCATCCTCCGCGCGATCTCGGCCTTCTGGGGCGAGGAGACGACACAGATCGGGGTGGCGCCGCCGGCGAGGGCGAACTGGGTGGCGTACGAGCCGAGTCCGCCGCTCGCGCCCCAGATCAGGACGTTGTCGCCCTGCTTCATCTGGGCACCGTTGCGGGAGACCAGCTGGCGGTAGGCGGTGGAGTTGACCAGGCCGGGGGCCGCGGCCTCCTCCCACGACAGGTGGGCCGGCTTGGGCATCAGCTGATTGGACTTGACGAGCGCGACCTCGGCAAGGCCGCCGAAGTTGGTCTCGAAGCCCCAGATCCGCTGCTCGGGGTCGAGCATCGTGTCGTTGTGTCCGTCGGAGGACTCCAGCTCGACGGACAGACAGTGGGCGACGACCTCGTCACCGGGCTTCCAGGCGTTGACGCCCGGACCGGTGCGCAGGACGACGCCCGCGAGGTCGGAGCCGATGATGTGGTACGGCAGGTCATGTCGCTTGGTCAGCTCGCTGACCTTGCCGTAGCGCTCCAGGAAGCCGAACGTCGGCAGCGGCTCGAAGATCGAGGTCCACACCGAGTTGTAGTTGACCGAGGAGGCCATGACGGCCACCAGGGCCTCGCCCGGGCCGAGTTCGGGCACGGGCACCTCGTCGAGGTGGATCGACTTGCGCGGATCCTTGTCGCGGGTCTCCAGGCCCGCGAACATCTCCGTCTCGTCCTTGTGCACGGTGATCGCGCGGTACGACTCGGGGAGCGGCAGGGCGGCGAAGTCGGCGGACGTGGCGTCCTTCGACTGGATCGCGTCCAGGATGTCCTTCACGGTCACGGTGTTGCCTCCGGCGGTGAGCGCCCCTGAGGGAGGGGGCGCTGAGGGTTCGTCGGTGCTGCGATGAGTGCTGCTGAGGGTGTTGAGGTGTGCCGTCGGTTCGGCTCGGTGGTACTTCGGCAGCGCTTTGTGGCGCGGGAGGTTGCCTGTGACGCAGGCGTCCGGGCGCGCGGGCCGTGGGCCCTTGGGGACAGCCGGCGAGCGATCGGTCTCTGCTCGCCGGCCGCCCGGACATCTTCAACGTATGACACCGCGTGTCAGGCGGCAAGGCACTGAGTGCCAGAAGTTGGGCTCAGGTGAAATCTTTACGTAACAAATGAGCGATGATCGATCGAACGGGCCCTGAAAAGTGCGCGAAAAGGGGCCCTGACATGCCAAAACGGCCACCCGCCGCGGGTGGCCGTTGTCACAGGGAGGAGCGAGCCTCAGCGCTCCTTCAGCGCCTCCTCGATGGTCCGCATGACCTCGTCCAGCGGAGCGTCGGTGCGGGCGACCGTGACGAGCACCTCGCCGTGCGTGGACACCGTCGCCGGGGCGGTGCCGGCGGCCGGCCTGCCCGGCGCCGGACCGCGCCCGGCCCCGATCCCGGTGCCGAACGTCTTCCGCACGATCGCGAAGGCATGGTCCAGCTGCGCCTCGACATCGCCCTGGCCGCCCGCCCGCAGCCAGCGCCTGAGGACGTGGTTGTGGGCGGTGACGACGGCGGAGGCGGCCACCTCGGCCAGCAACGGGTCGTCGTTGGCGTCGTCGGCGTGCGCGTGCTCGTCGAAGTGGCCGAGGAGGTAGCGGGTGAAGAGGCGTTCGTAGCGGGCCACCGAGGCGATCTCGGCCTCCCGCAGGGTGGGCACCTCGCGGGTCAGCTTGTAGCGGGCGACCGAGATCTCCGGCGCGGCCGCGTACATCTTCATGACTTCCTTGATGCCGCGGCACACGGTGTCGAGCGGGTGCTCGTGCGCGGGGGCGGCGTTGAGGACCGCCTCGGCGCGGATCAGCGTGTCGTCGTGGTCGGGGAAGATCGCCTCTTCCTTGGAGCGGAAGTGGCGGAAGAAGGTGCGACGGGCGACCCCGGCGGCTGCCGCGATCTCGTCGACGGTGGTCGCCTCGTACCCCTTGGTCGCGAACAGCTCCATGGCTGCGGCCGCCAGTTCTCGGCGCATCTTGAGCCGCTGGGCGGCGGCGCGACTGCCTGCGGCACTTTCCGGCGCGTCGGGCGTAGCTGGTGTACGTGAGGACTTGGCGGGCTGGGACATGACCTGAACGTACTGCATGTGCGCAGCTCGATGCGCAGGTGTGCCGTTTCCCCCGCCCGCTGAGGGCGGGGGAGAGCCCGGCCGGCCGGGCGGGGCGAGGCCGCCCGGATCGAGCAGCCCGCCCCAGTCCGTGTCCGTGTGGGACCAGTCGCCGACGCCGTCAGCGGCGGGCATACTCGCGGAAGCCGCGGCCGGTCTTGCGGCCGAGGCAGCCCGCGGCCACCAGGTGCTCCAGCAGCGGGGCCGGGGCCAGACCGGGGTCGCGGAACTCGCGGTGCAGGACCTTCTCGATCGCCAGCGAGACGTCCAGGCCGACCACGTCCAGCAGCTCGAACGGGCCCATCGGATAGCCGCCGCCGAGCTTCATCGCGGCGTCGATGTCGTCCAGGGACGCGTAGTGCTCCTCGACCATCTTGATCGCGTTGTTCAGGTACGGGAACAGCAGCGCGTTCACGATGAAGCCGGCCCGGTCGCCGCAGTCCACCGCGTGCTTCTTGATCTTCGCGCAGACCTCGCGGACCGTCGCATGGACGTCGTCGGCCGTCAGCACGGTCCGCACGACCTCGACCAGCTTCATCGCTGGCGCCGGGTTGAAGAAGTGCATGCCGATGACGTCCTGCGGGCGCGAGGTGGCGCGGGCGCAGGCGACGACGGGCAGCGAGGAGGTGGTGGTGGCGAGGACCGCGCCGGGCTTGCAGACCTTGTCCAGCGTGGCGAACAGCTGCCGCTTGATCTCCAGGTCCTCGGCGATCGCCTCGACGGCCAGGTCGACCTCGGCGAAGGCGTCGTACGACCCGGCCGGGGCGATCCGGTCCAGGATCTGCGCGGCGGCCTCGGCGGTCAGCCGGCCCTTGTCGACAGAGCGCGAAAGCGACTTGCCGATACGGGCCTTGGCGGTCCGCGCCTTCTCCTCGCTCCGCGCGGCCAGCACGACGTCGTAGCCCGCCTTGGCGAACACCTCGGCGATGCCCGAGGCCATGGTGCCGGAGCCGGCGACGCCCACCGAGCGGACGCTGCGGCTGGTGGCCTTGGAGTCTGCCTCCGCCGGGGTCAGCGCGTCCGGCACGACCGTGGCGCTGCCCGGCGCCGCGTAGCTGTAGAAACCGCGCCCGGACTTGCGGCCGGTCAGGCCCGCCTCGCTGAGCTGCTTCAGGATCGGCGCCGGGGCGTGCAGCCGGTCGCGGGACTCGGCGTACATGGCCTCCAGGACCGTACGCGCGGTGTCGATGCCGATCAGGTCCAGCAGCGCGAGGGGGCCCATCGGCAGACCGCAGCCGAGCCGCATCGCCGCGTCGATGTCCTCGCGGGAGGCGTACCGCGCCTCGTACATCGCGGCGGCCTGGTTGAGATAGCCGAACAGCAGGCCGTCGGCGACGAAACCGGGGCGGTCGCCGATCGCGACCGGCTCCTTGCCCAGCTCGATCGCGAGGTCCGTGACAGCGGCGACGGCCTGCGGCGCGGTCAGCACCGAGGAGACCACCTCGACCAGCTTCATCGCCGGCGCCGGATTGAAGAAGTGCAGGCCGAGCACCCGCTCGGGGCGGGCCGAGTCGGCCGCTAGGCGGGTGACGGACAGGGCGTTGGTGCCGGTCGCGAGGATCGTCTCCGGGCGGACGATGCCGTCCAGCTCGCGGAAGATCTGCTGCTTGATCTCGTACGACTCCGGGGCCACCTCGATGACCAGGTCGGCGTCGGCCGCCGCGGCGAGGTCGGTGGCGGTGCGCACCCGGGCCAGTGCCCCGGCGCGCTCCTGCTCGGTGAGCCGGCCGCGCTCCACGCAGCGGGCGGTGGAGGCCTCCAGGGCGGAGAGGGACTTCGCGGCCTGGGCCTCGCTGATGTCGATGCCGATCACCTCGCGACCGGCCTTCGCGAGGACCTCGGTGATGCCGGTGCCCATGGTGCCGAGGCCGACGACGGCGATCGTCTTGAACGGGGACAGCGGGGTGCCGGACTGGGGGGACAGGGGAGTGGCCATCGCGGGACTCCAGGAATGAGGGTGACGACGAGGAACGCGCCGGGTGCGCCGAGGGGGCGCACCGCGGTGCGGAAGAGGAGTGCGGGTGTTGCCGGGCTGCTGGCGCACACGCCCGGTGCTGCCGGGTGCCACGGGCGATGCACACGCCCACGAGCGGCAAACGGCGGGGAATCCGACCGGCCCTGTCCCGGAGCCGGGTCGTACTGCGGTACACGTACACGTACCGAACCGACATCTCCCCACTGCCCCAAGGGCGTGGGAGCTGCCCCCGGCGACGGCCGCGTCACCAAACCGTCGCCAGTGGAAGTGCGAGTGGGTAACTCGCTCGTCTGAGCTTAACCGGCGAGTAACGAGCGCGCCAGCCCTGAGTCGCAGCCGACTTTGTGATGTAGCTCCCCCGGCCCCGGCAACACGCCTACGCTGGACTTCGTGGACGAAGAGTTGCGATCGCTCACGGAGCGCTTACGGCAGGAGTCGCGCGGCACGGCGGCGTTCGACCGGCTGCTGGCGACCGAGGACCACGACGAACTCGCGGAGGTGCTCAGCGCGCCCGGACAGCCGCTGTGGGCCAGGGAGCTGGCCGCGTTCCGGCTCGGTGTCGCCGGCGACCGGCGCGCCTTCGAGTCCCTGGTGCTCCTCCTCAACCACCGCGACCCCCCGCGCTGCGCCTCCGCTGCCCACGCCCTCGCCCGGCTCGGCGATCCGCGTACGGCGCGGGCTGCGGCGGCGCTGGCGACGAACGAGCTGCGGGTGGCCTACGCCCTGCACCCGGTACGGCTCCTGGTCGAACTCCGCGCTCCCGAGTCCGTGCCCGCGCTCATCACTACGCTGGAGCGCCGGTTGCGTCCCCGCGACCCCTACCGCCGCGTCGCCCTGGCGTGCGTCGAAGGGCTGGGTGCCCTCGCCGACCCCCGGGCCCGCCGCGTCCTGAAGGAGGCTCTCGCCCATCCGGAACTGGCGAGGGCTGCGATGCACGCGCTGGCGAGCATCCCGGAGGCGGAACAGGCCAGGTGACGGCCGGTCAGCCGCACGGCACGCTCTCACGGCGTGGGGGAGGGGGGCTCGTCGGGCGCGGCCGGGAGACGCTGTCAGAGTGCGCCGCCGTGATCGGGATATGAGCGAGCAGGACCCCGCCGGGCCGAAGGATCCAGGTGGGGCGGAGGATCCCGGCTCCGCCGAGGAGAAGCTCTTCCGCCGCCTGAGCGAAGAGCTGGACTGGTCCGCCGGGCCGGAGCGCGAGGTGCCGCTGGGGCTCGTCGCACGGCGGTGGTCGTTTCTGCTCGGCTTCGACCTCGTCGTGGTGGCGCCCGGCTCGCTCGTCGCCGTGACGGTGGGACGCCGGGTCGCGGTCGGCACCTGGGTCGCGTTCACCCTCCTCTACGTCTTCTGGCTCCGCCGGCGGATGCCGCGCTCGCCGGGGCACAAGGCGGCCGGCATCCTCGCCGGGGTCGGCTACGCGATCCTGATCCTCGGCGCGGGCGACGCCGCTCCCCGGATCTACCTCGACACCTGGGGCAAGGAGGGGACGGCAACCGTCGTCGGCCAGAACACCAGACGAACGCGCGACGGAGGCAAGGACTACACCTGTACGGTCACCCTGACCAACGGCGACTCACGGGAGTTGCAGGCATCGAGCGACACCTGCGAGTGCCTGGAGCCGCTCGTCGAGGACCAGGTGCCGGTGGTCTACGAGCCGGGACATGTGGTCCTGCCGGTGGCCGGGACGAAGGGGCAACTGGGGACGGCGAAGGGCGTACTGCCGTGCGGCATCGGGCTGTTGCTGGTGGTCACCGGCGCCGCCCACGCCGTCGGGCGCACGGCGGCGGTCCGGCGCGAGCGTCTTCGCTGGACACCGACTCCTTCACTGGACTCCGACTGCTTCGCCAGGCGCGAGCGCCTCGCCGGAGAGGGAACCCGAGGGTCACCGTACGCGCCTTGTTCGCCTTATTCGCCCACCACCGCCAGCGCCTCGATCTCCATCAGGAACTCCGGGGCCACCAGCGCCGTCACCTGGACCGCGGAGGACGCAGGGAGGCGGTCGTCGGGTATGTGGGCGGCGCGGGCCGCGCGGATGGCTGGGAGGTGGGCCGTGTCGGTGACGAAGTAGGTCAGCTTCACCACGTGTTCGAAGCCGGCGCCGGCCGCGGCCAGGCAGCGCTTCAGGTTCTCGAAGACCTGGCGGGCCTGGGCCGCGGGGTCGCCCGCCCCGACCAGTTCGCCGTCCTCGTCCAGGGCGAGCTGGCCGGAGACGGCGACGAAACGGCCGGTCGCCGAGACGACATGGCTGTACTGGGCGGCGGGGGCGACGCCGTCGGGGGCGGAGATCCGGGTCGGTTCACTCACGGCTCCGCGGGCTCCATGCTGATCGCTCATGGCTCCATGGTGGACCACCCCACTGACAACGCCCCCGACAGGCCGGGCGGTTGCTCAGCGGCGGTAGCCCAGCAGGTCGTGCAGGGTCGAGCCGCGGGAGGCGGTCGACGCGGCCTTCATGGCCCGCGGCTTCGGGTCCGGCGACTTCTTGCAGACCGCGTCGGCGACGCCCGCGCCATGCGGAACCGTACCGTCGTTCAGATACGCGGCCAGATAGGTGTCCAGGCAGGTGTTGTCGCTCAGCGTGATGCCGTGGTTGCCGCCGCCGTCCTCGACCACCAGGCTGGAGCGGGCGAGCAGCCGGTGGACCGTGACGCCGCCGGGGTACGGCGTGGCCGCGTCGTTCGTCGCCTGGAAGAGCAGCGCCGGCGGCAGCTGGGTGTTGGCGATGCTCACCGGCTCGCTCTTCGAGGTCGGCCAGAACGCGCACGGCGCGTTGTACCAGGCGTTGTTCCAGGCCATGAAGGGCGCCTTGCGGTACACCGCCCAGGTGTCCGTACGCCACCGCTTCCAGCTGGTGGGCCAGGAGGTGTCCCGGCACTGCACCGCCGCGTACACGCTGTAGCCGTTGTCGCCCGAGGCGTCCACGGCACCGAACTTCTCGTACGCCGCCATCAGCGGCTTGGTGTTCTTCTCGCGCACGTACGCCGCGAGCGCCTGGGCGAGATCGGGCCAGTAGCCGTCGTAGTAGCCGCCGGGGATGAAGGTGTCCTCCAACTCGGTGGCGCCCACCGCGCCGTCGGCCGGCTTCTTCGCCAGGGCCGCCCGCATCGCGTACCACGCGGCCTCGATCTTCGCGGGGTCCTTGCCGAGGTGGTACGTGGAGTCGTTGCGCGCGATCCACGCCATCAGGGCGCGGTGGCGGTTGTTGAAGGCGTAGTCCTGGCCCAGGTTGTCCTTGTACCAGACGCCGGTCGGGTCGACGATCGAGTCCAGCACCAGACGGCGGACCCGCTGCGGGTAGAGCTTCGCGTAGACCGCGCCGAGATAGGTGCCGTAGGAGTAGCCGAAGTAGCTGATGCGCGGCGCGCCGAGCGCCTGGCGGATGGCGTCCATGTCGCGTACGGCGCTGACGGTGTCCATGTACGGCAGCACGTCGGCGTACTTGCGGCCACAGGCGGTGGCGAAGGAGGCCGCGCGCGCGAGGTTGGTCTGCTCCAGCACGGCCGAGGCGGGCACGGAGTCCGGGCGCACCGTCTTGAAGTGGCCGGGCGCGCAGTCCAGGGCCGGGCTGCTCCGGCCGACTCCGCGCGGGTCGAAGCCGATGACGTCGTACTGCGCGGCGACGGGCTTCGGCAGGGCCGAGGCGACGTATCCGGCGAGCGTCAGGCCGCTGCCGCCGGGCCCACCTGGGTTGACGAGGAGGGGGCCCTGGGAGGTCTGCGCGGTGTGCGGGACGCGGGTGAGGGCGAGGGTGATCTGCCGGCCCGACGGGTGGGCGTGGTCCAGTGGCACCTTCAGGGACGCGCATTGGAGCGTCGGATAGGTGATGGAGCCACAGGCCTTCCAGACGAGCGGGGCGGCGGGAGCGGCCGGGGCCGCCTGGGCGGGCGGGGCCGTGACCGAGCCCGCCAGCACTGCGGCGGATGCGCACAGCACGGCTGCGCGTGTTCTCATTCGTCCTCCCGGGACGGAGGTTTCGGCGGACCGTGAAGGTCATGTCTTTCGCCGCATCGTCCCGGAATCGGCGTACTGAAGAACGTCTTATAGGCATAGTTGACCCGATTGGTCCGCCCGAAGCCCTCGAACGCCCCTCTCCCGAGGGAACGCCCCTGCCTTGAAGGAACGCTTCTTCAGTTGGGGGAACGCCGCTCGGCCGCGGGTGGGCGGCGCTCTCATATGAGGGTGAGCTGGGTCGGTTCGGCGACGGCGGGAGGTTCGGCCGGGCTGATCCGGCGGGCCAGGCCCGCGCGCGTGGGCCCGATGCCGTACTCCTCGGCCAGCTCGTGCACCTGACGGGTGATCCGGCGCTGGTACCACTTGGGCGCGTAGGCACCCTCCGCGTACAGCCGCTCGTAGCGCCGCACCAGGTGCGGATGGTGCCGGCCGAGCCAGGCCGTGAACCACTCCCGCGCGCCGGGCCGCAGATGCAGGGTGAGCGGGGTCACCGAGGTGGCCCCGGCCGCCGCGATCGCCCGTACCGTGGCCCGCAGTTGGGCCGGATGGTCGCTCAGGAACGGGATGACCGGCGCCATCAGCACCCCGCAGCCGAGGCCGTGCTCGCCGAGGGTGCGTACGACGTCCAGGCGGCGCTCGGGCGCGGGCGTGCCCGGCTCCACCGTGCGCCACAGCTCGGCGTCGAGGAAGCCGACGGAGACCGAGATGCCCACGTCCGTCACCTGGGCCGCCCGGACCAGCAGATCCAGGTCGCGCAGGATCAGGGTGCCCTTGGTGAGGATCGAGAACGGGTTGGCGTGCTCGGTGAGGGCGGCGATGATGCCCGGCATCAGCTGGTAGCGGCCCTCCGCGCGCTGATAGCAGTCGACGTTCGTGCCCATCGCCACGTGCTCGCCCTGCCAGCGGCGGGAGGCCAGCTGACGGCGCAGCACCTCGGGCGCGTTCACCTTGACCACGATCTGGGTGTCGAAGCCGAGGCCGGTGTCGAGGTCCAGATAGCTGTGCGTCTTCCGGGCGAAGCAGTACACGCACGCGTGCGTGCAGCCACGGTACGGATTCACGGTCCACTCGAACGGCATGCGCGAGGCGCCTGGCACCCGGTTGAGCACCGAGCGCGCCCGGACCTCGTGGAAGGTGATCCCGCGGAACTCGGGCGTGTCGAAGGTGCGCGTGGTCACGGAGTCCGCGCCGAACAGCGCCGCGTCGGCGGCCCGGCCGTGTTCGCCCTCGCCCGTGAGGTTCTCCCAGCGCATGACGCCTCCTCGGTAGCAGTGCGGCACACAATAGAACATCTGTTCCCATGATCGTGTGGGCCCTGGTGAGGACCCTTGACGGCGACCCCGGATTTGGTGGCCGGGCACCGGGGTGGTTGGCTTTCCCCAACCCCGAGAAACACGGTCCTGGAGGAACGCAATGGCGCAGGTCGAGGCCACTACGGAGCGGGTCGTCGCGGCGGACGCGGAGAAGGTGTTCGACGCCCTCGCCGACTACCGCGGCACACGGCAGAAGCTGCTGCCCGAGCACTTCAGCGAGTACGAGGTCCGCGAGGGCGGCGACGGCGAGGGAACCCTCGTGCACTGGAAGCTCCAGGCCACCAGCAAGCGGGTGCGCGACTGCCTGCTGGAGGTCAGCGAGCCCACCGACGGCGAGCTGGTCGAGAAGGACCGCAACTCCTCCATGGTCACCACCTGGCGCGTCACCCCCGCCGGCGAGGGGAGGTCCCGGGTCGTGGTCACCACCACCTGGCAGGGCGCCGGCGGCATCGGCGGCTTCTTCGAGAGGACCTTCGCGCCCAAGGGCCTCGGCCGGATCTACGACGCCGTGCTCGCCAACCTCGCCGCCCAGGTCGAGAAGTAGGCCCAAGCGCCCACCGGTGAAGGGGTGTTGCGCCCCTTCACCGGTTCGAGTGGATCTCCCCTTTCCGCCCCAACCCCGCCGTAACTCGCGGCAGTTGTTCGCAGTTGACGCCTTGTGCGCGACATGTGACAGGTGTGATGAGGGGAGCGGTACGTGGGCGGGTCGACTCTGGTGACACACGAGCCGGTCACCACACCGGCGGGGGAAGAGGACGCCCCCCGCGAGGACACCGCCGCGGCACCGCCCCCGTCCGCACCGGCCGCCCGACTCGGCGCGCGGCGCGTGCGGTGGGTGTTCTTCGGGCTGATGCTCGCCCTGCTGCTCGCGGCACTCGACCAGATGATCGTCGCGACCGCGCTGCCGAAGATCGTCGGCGAACTGCATGGCCTGGACCGGATGTCCTGGGCGATCACCGCCTATCTGCTCACCTCCACCATCGGTCTGCCCCTGTACGGCAAGCTCGGCGACCTCTTCGGCCGCAAGGGCGTCTTCCAGTTCGCCATCGCCGTCTTCGTCGTCGGCTCCGCGCTCGCCGGCCGGGCCCAGTCCATGGACCAGCTGATCGCCTTCCGCGCGCTCCAGGGCGTAGGCGCGGGCGGCCTCATGATCGGGGTGCAGGCGATCATCGCCGACGTCGTACCGCCCCGTGAACGCGGCCGCTACATGGGCCTGATCGGCGCCGCCTTCGGTCTCGCCTCCGTCGCCGGACCCCTGCTCGGCGGCTATTTCACCGACCACCTCTCCTGGCGCTGGTGCTTCTACATCAACGTCCCCTTCGGCCTGGTCACCCTCGCCGTCGTCACCCTCGTCCTGAAACTCCCCAAGCCCGCTGCCCGCGGCCGCCTCGACCTCCTCGGCGCGCTGCTGCTCGCCGCCGCCTCCACCTGTCTGGTGCTGCTGACCAGCTGGGGCGGCACCGAGTACGCCTGGGGCTCGCGGCAGATCAACGGCCTCGGCGCCGGCGCGTTCGCCGCCGTCGTCCTCTTCCTCGTCGCCGAGCGCTTCGCCGCCGAACCCCTCATCCCGCTCCGGCTGTTCCGCGACTCCGTCTTCAACGTCAGCGCACTGGTGGGCCTCGTGATCGGCGTCGCCCTGTTCGGCGCCGCCAGCTATCTGCCGACCTTCCTGCAGATGGTCGACGGGGCCAGCGCCACCGAGTCGGGGCTGCTGATGCTGCCCATGATGGCCGGGATCGTCGGCGCCTCCATCATCGGCGGGCAGCTCATCAGCCACACCGGGCGCTACAAGATCTACCCCGTGCTCGGCGGCGCCGTCTCCGCCGTCGGCATGTGGCTGCTGTCCCGCCTCGAAGCCGACACGCCCCGGCTGCACTACAGCATCTGGATGGCCGTCCTCGGCGCCGGCATCGGCATGGTGATGCCCGTCCTCGTCCTCGCCGTGCAGAACTCCGTACGCCCCGCCGACCTGGGCACCGCCACCAGCGCCAACAACTACTTCCGGCAGATCGGCGGCAGCGTCGGCGCCGCGGTCTTCGGCACCCTCTTCGCGAACCGGCTCACCGACGCCCTCCGCAGGGAACTGCCGCCGCGCGCCGGCGTCCGGCTGCCCGACCCCGAGTCCATCACCCCGCAGCTGGTCCACGCGCTGCCGCCGGCCCCGCGCGACGCCTACATCCGCGCCTACGCCGACGCGATGCCCCGGATCTTCCTCTACCTCGTCCCGGTGCTCGTCCTCGGCGTGCTCATCGCCTTTTTCCTCAAGGAGAAACCACTGGTGTCCCACCACACCACCGAAACCGAGCCCGAGCGCGAGGCCGTGAACGTGAACGCCCCGATCCCGCAGGCCCGTTCGCCGTACGGCGCCGGAATCCCCGTCTGCGGCACGGTGCAGCACCCTGACGGCACCGTGGTGCCGCGCGCCGCGCTCACCCTCATCGACATCGCCGGGGAGCAGATCGGGCGGGGCGCGAGCGGCGAGGACGGACGGTACGCGCTCAGCACGCCCGGCTCCGGGTCGTACGTGCTGATCGCCGCCGCCGGCGGCCACCAGCCGCAGGCCGTCTCCGTCACCGTCGGCGAACGGCCCGTCGAGCTCGACGTCGTCCTCGGCGGCGCCGGACGCCTCGCCGGCAGTGTGCTGACCGCCGACGGCAGCCCCGTGCGCGACGCCACCGTCACCCTCACCAATGTGCACGGCGAGGTCGTCGCCACCGCCCGCAGCGGCCGTGAGGGCGGCTACGCCATCACGGAACTGGTCGCGGGCGAGTACACCCTCGCCGCCAGCGCCCCCGCCTTCCGCCCGGCCGCCCTTCCGGTCACCGTGCAGGCCGCCCGCGAGAGCAGGCAGAACGTCGAACTCGCGGGCGGCGCCGTGCTGCGGGGCACCGTCCGGGCGAGCGGCGGACGGCCCGTGGAGGACGCGCGCGTGACGCTGCTCGACGCCGCCGGCAATGTCGTCGACACCCTCACCACGGGAGCGGACGGCAGCTTCCGGTTCGTCGACCTGTCCTCCGGCGAGTACACCGTCATCGCCGCCGGTTACCCGCCGGTCGCCACCGTGCTGCGGGTCGCGGGCGGCGGCCGTACCGAACGGGACCTGCAACTGGGCCACGAGGACTGAGAGAGCGCCGAGCGGTGGTGCGCGCGGGGCGCTGAGCTGCGCGCCGGTGCGATCCGGTGAAACCAATTCCAGGATTGCCACACATCGCGACCGGCCATCGCCGTACCGTAGTTGGCGGGCGGCACAGATCGTTTGCGTACAGCCGTGGGGAGAGAGGGCCTGGGCCATGGACCGTGGCAGCGAGCGGGACACACCTCCCGGGCGCGACGACGGCAGTGCGGCGGCCGGCCGGATTCCGCTGGCCGTGGTCGTCGTCGACCGCGACGGCCGGGTGTCCCACTGGAGCAGCGGCGCACGGCGCCTGTTCGGCGCGAGCCGGGAGGACGCCGTCGGGCGTGCCGCCGCCGATCTGCTGCCGGTCTCCGGCGCCCTGCCCGAGGACCCGCACGGTGATCCGATGCCGGACGCCTACGAGGTGTACGACGGACTCGGCCCCGACCTGGAAGCCTCGCTCGGCGGCCGCACCGCCTACGCCACCGCCGGCCGCGCCCGCCTCGTCCCGCACGGCCGGGAATCCGACGGCGAGCGGCTCGACGTGCTCTGGTGGGCCTACCCGCTGGTCGGTCCCGGCCCGTCCCGGCTCCTGGTGCTCGCCGCCGACGCCACCCGGCTGCGCGACGAACGCGGCTACGACGACGAGACCGCCGAACGCATCTCACCCGGCTTCGCCCGCCACACCGAGCTGCCCGCCTCCGACGAACTGGAACGGCGGCTGCCCGAGATCCTGCCCAACATGGGCCCCGGCCCGAGCGGCCGCATCGTCTCCCAAGTGCTCGAACTGGGCTACCCGGTCCTGGAGTTCAGCCAGTTCGACCGGGTACCCGTCACCCCGTACTGGGGCGTGCCCCGCCGCCCGGGCCGCAGGCCGGCCGAACCCGTCGTACCGCAGCAGCGCTCCGCACCGCCGCTCGTCCCGGTCGGTGCCGAGCAGGACCTGGAGTACGCCGCGGTGCGCGAGCGGCTGGAGTTCCTCAACGAGGTCAGCTCCGGCATCGGTTCCTCCCTCGACCTCGGTGCGACCATCCGCGAGGTCACCAGCGCCGCCGTACCCCGGTTCACGGACTTCGCCGGCACCCATCTGCGCGCCGCAGTCCTCGCCGGCGAGGGCTTCCCGGACGGACCGCCGGACGCCAGCACCGTGATGTTCCGGGTGTGGGTCGAGCACAACGACGAACCGGGCCGCTGGGACGACACCGTGCCCGTCGGCGAGGCCTTCGCGTTTCCCGAGCACACGCCGTTCTACAAGTGCATGGTCACCGGTGAGCCGGTGCTGATCCCGCGGGTCACCGAGGAGCTCAGCGAGCGCATCTCCGGCGAGTTCGAGAAGCGCGACCTCAGGCCGCTCATCGGCGGCCGCTCGCTGCTGATCGTCCCGCTCAAGGCCCGCAATGTCGTCCTCGGCTTCATGGTGCTGATGCGCCGCCCGGACCGCCCCGCCTTCGACGACATGGACCGCACCACCGGCGCCGAACTCGCCGCCCGCGCGGGCCTCGTGCTCGACAACGCCCGCATGTACACCTTCCAGGAGAACGTCGCCGACACCCTGCAGGACAGCATGCTCCCGCAGGTCACCCCGCGGATGGCCGGCTGCGACATCGCCACCCGCTATCTGCCGGGCACCCGGCTCGGCCGGATCGGCGGCGACTGGTTCGACTCCGTCAAACTGCCCGGCTCGCGCACCGCCCTCGTGGTCGGCGACGTCATGGGCCACGGCCTCAACTCAGCCGCGATGATGGGCCAGTTGCGCACAGCCGTACAGACCATGGCCACCATGGAGACCCCGCCCGCCCAGCTGCTGCGCAACCTCGACGACCTGGCGCGCCGGCTCGGCGACACCTACCTCGCCACCTGCCTTTACGCCGTCTACGACCCGATCCGCGGCGAACTGCACCTCGCCAACGCCGGACACATCCCGCCCGTCCTGGTCCGCGCCGAGGACGGCAGCAGCGAACTCCTGGAGCTTCCCACCGGCGCCCCCATCGGCGTCGGCGGCGTCCCGTTCGAGACCACCCGGATCAAGGTCGCGCCCGGCGACCGGCTGGTGCTGTGCACCGACGGCCTGGTCGAGGTGCGCGGCTCCGACATCGGCGAGGGACTCGCCGCGCTCTGCGAGTCCGCCGCACACCCCGCCGCCTCCATGGACGACGCCTGCGACACCATCATCCGCGCCCTGAACACCCACGGCGGCCGCAAGGACGACGTCGCCCTGCTCATGGCCCGCCTCAACGGCATCCCCGACGACCACGTCGCCGAATGGCGGCTCGACGCCGGCCCCCACGAGGTCGCCCGCGCCCGCCGCCTGGTCCGCGAGCGGCTCCTGCAGTGGGGTCTGCCGCAGGCCGTGGAGACCGCCGAACTGCTGGTCAGCGAGGTCGTCACCAACGCCGTACGGCACGCCGTGAGCGAACCGGTCGGGCTGCGCGTGGTCCGCACCGACGCGCTGCTGTTCGAGGTCACCGACGACGAACCCGGCCTGCCCGCCATGCTGAGCGCCGGCCCCTACGACGAGTCGGGCCGCGGCCTGCGCGTGGTCAGCCGGCTGGCCCGGGAATGGGGCGCAAGCGCCACCGGGCACCGCAAGACCGTCTGGTTCGAACAGGCCATCACCGGACGAGGATGACCCAAGGGGCGCACGGTCCGCCGGTGTACGCCCCCTGGGTTGACCGGCGTCCGTACATCCGGTGAAGGTGGCCTCCCGCCCCTTGCCTCGCCCGAGGCCCCCGCGATATCCCGATCACGGAACCGAACCGTGGGGAGAGCGCATGAACGTCTCGGACAAGTACCGCAGCAACTGGGAGAGTTACTGGAGCGAGACCTCCGAGCAGGAGGGTGAGGCGATCTGGGACTGCGATCCCGCTCTCTCCGCCGAACCGCACAGCGCCCTGCTCCTGCCCCACGCGGACCCGGCGCGCACCATCGTCGACCTCGGCTGCGGCAACGGCACCCAGACCCGCTACCTCGCCACCCGGTTCGCGCGCGCCGTCGGCGTCGACCTCTCGCACGCCGCCGTCGAGCACGCCCGCCGCGCCACGCCGGACGACACCGTGGAGTTCCAGCAGCTCGACCTCACCGACACGGACGCCGTACGGGCCCTGCACGAGCGGCTCGGCGACGCCAACGTCTATATGCGGGCCGTCATCCACCAGAGTGAACCCGAGGCGCGGCCCGCGGTCGCCGCCGCCGTCGCCGAGATCATCGGCAGCGAGGGCCGCGCCTTCGTCGTCGAACTCACCTCCGGCTCCCGGGAGGTGCTGCGGCGCGCCGCGTCCCAGCCGAGCGGCCCGGGGCCCAAGCTGCGGCGCGTCTTCCACCACGGGCTCAAGCCCGCCGACGCCGACGACGCGGAGATCCCGCGCGTGCTCGCCGAGTCCGGTCTGAAGATCATCGCCGATGGCGAAACGACCCTGCCGCAGACCGAGTTCCTCACCGACGGCACCCGTATCGACCTGCCGGCCCGCTGGTTCGTACTCACCGGCGAATAGGCCGGCCCGACAGGCCACCCGGGGTGGCACCGCTTCCCGGCGAGTACAAGCCGAGTACAAGCCGAGCACAAGCACTGTGAGGGCGCCGTCGGGGGCGCTCACCGGGAAGCGGCGGAGTCCTCGTCACCGCGGGGCGCGATGCGGAACCCGAAGGCGAGAGCGCCCGGATCCAGGGCCGTCGCACCGCCGTCCACGGTGAGTACCGCCCCGTTGACGTACGACGCCGCCGGGGACAGCAGCCAGCCGATCGCCTCCGCGATCTCGCGCGGCTCACCCGGCCGCCCCTGGGGCAGCGGCCGGGTCGCCTCCGCATAGGCGGCGTCCACGCCCCCGTCCCGCAGGTCCGCCTCCTCGGCGAAGCGTGCCATGCGCCGGTCGGCCATCTCGGTCCGCACCCAGCCGGGGCACACGATGTTGGCCCGCACCCCCTGCCGCCCGTAGTCGACGGCCACGGAGCGGCAGAGCTGGAGCAGGGCCGCCTTGGAGGTGGCGTACGGGGCGTTGCTGGTGCCGTTGCGCAGCGCGGACACCGAAGCGACGGCGACCACCGCCCCCTTGGAATCCAGCAGATGCGGGATCGCCGCGCGCAGCAGCAGAAGCGGGCCGGTGAGGTTGGTGCGCATCACCTCGTCCCAGTCCCGTAGCGTCAGGTCCCCGACGGCTCCGCCGCGCCCGATTCCGGCGTTCAGCACCACCCCGTCGACGCGGCCGTGCGCGCCCAGGGCCGCCTGGACGAGGCCGTCGGCCGCGTCGGGCTCCCCGACATCGGACGGATACGCCAGCGCTCCGGTCTCCCGCGCGAGGCGTCGCAGGGGTTCGGCCCTCCGGCCCGAGGCGACCACATGGTGGCCCCCTTCGCTCAGCAGCCGCGCCGTGGCCTCCCCGATACCCGAGCCCGCGCCGGTCACGATGACAACTCGCTTGTCCGCCACCACAGTCAAGCTTCCTTCGCCGAGTGCCTCCCCCGCCCACGACTCTAGAGCCGGGGGCTCCGCCACCGGCCACTTCCGGACAGGGCGACGCCGCGGTACAGGTCACCGCGTCACCTCGTCCGAGGGAGTCATGGAGGCATGCCTGCGTAGCAGGGTCGCCGCCCGCCTCTGCGACAGCGTGTACCCGCGGATCACCAGAGCCGAATGGGCCCGGTACTTCCCGGCGGTCGGCTGCCGCCCGTTATGTGTCGAGTTGTCCGGGTGCCGTCCTTGTAGGAAGTTTCCTCGCCGGCGCGTAACGTGAAGCACCATGAAGATCCTCATCAGTGCCGACATGGAGGGGGCCACGGGTGTCACCTGGCCGGCCGACGTACTGCCGGGGACGCCGCAGTGGGAGCGGTGCCGGGCGATGTTCACCTCGGACGTGAACGCCGCCGCGCAGGGCTTCTTCGACGGCGGCGCCGACCAGGTGCTGGTCAACGAGGCCCACTGGTCCATGCGCAACCTGCTGCTGGAGCGGCTCGACGACCGGGTCGAGATGCTCACCGGGCGGCACAAGACGCTGTCCATGGTGGAGGGCGTGCAGCACGGCGACGTGGACGGCATCGCCTTCGTCGGCTACCACGCGGGCGCCGGTATGGAGGGCGTCCTCGCCCACACCTACCTCGCCAACCAGATCACCGGCGTGTGGCTGAACGACGTCCGTGCCAGCGAGGGCCTGCTCAACGCGCATGTCGTCGCCGAGTACGGCGTACCCGTCGTCCTCGTCACCGGCGACGACGTGGCCTGCGAGGACGCGCTCGGCTACGCCCCGGAGGCGCTGAAGGTGGCCGTCAAGGACCACGTGTCGCGGTACGCGGCGGTGTGCCGGACCCCGAACCGCACCGCGGGCGACATCCGCGCCGCTGCCAAGGAGGCCGCCCGGCTGGCAGTGCGTCACCCAGCCGTCGAGGCCGGGCCGTTCACCGTCGCGGTCGAGTTCGACGCGGAACACCTGGCGATGGCCGCCACCGTGGTGCCCGGGGTCGCGCGGATCGGGGAGCGGAAGGTGGCGTACACCAGCGCCACCATGTACGAGGGGATCAGGACGTTCAAGGCGGTCACCACGATCGCCTCCGCCGCCGTGGAGGAGCAGTATGGCTGACCAGCAGGCCGATGAGCTCGCCCTGGACGAGGTCGTGGAGTTCACCTCCGGCCTGATCCGGATCGACACCACCAACCGGGGCGGCGGGGACTGCCGGGAGCGGCCGGCGGCGGAGTACGCGGCCGAGCGGCTGGCCGGCGCGGGCCTGGAACCGCTGCTGCTGGAGCGCGCCCCGGGCCGTACCAACGTCGTCGCCCGGATCGCGGGCACCGACCCGTCCGCCGACGCGCTGCTGGTCCACGGTCACCTCGACGTGGTGCCCGCGGAAGCCGCCGACTGGAGCGTGCACCCGTTCTCCGGCGAGGTCCGCGACGGGGTGGTGTGGGGGCGGGGAGCCGTCGACATGAAGAACATGGACGCGATGATCCTCGCGGTCGTCCGCGGCTGGGCCAGGCAGGGCGTACGGCCCCGCCGCGACCTCGTCATCGCGTTCACCGCCGACGAGGAGGCCTGCGGCGAGGACGGCTCCGGATTCCTCGCCGACCACCACCCGGAGCTGTTCGAGGGCTGCACCGAGGGCATCAGCGAGTGCGGTGCCTTCACCTTTCACGACGGCGCCGGACGGCAGATCTACCCCATCGCGGCCGGAGAGCGGGGCACCGGCTGGCTGAAGCTCACCGCGCGCGGCCGCGCCGGTCACGGCTCCAAGGTGAACAAGGAGAACGCGGTGACCCGGCTCGCCGCCGCCGTCACCCGCATCGGTGAGCACGAGTGGCCGCTGCGGCTCACTCCGACCGTCCAGGCCGCGCTCGCCGAACTCGCTGCCATCTACGGCATCGAGCCGGACTTCCGGGACGTGGACCGGCTGCTGGAGAAGCTCGGCCCGGCGGCCACGCTGGTGGAGGCGACCATCCGCAACAGCGCCAACCCGACCATGCTGAAGGCCGGTTACAAGCTGAACGTGATTCCCGGCGAGGCGGTCGCCTACGTCGACGGCCGCTGTCTGGCGGGCGCCGAGGAGGAGTTCGCCGCCACCCTCGACCAGCTGACGGGCCCGGACGTGAGCTGGGAGTTCGCGCACCGCGAGGTGGCCCTGCAGGCGCCGGTGGACGCGCCCGTCTTCGCGAAGATGCGGGCCGCCGTAGCGGAGTTCGCACCCGAAGGACACGTCGTGCCGTACTGCATGTCGGGCGGCACGGACGCCAAGCAGTTCTCCCGGCTCGGCATCACCGGCTATGGTTTCGCCCCGCTGAAGCTGCCCGAAGGCCTCGACTACCAGGCGCTGTTCCACGGCGTGGACGAGCGCGTGACCGTCGAGGCGCTGCACTTCGGCGTCCGGGTGCTCGACCGCTTCCTGCGGACGGCTTAGCGGATGGGGGACGAGGTGCGGACGTCGCCGTACGGATCGTGGCCGTCGCCGGTCGACGCGGCGCTGGCCGCCGCGCACGACGGGCAGCCGGAGTGGGTCGGCTTCGTCGGGGACGAGGTGTGGTGGACCGAGCCCCGCCCGGCCGAGGGCGGCCGCCGGACGCTGGTGCGGCGGACGGCCGAAGGCACCGAGGAGGTCGTACTGCCCGCGCCGTGGAACGTGCGCAACCGCGTGGTGGAGTACGGCGGCCGGCCCTGGACCGGGGCGGAGCGGGGCGGCACACCGCTCGTGGTGTTCACGCACTTCGCCGACCAGCGGCTGTACCGGTACGAGCCCGGCGTCGAGCCGCGTCCGCTGACCCCGGTCTCCGCGGTGGGCGGGGGGCTGCGCTGGGCGGACCCGCACCTGGACCTCGCGCGCGGCGAGGTGTGGTGCGTGCTGGAGGAGTTCACCGGGGACCACCCCTCGGACGTACGGCGGGTCCTGGCGGCCGTACCGCTGGACGGATCCGCCGCCGAGGACCGGTCCGCCGTACGCGAACTCACCGACGGCCGGCACCGGTTCGTCACCGGGCCCCGCGTCTCGCCCGACGGCCGCCGGGCGGCCTGGCTCGCCTGGGACCATCCGCGGATGCCGTGGGACGGGACGGAGCTGCGCGTCGGCGAGATCGGTGACGACGGCATACTGCATGCAGTTCACACCGTCGCCGGCGGGCCGCGGGAGGCGATCGCGCAGGCCGAATGGTCGGCGGACAACCGTCTTCTGTATGCGAGCGACCGCAGCGGCTGGTGGAACCTGTACCGGGACGGCACCCCGCTGTGCCCGCGCGAGGAGGAGTTCGCCGGCCCGCTGTGGAAGCCGGGCCTGCGCTGGTTCGCGCCGCTGGACAACGGTCTGATCGCGGTCGTACACGGTCGGGGGCGACCGTACTCGGGATATTGGATGCAGAATCCGGGGAGTCCGGGCAGATCGTCGACGCCGCCGGACCGTGGACCGAGTTCGGTGCCACCCTCGCCGTGCACGGCGGGCGCATCGTCGGCGTCGGCGCCAGCCCGCGCACCGGGTACGAAGTGGTCGAGCTGGACACCGCCACCGGCCGGGCCCGCGCCATCGGCGCCCGGCACCGGGACGCCGTCGACCCCGCGTACTACCCCGAGCCACGGATCCGCACCTTCACCGGCCCGGACGGCCGCGAGGTGCACGCCCACGTCTACCCGCCGCACCACCCCGAACGGGCCGCACCCGACGGCGCGGCGGCGCCGTACGTCATCTGGGCGCACGGCGGCCCGACCGGCCGGGCGCCGCTCGTGCTGGACCTGGCGATCGCCTACTTCACCTCGCGGGGCATCGGGATCGCCGAGGTGAACTACGGCGGCTCCACCGGATACGGACGGGCCTATCGGGAGCGGCTGCGCGAGCAGTGGGGCGTGGTCGACGTCGAGGACTGCGCGGCGGTCGCCCGCGCCCTCGCCGAGGAGGGCACCGCCGACCCGGACCGGCTCGCGATCCGCGGCGGCAGCGCGGGCGGTTGGACCACGGCCGCCTCCCTGACCACGACCGACGTCTATGCCTGCGGCACCATCGTCTACCCCGTCCTGGACCTGGCCACCTGGGGACCGGAGGAGACCCACGACTTCGAGTCCCGCTACCTGGAGTCGCTGATCGGTCCGCTCGCCGAGGTGCCGGCCCGGTACGCCGAGCGCTCGCCGACCACCCACGCCGACCGGCTCACCGTGCCGTTCCTGCTGCTGCAGGGACTGGACGACGTGATCTGCCCGCCCGCCCAGTGCGAGCGCTTCCTCGCCCGGATCGCGGGCCGGAGCCTGCCGCACGCCTATCTGACCTTCGAGGGCGAGGGGCACGGGTTCCGCCGGGCCGACACCATGGTGCGCGCCCTGGAGGCCGAACTCTCCCTGTACGCTCAGGTGTTCGGGCTGGATGTGCCCGACGTACCGAGGCTGGAGCTGCACACGTGAAGCACGTGAAGGAACTGACACGGCCGGAGCGGCTGGCCCCGGGCGCTCGGGTGGCCGTCGTCGCCACCAGCGGACCGGTGCCCGAGGAACGGCTCCAGGCGGGCCTCGATGTGCTGCGCGGCTGGGACCTCGACCCGGTGGTGGCTCCCCATGTGCTCGACGCGCACGGCGAGTTGGGATATCTCGCGGGCAGTGACGCCGATCGCGCGGCCGACCTGCAGCGGGCCTGGTGCGACCCGTCCGTGGCCGCGGTGCTGTGCGCCCGTGGCGGCTACGGCGCCCAGCGCATGGCCGACCTGCTCGACTGGGATGCGATGCGCGCGGCCGGACCCAAGGTGTTCGTCGGCTTCAGCGACGTCACCGTCCTGCACCAGGCGTTCGCCACCCGGCTCGGCCTGGTCAGCCTGTACGGACCTGTCGTCGCCGGGGCCGACTTCGTCAAGAGCGCCCGCGCGCAGGAGAGTCTGCGGGCGACTCTGTTCGCTCCGGAGACCGTGCGGACGCTCGCCTCGGCCGGAACCGCACTGGCGCCGGGGCGGGCCAGAGGGGTGACGCTCGGCGGCTATCTGAACGTGCTGGCCACCGACCTCGGCACCCCGTCCGGTCGGCCCGGCGCCCGGGGCGGGCTGCTGCTTCTGGAGGACGTCGGTGAAGTGCCGTACCGCGTCGACCGGTTGCTGACCCAGCTGCTGCGCTCCGGCTGGCTCGACGGGGTCGCCGGGATCGGGCTCGGATCCTGGCGCGACTGCGGCCCGTACGAGGAACTGCGCCCGGTCCTCGCCGACCGGCTGGGCGGACTCGGCGTGCCCGTCGTAGAGGAGCTGGGCTTCGGGCACTGCGATGACGCGATGACGGTCCCCTTCGGGACAGCCGCCGAACTGGACACCGATTCCGGCACATTGACACTGGACAAGCCGGCACTGCGCTGAGCCGACGCCTGCTGAATTCGCTGGGCGGGCGTCACTGGAGCGTTGGGCTGACCCTTGCTGGCTTTGGTGGGTGGGCGTCACGGGATGGCTGGGCTGAGGCTTGCTGGCTTTGGTGGGTGGGCGTCACGGGATGGCTGGGCTGAGGCTTGCTGGCTTTGGTGGGCGGGCGTCACGGGATGGCTGGGCTGAGGCTTGCTGTCTTCGCTCGGCGGGCGTCACTGGGTCGCTGAGCCGACGTCCGATGACTTAGCTGAGCGGGCGTCATCGAGTCGCCGAGCCGATGCCTGCCGACCTCGCTGGTGGCCGCCGTTGGATCGCTGGGTGGCCGTCGCTGATTCGCTGAGTGACCGCCACTGAATCGCCGAGCGGGCCACTGATTCGCTGAGTGACCGTAACTTAATCACTGCGCACGGCGTTCACCAGGTGCCTGGCCCGCCCACCCGTCCACTGAATCTTCGTCAAGAAACCACGTGCAGTCAGATTGACCCGTGCCTGACACGTGTCACAGCATGCTCCTCGGCCAGACCTACTGGCCGGTTTTCGTGTGCCTCAGTGTGGAGGTCCCGTGCCCCGACGTGTGCCCCGACCGGCACCCCGCCGTGTGTCCCGATCCCATGCCGCCCTAGCCGCCCTCCTCGGCGCGGCGCTCACCGCACCCCTCGCGTTCACCGCCGGCCCGGCCCACGCGGGCGGCCAGTACACCGTCACCCCGCTGAAGTTCACCGTGCGGGCCGGCGGCCGCGGTTGCGCGGTCGACGCCGACCTGTACCGTCCCGCCGGAGTGGACCGCGCCCACCCCGCGCCCGCCGTGCTCGCCACCAACGGCTTCGGCGGCAGCAAGTCGGACGGCACCACCGACGCCATCGGCAAGGCCTTCGCCGAGCGCGGCTACGTCTCCCTCGTCTACTCCGGCCTCGGCTTCGGGCACAGCGGCTGCCTGATCTCCCTCGACGACCCCCGCATCGACGGTGAGACCGCCTCCCGACTGGTCGACTTCCTCGGCGGCAAGCGCTCCGCCGACGACGGCACCCACGCCGACTTCGTCACTCTCGACGCCCCCGGCGACCCGCGCGTCGGCATGATCGGCGGCTCCTACGGCGGCGCGATCCAGCTGGCCACCGCCTCCGTCGACCACCGCGTCGACGCCCTCGTCCCGCTCGTCACCTGGAACGACCTCGTCTACTCCCTCGACCCGAACAACGTCGTCGGCGCCCGCGACGTGCCCGGCGCCTTCAAATGGCAGTGGACCAACGGCTTTTATCTGAGCGGCGAGAGCCAGCCGCTGACCACCCCGAGCCTCGACCCGTCCCGGATCAACTCGCTGGCCTGTCTGCACTTCGTCTCCGACGCCTGTGCCACCGTGCGCACCCTCGACTCCGGCAGCTACCCGGCCGACCGCACCGCCCGGCTGCTCGCCTACGCCCGCAGCATCTCCCCGATGACCTATCTCCCCCGCGTCCAGGCGCCCACCCTGCTCGTCCAGGGCCAGGCCGACTCCCTGTTCAACCTCAATGAGGCGACGGCCAGTTACCGCACACTCAAGGCCCAGGGCACGCCGACCGCCCTCATCTGGCAGTCCTGGGGCCACAGCGGCGGCATCACCGACCCCGCCGCCGGTGAACTCAACCTGGTCCAGGGGAACCTGGAGACCAGTTACGTCGGCCGCCGCATCCTCGCCTGGTTCGACCGCTACCTGAAGAACCACAACCACACCGGCACCGGCCCCGCCTTCGCCTACTACCGCGACTGGATCACCGATCCCGCCCACACCTACGCCACCGCCGACCGCGTCCCCGCCCTCAGCCAGACCCTCTATCTCTCCGGGGACGGCAAACTGGTCGACAACCGCGCCAAAGTGGCTCGAGGCAGCCGCAGTTACTCCAACTGGCTCGTCCCGACGAGCCATTCGGAAAGCTCCCTGGCCGGCACCATCGGCCTGCCCGACCCGGCGCCGTACGACACCCCGGGAACCTACCTCGCCTGGACCGGCGCCACCCTCACCAGGGACCTCGATGTCGTCGGCGCCCCGCAGATCACCCTCAAGGTCGTCTCCCCGAAGGCCGAACGCACCCAGAACTCCGGCGACGCCGCCGACAAACTGGTGCTGTTCGCCAAGCTGTACGACGTCGCGCCCGACGGCACCCAGACCCTCGTCCACCGGCTGGTCGCGCCGGTCCGGGTACCCGATGTGACCAGGAGCTTCACCGTCACCCTGCCGGGCATCGTGCACCGGTACCCGGCCGGGCACCGGCTGCGTCTCGTGGTCGCGGCCAGCGACGACGCCTACTTCGGCAACCGGGGGATCAAGCCGGTGACCGTGGTCAGCGCGCCCGGGGACACCGGGGTGCTGCGGCTGCCGGTCACCGGCGGCTGAGCCGCACCGGGGGCGCCGCCCGCCGTGCCGCGCGCGGTGCCCCGACCGGCCCTGTCCGACGCCCCGGGGCGTCGGACATCCGCGAGACGCGACCGGTGAAGGCGCCGTAAGCTGGCCGGATGCCGCACACCGCGCCTCACTACCTCGCCGCGGGCCCCCGCGTGGCCATCCGTCACTTCACCCTCGACGACGGTCCCGAGTTCACCGCACGGGCCCGCGAGAGCAAGGACCTGCACCGGCCCTGGCTGTTCCCGCCGGACACGGACGAGGCCTACGCCACCTATACGCGTCGGCTGATCGAGGACGAGACCAAGGCGGGCTTCCTGGTGTGCGACAAGGACAGCGGGGACATCGCCGGGTTCATCAACATCAACAACATCGTGCGCGGCGCCTTCCAGTGCGGTGCCCTCGGGTACGGGGCCTTCGCCCACGCCGCCGGGCGCGGCCTGATGCGCGAGGGTCTCGACCTGGTCATCGGATACGCCTTCGGCCCGCTGGGGCTGCACCGGCTGGAGATCAACGTGCAGCCGGAGAACGCCGCCTCGGTAGCCCTGGCGCGGGGCGCCGGCTTCCGCCTGGAGGGCTTCTCCCCGGCCATGCTCTACATCGACGGCGCCTGGCGCGACCATGAACGCTGGGCCCTCACCACCGAGATGCGCGCCCGCGACTGACTCTTCGTCCTACGGGGAGAGCTTTCATGCGGACGCTCTTCGTGCTCGACGCCCCGGCCAGCCTGGGCTTGCGCCCACCCGCCCCCGGTACGGTGCCCGGCTGCCACAAGGTAGCCGGAGCCCTGTGGGACCAGGGACATCCGGGAGCGGGGCGCCGCAGACCGCGCCCGCGCCACCGCCGAGACCTTCGAGATCCCGCAGCTGGACGGATTCCGCCTGCACCTGGACGCCGACGTCGTCGATCCGTCGGTCACGCCCGCCGTGGACAGCCCCGACCCCGACGGCCTGCGGCCCGAGGAACTGCCCGCGCTGCCACGCCCGTTGCTCGCCTCCCCGCGCTGCACCGGACTCGGCATCACCATCTACGACCCCGGCCTCGACCCGTACGGCACGGCGGGCGTGCTCCTGACCGACCTGGTCGCGGACGCCTTTGCGTAATCCTGACCGGTACCTCCCCTGGCCGACTCCCCGTGCGCCGGGTTCCATGGTGATCGTGACGAGGATCCGACGTGAGGTACTGACGCTGCCCGCCGCGCAGTTGGGCCAGGACAACCCCCTGCCCCCGCTGCGTCCGCTCGACGAGGCCCACCGCACAGAGGACCGCGACCGGGACGGCATGCCCGCGGACATGGCCCGCCAGCTCGGCCAGGACCCGCTGCGCAGCCTGCTCCCGGTGCGCGTCCGCGACGGCTACGACAGAGCCCGCGAGCCCCGCGCCCTCGACGCCCTCGTGATGGAGAACGACCGGCTGCGCGCCACGATCCTGCCCGGCCTCGGCGGCCGCGTCGCCTCCCTGCTCCACCTGCCCAGCGGAAGCGAACTCCTCTACCGCAACCCGGTGTTCCAGCCCGCCAACTTCGCCCTCAACGGCGCCTGGTACTCCGGCGGCATCGAATGGAACATCGGCGCCACCGGCCACACCACCCTCTCCTGCGCACCCCTGCACGCCGCCCGCGTCCCCGCACCCGACGGCGGCGAGATGCTGCGCCTGTGGGAGTGGGAGCGGCTGCGCGACCTGCCCTTCCAGGTCGACCTGTGGCTGCCCGACGGCTCCGACTTCCTCTACGCCGGCGTCCGCATCCGCAACCCGCACGAACGCCCGGTGCCGACGTACTGGTGGTCCAACATCGCGGTGCCCGAGGAGCGCCGGGTCCTCGCCCCCGCCGAAGAGGCCTGGCACTTCGGCTACCAACGCCGGCTGCGCCGCGTACCCGTCCCGTCGTACGACGGCGTCGACCGGAGCCACCCCCTCAACAGCCCGTACGCCGCTGACTACTTCTACGACGTGCCGGAGCGCCGCCGCCGCTGGATCGCCGCGCTGGACGCCGACGGGCACGGGCTGGTGCAGACCTCCACCGACACCCTGCGCGGCCGCAAACTCTTCGTATGGGGCCACCGGCCCGGCGGCCGCCGCTGGCAGGAGTGGCTCACCGAACCCGGCACCGGCGGCTACTGCGAGATCCAGGCCGGCCTCGCCCGCACCCAGCTGGAACACGTCCGCCTGGACGCGGAGAGCGAGGTGTCCTGGCTGGAGGCGTACGGCCCGCTGGACGCACCGCCCGAGGGGGAGTGGACCGGGGCCGTCCGGGGCGCCGAGGAGCGCTTGGAGTCGGCCCTGCCCCGCGCCCACGTCGAGCAGGCGTACACGACCTGGAAACCGTACGCCGACACCGAACCCACCGAGATCCTGGCCGCCGGATCCGGCTGGGGCGCCCTCGAAGTGCTGCGGGCCGACTGGAAGCTGCCCGGCACCCCATTCTCCGAGGCCATGCTCGGCGACGCCCAGGCGCCCTGGCGCGAACTGCTGCGCACCGGGTCCCTGCCCGAACCGCGCCGGGTACGGCCACCCGGCGAGACCCTCGTCGCCCCACACTGGCGGGACATGCTGGAGACCGCGCCCGCCACTCCGCACACCGAGTACCACCTCGGTGTCGCCCAGTGGCACGCCGGCGACCGCGCCCAGGCCGTCCGCAGCTGGGAGCGCGCCCTCCCACTCGCCCCCTCCCTCTGGCCGCTGCTTCGCTGTCTGGCCGTCGCCGACCAGGAGTCCGGCCACCACGAGCGGGCCGCCGAACGGTACGCGGACGCCTTCGACGACCTGTGCCGCGAACGGCGCGACGACGGCGCGGCATGGACCGCCGCCATGGCCGCGCTCGGCCGGGAAACCCTGCAGGCGCTGCTCCGGGTCCGGCGGACGGCGGATGCCCGGACCGTCTGGAACCGGCTGCTGCCCGCCGTCCGCCGGCGCGGCCGGTTCCGGCTCCTGGAGGCAGAACTGCTGCTCGCCGAGGGACGCCCCGCCGGGGCGCGGGCCGCCTTCGACGCGGGGCTGGAGGTCGCCGACCTGCGGGAGGGCGAGGAGGTCCTCGGCCGGCTGTGGTCCCGGCTCACCGACGAGCCCCTGCCCGCCCGCCATGACTTCCGGATGCGGCCCGATCCGGCCTGAGCGGCTCAGCCCCGCTGGTCCACGTACTCGAACACCGACCCGTCCGGATGCATCGCCAGCAGATTCCGGCCCACCGGCGTCGGCACCGGCCCCGCGAGGATCCGGGCGCCGAGGTCCGTCAGCAGCCGGTGGGCCTCGTCGACGTCCTGCACGGCGATGGTCGCCGCCACCTTCCGTAGAATCTCCAGCTCCTCTTCCGGCCCGCTCATCAGGAGAAAGGACCCGATCGCGGCCACCTGCACCCCACCCCGCTCAAACCGCAGGGCTCTGCCACCCGACAGCCGCTCGTAGAACGGGACGGCGGCTTCGAGGTCATCGACGCAGATACGCAGCGAGGCGCCCAGAATTTCCATACACCGGAGCCTAGTTGGGACGACGGTGGGGCGGCCAACCTGAGGGGCGCGGGGCTGCGTCGATGTGCGGCTCCGCCGCGATGGGGGTCCCCCCGGGTTCGAGCGAAGCCGAGAACTCGGGGGAGCGATCAGCCCCCCGCCACCCCGGAGCCATCCGGGTGACCGGCAGAGTGTTTGCGTGCCCCCGGAGGGGCTACGCGGAATGCCTCGAACGAGCCGTACCGCCGGAGGCGCCCCGTGAGCCGACCTCACGTCGTGATCGTCGGCGCCGGTTTCGCCGGGTACCGGGCTGCCCGCACGCTGGCCCGGCTGACCCGGAACCGGGCCGACATCACCCTGCTGAACCCGACCGACTACTTCCTGTACCTGCCACTGCTGCCCCAGGTCGCCGCCGGCATCCTGGAGGCCCGCAGGGTCACCGTGTCGCTGCCGGGCACCCTGCGAGGGGTGCGGCTGGTGCTCGGCGAGGCGGACCATGTCGATCTCGACGGGTGCAGCGTCCACTACAGCGACCCCGAGGGCGGCATCGGCACCCTCGGGTACGACCGGCTGGTGCTGTGCGTCGGCAGCGTCAACAAGCTGCTGCCCATCCCCGGGGTCGCCGAACACGCGCACGGCTTCCGCGGTCTGCCCGAGGCGCTGTACCTGCGCGACCACGTGACCCGTCAGGTGGAGCTCGCCGCCGCGGACGACGACCCGAAGAGCCGCGCCGCCCGGTGCACCTTCGTCGTGGTCGGCGCCGGCTACACCGGCACCGAGGTGGCCGCGCACATGCAGCTGCTCACCGACCGGCTGGCCCGCCGCAACCCGCTGCCCGGCGTCCGGCCCCGCTGGCTGTTGCTGGACGTCGCGGACCGCGTGCTGCCCGAGCTGGACGAACGACTCTCCCGCACCGCCGACCGGGTGCTGCGGGCACGGGGCGTGGACGTGCGCATGGGCACGTCGGTGAAGGAGGCCACCCATGACGGGGTGCTGCTCACCGACGGGGAGTTCGTCGCCTCCCGGACCCTGGTGTGGTGCGTGGGCGTACGCCCGGATCCGCTGATGGAGGCCGTAGGGCAGCCGCTGGAGCGGGGCCGGCTGATCGTCGACCCCCAGCTGCGGGTACCGGGCCGGCCTGGGGTGTTCGGCTGCGGGGACGCGGCCGCCGTACCGGACCTGGACCGTCCAGGGGCCTTTGCGCCGATGACGGCCCAGCACGCGTGGCGGCAGGGCAAGGTCGCTGGGGAGAACGTGGCCGCCTCGCTCGGCCTCGGGCGGCGCCGGCGGGCGTACCGCCATCGCGACCTGGGTTTCGCGGTCGACCTCGGCGGGGTCCAAGCCGCCGCGAACCCGTTCGGCATCCCGCTGTCCGGCCCGGCGGCCGGCGCGGTCACCCGCGGCTACCACCTGGCCGCGCTGCCCGCGGGCCGCGTCCGGGTGGCCGCCGACTGGCTGCTGGACGCCGTACTGCCGCGCCAGGGCGTCCAGTTGGGCCTCGTCCGGTCCTGGGCGGTCCCCCTGGACACGGCCTCCCCGGAGCTGCCACGGGTACCGCGCCGACCGGAAGAGGCGGGCGGACCGGGAAAGACGGGCGGACCGGAACGGACGGGCGGACCGGAGCAGGCCGGCTCCACCGGCGGCCCGGACCACCCCGCTCCCGGCCCCGTCCGGCACACCGACCCCCCGGACCCCGCCCACGAGTGACCCCGCGGGCCGTGGCCTCACTCGACACCCGACTCTGTGCAAGGAGACTCATGAACACCGCCGAACTCGCCGAACTGGGACAGCAGTTGCGCGTGGACAGTGTGCGGGCGTCCGATGCCGCGGGGTCCGGGCACCCCACGTCCTCGATGTCCGCCGCCGATCTGCTGGCCGTCCTGCTCGCCCACCATCTGCGCTACGACTTCGAGCGCCCCGAACACCCGGCCAACGACCGCTTCGTGCTGTCCAAGGGACACGCCTCGCCCCTGCTGTACGCCGCGTACAAGGCCGCCGGTGTGATCGAGGACGGCGAACTGCTCACCTTCCGCAGGATCGGCAGCCGGCTCGAGGGACATCCGACGCCCCGGCGGCTGCCCTGGGTGGAGACCGCCACCGGATCCCTCGGCCAGGGCCTGCCGGTCGGCGTCGGCATCGCCCTCGCCGGCAAGCACCTGGACCGCACCGGCTACCGGGTGTGGGTGCTGTGCGGCGACAGCGAGCTGGCCGAGGGCTCGGTGTGGGAGGCCGCCGAACACGCCGGGTACGAGGGCCTCGACAACCTGATCGCGATCGTGGACGTCAACCGGCTCGGCCAGCGCGGCCCCACCCGGCACGGCCACGACCTGGACGCCTACGCCCGCCGCTTCGAGGCCTTCGGCTGGCGCACCCTCGAGGTCGACGGCCATGACGTCGACGCGATCGACCGGGCCTACGGCGAGGCGCTGGCCACGGACGGGCAGCCCGTCGTGGTGCTCGCCCGCACCCTCAAGGGCAAGGGCGTCGCCGCTGTCGAAGACCGCGAGGGGCACCACGGAAAGCCGCTGCCGGACGCCGAGCAGGCCATCGCCGAGCTCGGCGGACCGCGCGACCTGCACGTCCGGGTCAACGAGCCGCCGGCCGCCGCGGCGCTGCGCGACCTGACCACCGAGGTGCTCCGGCTCCCGCGCTACGGCAAGGGCGACGAGGTCGCGACCCGGGACGCCTTCGGCGCTGCCCTCGCCGCGCTCGGCACCGCCCGCCGCGACGTGGTCGCCCTGGACGGCGAAGTCGGCGACTCCACCCGCACCGAGGAGTTCGCCAAGGCGCACCCCGAGCGGTTCTTCGAGTGCTACATCGCCGAGCAGCAGCTGGTCGCCGCGGCCGTCGGCATGGCCGCGCGGGGCTGGCTGCCGTACGCCTCCACGTTCGCCGCGTTCTTCACCCGGGCCTACGATTTCGTGCGCATGGCGTCCATCAGCGGCTCCGGCATCAACCTGGTCGGCTCGCACGCCGGGGTCGCGATCGGGCAGGACGGGCCCTCGCAGATGGGCCTGGAGGATCTGGCCATGTTCCGCGCCGTGTACGGCTCGACCGTGCTGTATCCGTGCGACGCCAACCAGACCGCCCGGCTGGTCGCGGCGATGTCCGGGCTGGACGGCATCCGCTATCTGCGTACCTCGCGCGGGAAGACGCCGGTGATCTACGGCCCCGAGGAGGAGTTCCCGGTCGGCGGCAGCAAGACGCTCCGGTCGAGCGAGGAGGACCGGCTGACGGTCGTCGCGGCCGGGGTCACCGTACCGGAGGCGCTGGCCGCGGCCGACCGGCTCGCCGAGGACGGCGTCCGGGTGCGGGTGATCGACCTGTACTCCGTCAAGCCCGTCGACACGGACACGCTGCGCCGGGCCGCCGAGGAGACCGGCTGTCTGCTCACCGTGGAGGACCACCATGCCGAGGGCGGCCTCGGCGACGCCGTCGCGGGGGCCTTCGCCGACGGCCGGCCCGTGCCCCGGCTGGTCCGGCTCGCGGTACGGGCCATGCCGGGCTCGGCCGCGCCCGACGAGCAGCTGCACGCGGCCGGTATCGACGCCCTCGGTATCGCGGCGGCCGCCAAGCTGCTGGTGGAGGAGGCGATCGTGCGATGACCGCCGTATCCGCCACGGCGGTCGGCGGACCGGCGACCTGTGGCGTGCGCCGGGCCGCCGGGCCAGGCTGGAGCTGACGAACCTCGCCCGTTTCCTCACCCTGAAGGGAGCCGGCAAGGAACCGGGCCGCGCCCGAAGGAGACACCATGACCGGACCGCGTTACGTCTACGCCGTCTGCCGCCCCTTCGGGACGCCCCTGCAGGCCGAGCTCAAAGGCGTCGGGGGCGCCCCGCCGGCGCTGCTGCGCCACCACGACCTGGTCGCGGTCGTCAGTACGGTCCCGGCGGCGGACTGCTGCGAGGACGCCCTGAAGGCGCACCTGGACGACCCGGACTGGCTGGACGCGACCGCCCGCGCGCACCAGGGCGTGATCGACGCACTCACCACGGTCACGACCCCGCTGCCGCTCCGGCCCGGGATCGTCTTCCAGGACGACTGGTCGGTGCGCATGATGATCGAGGCCCGTGAGGACGAATTCCGGCGCACTCTCGACCGGCTGGAGGGCCGGGTGGAGTGGGGTGTGACGCTGTCCCTGGAGCCCGAGCCCGCCGAACCCGCTCCCGCGCGGGCCGAGGCGTTCGCCCGCTCGCTGCACGAGCTCCTCTCCCGGCACGCCGAGGATTCACGGCTGCACACCCCCGAGATCTCCGGGCTGTCCACCGTGCCCGGCCGGAACGTCCTCGCCGCGGCCTATCTGGTGCCCCGCGCGCAGTCCGAGGAATTCGTGGAACTGGTGGATCGCGCGCGGGACGAGGCACCCGGAATCCGTGTGGAACTCACCGGCCCCTGGGCCGCCTATTCCTTCACGGGGGAGGCGGTGCCGTAACTGTCTCCGGGAATCAGGAATCAGGAATCCGGACTGTCTTCCCGGATCAGGCTTCCTTGCGGCACAGAATCTCTCCGTGCAGGACCGCGAACCAGCCGTCCTCCCGCCGGCCCCACTCCCGCCATGCCTCGGACACGGCCCGCAGCCCTTCCTCGGTGGCGTGGCCGCCCCGCGTGGCCCGTTCGGCGTAGGCGGAGGCCAGGGTGCGGTCGGCCCACAGACCGCTCCACCAGGCCCGCTCCTCGGGCGTGGCGAATGTCCAGGTGCTGGAGGTGACGGTGATGTCGGTCAGCCCGGCGGCCAGCGCCCACGCCTTCAGCCGGCGCCCGGCGTCGGGCTCACCGCCGTTGGCGCGGGCCACCCGCTCGTACAGGTCCAGCCAGTCGTCCAGGCCCGGCACCGCCGGATACCAGGTCATCGCCGCGTAGTCCCCGTCGCGTACGGCGATGAACCCACCCGGTCTGGTCACCCGGCGCATCTCGCGCAGCGCCTGCACCGGGTCGCCGACGTGCTGCAGCACCTGGTGGGCGTGGACCACACAGAAGGTGTCGTCGGGATAGTCCAGCGCGTGCACGTCGGCGACCGCGAAGTCCACGTTCGCCAGACCGCGCCCGGCCGCGGTGGCCCGGGCCTGGTCCAGGATGCCCGGCGCGTGGTCGACGCCGGTGACCTGGCCGTCCGGGACCAGTTCCGCCAGGTCGGCGGTGATGGTGCCCGGACCGCAGCCGATGTCCAGGATCTTCATGTGCGGCTTCAGGGAGCCGAGCAGATAGGCCGCGGAGTTGGCGGCGGTCCGCCAGGTGTGCGAACGCAGCACCGACTCGTGGTGCCCGTGCGTGTAGACGGCGGTCTCCCGCGCTTTCGGCATGGTTGTTCCCCTTCACCCTCGTCTCCGCTGGTACGCATCAGCGTACGCGCGCATGCCGAATAATGAGACCAGAGTCTCGCAATGTGGACCAACGGAGAGGAGATGGAGAGGATCGGAGCTGTTCGGCGGCCGGTTACGCTGAAGTGCCCGTTTCTTGTGCCTGTCTGCGCCGGGCGCCCGGCCGGCGCGTAAGGAGACCCCCGGATGCACCTCCTCCTCGTCCGCCACGGTGAGACCCCGTCCAACCTGGACCACCTGCTGGACACCGCCGTGCCCGGTCCCGGGCTGACCCCGCTCGGCGAGGCACAGGCCGCCGCACTGCCCGAGGCGCTCGCCGGGGAGGACATCGAGGCCCTCTACGTCTCCACGATGCGGCGCACCCAGCTCACCGCCGCCCCGCTGGCCGCAGCCCGGGGCCTTGGGACGATCGTCCGCGACGGCGTGCGCGAGGTGTCCGCCGGCGACCTGGAGATGCTGCCCGGGGAGTCCCCCGAGGGCCGGGAGTACATGCGCACGGTGTTCGCGTGGGCGGCCGGCGACACCGGGCAGCGCATCCCCGGCGGAGAGAGCGGCGAGGAGGCCCTCGCCCGGTACGACGCCGTGATCGCGGAGGCCGCCGCGAGCGGCGCCGGCACCGTGGCCGTGGTCAGCCACGGCGCCGCGATCCGCCTGTGGACCGCTGCCCGCGCCCACAACGTCGACGTTGCCTACGCCGCCGCCCGCCCCCTGAGGAACACCGGCGTGATTGTCCTGGAGGGCTCCCCGTCCGACGGCTGGAAGGTCCTGTCCTGGGACAGCGCCGTGGTGGAACCGGCCGGGGAGAGCGGCCCGACGGGGGAGCCGGTGGAGACGGCGCAGTAGCCGGTGGGCGCGGCGGCGGGGTAGTCGGTGGGGATGGCGGCCGGGGGGAGGCCGTGGAGGCGCGGGGCAGCGGCGCGCCGCGCTGGCGCGGACTGCCGGCCGTGCACGCGGAATGTTCACGGAGCCGGCGGACAGCCGGCGGATAAGCGTTTGCCCCGGTACCGGCCGTCCCCGGAGAATGCCTGCCCATGGGACATCTGGAAGCCGCGCACCTCGAGTACCACCTCCCCGACGGGAGGACCCTGCTCGGGGACGTGTCCTTCCGGGTCGGCGAAGGCGCCGCCGTCGCCCTCGTCGGCCCGAACGGCGCCGGCAAGACGACCCTGCTGCGACTGATCTCCGGCGAGCTGAAGCCGCACGGCGGCACCGTCACCGTCAGCGGCGGGCTCGGCGTGATGCGTCAGTTCGTGGGCTCCGTACGCGACGAGACGACCGTACGGGACCTGCTCGTGTCCGTCGCCCCGCCCCGCATCCGCGAGGCCGCACAGGCGGTCGACGAGGCCGAGCACGCCATCATGACGGTCGACGACGAGGCCGCCCAGCTGGCCTACGCCCAGGCCCTCGCCGACTGGGCCGAGGCGCGCGGCTACGAGGCCGAGACCCTGTGGGACATGTGCACCACCGCCGCCCTCGGCATGCCGTACGAGCGCGCCCAGTGGCGCCAGGTGCGCACCCTCTCCGGCGGCGAGCAGAAACGCCTCGTGCTGGAGGCGCTGCTGCGCGGCACCGACGAGGTGCTGCTGCTGGACGAGCCGGACAACTACCTCGACGTGCCGGGCAAACGGTGGCTGGAGGAGCAGCTGCGGGAGACCCGCAAGACGGTCCTGTTCGTCTCGCACGACCGTGAACTGCTCGCCCGTGCCGCCGAGAAGATCGTCTCCGTGGAGCCCGGGCCGGCCGGTGCCGACGCCTGGGTGCACGGCGGCGGCTTCGCCACCTATCACGAGGCCCGCCGCGAACGCTTCGCCCGCTTCGAGGAGTTGCGCCGCCGCTGGGACGAGAAGCACGCCCAGCTCAAGAAGCTGGTGCTGAGCCTGCGTCAGGCAGCCTCCGTCTCCCACGAGCTGGCCTCCCGGTACGCGGCCGCCCAGACCCGGCTGCGCAAGTTCGAGGAGGCCGGACCGCCCCCAGAGCCGCCGCGCGAGCAGGACATCACCATGCGCCTGAAGGGCGGCCGCACCGGCGTAAGGGCGGTCACCTGCAAGGGACTTGAGCTGACCGGCCTGATGCAGCCGTTCGACCTGGAGGTCTTCTACGGCGAACGGGTCGCTGTCCTCGGCTCCAACGGCTCCGGCAAGTCGCACTTCCTGCGGCTGCTCGCGGGCGACGACGTCGCGCACACGGGGGAGTGGAAGCTCGGCGCACGCGTCGTACCCGGCCACTTCGCACAGACCCACGCGCACCCCGAACTCCAGGGCCGCACCCTGCTCGACATCCTGTGGAAGGAGCACTCCCAGGACCGCGGCGCGGCCATGTCGAGGCTGCGCCGCTACGAGCTGACCCAGCAGGCCGAGCAGTCCTTCGACCGGCTCTCCGGCGGCCAGCAGGCCCGCTTCCAGATCCTGCTGCTGGAACTGGAGGGCGTCACCGCCCTGCTGCTGGACGAGCCCACCGACAACCTCGACCTGGAGTCCGCCGAGGCCCTCCAGGAGGGCCTGGAGGCCTTCGAGGGCACGGTCCTCGCGGTCACCCACGACCGCTGGTTCGCCCGCTCCTTCGACCGCTACCTGGTCTTCGGCAGCGACGGCCGCGTCCGCGAGACCCCGGAACCCGTCTGGGACGAACGCCGCGTGGCACGGGCTCGCTAGGACCCGTGCCCGGCCGGGACGGTTGCATGCGGAGGCCCGGGAACCCGGATGTTCGTACAGTGGTCTCAGGAACACGGACACGACGAGCGGGGCACCACATGACCGGAGTCGACCCCAGCCGACTGGACGACCAGCAGCTCATGAAGGAGCTGGAGACGATCCACCGCACGCGCCACGACACCCTCCTGTACGGCTCGAACGACGCGCTGCGGACCCACAACGAGCGCATGGCACAGCTGGAGGGCGAGTATCTGCGCCGCAACCCGCGCCGTCTGGTCAGCGCGGGCCGCACCCGCGAGGGCGCCCGGGAACGGCGGTGCGGCGAGGCGGCGACTCCGGAGGCGTCCGGCACCTGAATTCACGCCGTCCCGGCCGCTCGGCCCCGGCTCAGCGGCCGCCCGCCAGCGCCTCGGCCAGCTGCTGCACATTCTCGTAGCGCGCCGAGTGCGGCAGTCGCGCCACCCCGTCGGCCAGCGTGCCCGGCGCGTTCCGCCGGCGCAGCATGCGGGCCAGGTCACGCGCGGTCGCCGGGAAGCAGCCGCGGCTCAGGGTCCGGGCCAGCTCCGCCCGCGTCCGCTCCAGCGACGCCGGCGAACCCAGGCCGCCCACGGGCCCGCTCCACACCTCCGGGTCGTCGTCGGCGGCCGGCTCCGGATCGTGCCACTCCTCCACGCGCGTCGGATGCCGGGACCTCAGCAGGTCCTTCAGCTCGTGTTTCATCTCGTCGTCCCGGTGAACGCTCAGCCGGTCACTGCCTCGCTGCATGTCTGCCTCCACAGGGGACTCGTCCTTGCCCGGTCCTTGTCCGGCAGGAACTCCTGCACCTTCGCCGACACGGCCGTCGCCTCCCGGTCGGCACCTACCGAGTCACCTGCTCAGGGGACGGAAAACCTCGGAAGCCGCCCTGTGGTGCGGTAGCCGGTGTGTCACCCGGCCGGCCGCTCGTGTCCCGCGAATGGGGTCCGGCCGCGCGCGCCGTGGCGCCGTGGGGGCTGTGATGGCAGCGAGGGCACGCCCCGTGCCCCGTACCCGTGACGCCGTCCGGCAGTGCCGCGCTCACCCTGGCCGGGCCCGACGCACCGCCGTAGCGGCGTCCGGCGTACCACCGCCGCCGACCGTTCCGCCGTGCCCGCCGAGGAGCCCGCCCCATGCGCCGCACCGTCCGTGCCCTGTCCGTCGCCCTCGTCGCCGGTGCCGCGCTCGCCCTGGCC
>NZ_CM002285.1:1677867-1679563 GCF_000497445.1 Streptomyces roseochromogenus subsp. oscitans DS 12.976 | reverse complement strand
CCTGTGCCGGGCCGGTGAGCCCTGCCAGGACGACACGGACTGCCGCGGAGCGGAGTCCTGCCAGGGTCGGGACGACGTGGGCCCGGGTGGCGTAGGCCCGGGTGGTGTGGGCTCGGGCCGTGGGGGTCTGGATGGTGTGGGTCCGGGTGGTGTGGGTCCGGGCCGTGGGGGTCTGGATGGTGTGGGTCCGGGTGGTGTGGGCTCGGGCCGTGGGGCCTGTAAGGGGGGCGGGGGCGGGACGTGTCAGAGCGGCGGGGGCTGCAGGGCGGGCGAGTTCTGTCAGGGCGGCGCGGGCTGTCAACCCGGCGAGCCATGCCGGGGCGACGGCCATGAGTGCGCGGGCGGCGCCTGTCCCGGCAATGGCCATGAGTGCACCGGTGGCGGCGCCTGTCCCGGCGGCAGCCACGAGTGCACCGGCGGCATGGCGTGCCCCGACGGTGGCCGCACCTGTGGCAAGCCCGGCGACCGGCAGGACCACGGTACCGACGGATGCGACCCGGGCACCTCGGAACATCCGCCGCCCGCGGAACACGGAGTCGAGGCCGGCGCCGGAGGCAGCTTCACCGACTCGGTCCCCGCCCTCGCCGCCGGAGCCGCCTGCATGGCCGCGGCCTGCGGCGGAGCCGGTTACCGGCTGTACGGCCGTTGGCGCGCCGCGGGAGCCCGGCCCACGGACATGTGACCGGGCAACGCAGGCCACTCCCATGGCCGGCCGCTCGGTGGGTACACACCCTCACGAGAACACCGGCAGCCGGACCCCACACCAGCCGGCACCACAGGCCACGACCCCCGGTCAGGAACACACCACACAGCAGCCCACGACGACACAGCCCGCCCCGGCCGACCCGGCCCGGACCGGCGGCACCCGGCACCAGGACGGCGGAGGCGGACATGCGGCGGACGGACCCCGAGGGCCACGGCCCGGTCCGCTACGGCCCACCCCTGCCCGGTGACGGCCTCCCCGTACTCCCCGACCTCACCGCCGTACTCGCCGCCGCGGCGAGCCGCGCCGACGCCCAGCCCGTCGGCGGCGCACCCGCCCTCCTCGAAGCGGCCTGCGGCTACTGGACCCGGCGTGGACTGCCCACCGTCCCCGACCACGTGGCCGCCGGTCCCGGCGCCCCCGCGCTGCTGCTCGCCGTCACCGCCGCACTCGCCGCAGACGGCGCCGACGTCCTGGTCCCCCGCCCCTGCGCCGCCTGGTGGGCGCCGTACGCCCGGCTGCTCGGCCGGCCCGTCTTCCACGTGCCCACTCCCGCCGAGAGCGGCGGCGTCCCCGACCCCTACGCCCTGCTGGAGACCGTCCGCCGGGTCCGCGCCGAGGGCGGCGAACCCCGGCTGCTCGTGCTCTCCGTCGCCGACGACCCCACCGCCACCGTCGCCCCGCCCGAACTGCTGCACGAGACCGTCGAGGCCGCCACCGCCGAGGGGCTGCACCTGGTCAGCGACGAGACCTGGCGCGACACCCTGCACCACCCCCACGACACCGTCCTGCTCAGCCCCGCCGAGATGCGTCCCGACCAGGTCACCGTCGTCACCGACCTCGCCGGATCCCTGCTGCCCGCCGGCTGGCCCGCCGCCGTCGCCCGCTTCCCGGCCACCGAACCCGGACGGCACCTCCACGCGCGCGTGCTCGACATCCTCACCGCGCTCGGTGCCCGCATCGCCGCACCCGTCGCCGCGGCCGCCGGCTACG
>NZ_CM002285.1:1550794-1677352 GCF_000497445.1 Streptomyces roseochromogenus subsp. oscitans DS 12.976 | reverse complement strand
GACCTCGGCCCGCTGCGCGAACCCCTCGCCGCACAAGGCGTCGGCGACGCACAGGAGTTGGAGGACCTCCTCACCGCCCGGCTCGGAATGCCCGCACCGGGCGGCCACCGCTTCGGCGACGACCTCGGGGCACTGCGCGTACGACTCGCCACGGGCCCCCTGCTCGGCGGCACGGACGAGGAACGCACGGAATGTCTCACCTCACCCGCACCGTTGGAACTGCCACACGTGCAACGCGCGTTGACCTCTTTGACGTCGGTCCTCGACCATCTCCGCGACGACGCTCAGTGATGGGAGCCTCCTCGATGACGCAGCAGACGCATGAGCCCGAGGCACACGAGCCAGAGACGTATGAGCCAGCTACGCGCGAGTCCGAGACATACGAGTCCGAGACGTACGAGTCCGAGACGTACGAGTCCGGATCGGCAACGACCACCACGTCGGCCACGTCGGCCACGACGACCGCACCGACCCGCACCACACTCGCACCGGCCCCCTTGGCACCCCCTTTCCCGCCGCTGGCCGAGCCCCGTCCCCTCGGCGAACACCGCGTGTGGCCGCGGACGTTCCACGACCGGCTCACCGCTCCGCTGCCCGGCATCAAGGCCGTCGCCCGTTTCGCCCGCGAAGGCGCCGTACGCCCCGGTCCCGAAGGCATCGCCGGCATCCCCCGGCTGCCCTGCGCACCCGCCCCGCTGCCCCGCGTCGACACGCGTACCCTCGCCGTCACCTGGGCCGGACACGCCAGTTGGGTCGTCCGGATCGGCGGCCTGACGGTCCTCACCGACCCCGTCTGGTCCCGCCGCATCCTCGGCACCCCGGCCCGCATCACCCCCGTCGGCGTCCCCTGGGACACCCTGCCGCGCATCGACGCCGTCGTCATCAGCCACAACCACTACGACCACCTGGACGCCCCCACGCTGCGCCGACTCCCCCGGGACACCCGGGTGTTCGCACCGGCGGGCCTCGGCCGCTGGTTCCGGCGCCGGCGCTTCACCCGTGTCACCGAGCTGGACTGGTGGGAGGGCGCCGAACTGTCAGGCGTCCGCTTCGACTTCGTCCCCGCTCACCACTGGTCCAAGCGCACCCTCACCGACACCTGTCACAGCCTCTGGGGCGGCTGGGTCCTCACCGACGCCGACGGACAGCGCCTCTACTTCGCCGGCGACACCGGCTACGGCCACTGGTTCTCCCGCATCGGCCGCCGCTACCCCGGCATCGACCTCGCCCTCATGCCCATCGGCGCCTACGAACCGCGCTGGTGGCTCAGCGACGTCCACTGCGACCCCGAGGAAGCGGTCCAGGCCACCCTCGACGCAGGCGCCCGCCGCATGGCCCCCATGCACTGGGGTACCTTCATCCTCTCGGCAGAACCGGTCCTGGAACCGCTCAGGAGAGTGCGGGCGGCCTGGGAGAAGGCCAGGCTGGAGCGGGACGACCTGTGGGACCTGCCGGTCGGCGGATCAAAGGCGCTGGAGTCGAGCGCCCCGAAAGGGGCGCGGGGCTGTGTCCGACATGCGGCTGCCGCCGCGCGGGCGCGAGAAAGCACCATGGACCGGTAGCCCGAACACGACCGCACTTCCACCGGCGCTACCGAACCCGCCGCACCACATTCGGCACAGCACTGATCACCACGGTCAGCCCCACCGCCACCACAACCCCCTCCCAAGGCTCCTTGAACAACGAACCCCCCAAAATCCCGATCACTTGATACGTGACCGCCCAGGCCAGACACGCGGGCAGATTCCCCCGCACGAACCTCCGCAACGGCCAGTCGGCCATCAGACACGCCAGCATCACCGGAATACGACCGGCAGGCACCAGCCGAGACAACACCAGCACGGCGACCCCGTGCTCGGCCAACTTCTCCCGCGCCGACGCCAGCCGCGCGTCCGGCGCCCGCGCCCGTATCGCCTCCAGCCACCGCGACCCGTTCCGCGACCGCATCCCGCGCAGCCCCAGCCAGTACAGCGCCGCATCTCCCAGAAACGCGGCCAGCGACGCCGTCACGAACACCAGAGCCGGCGAGAACGGCGCCGTCTGATGGAACGCCACCACCGCCGCCGAACTCACCAGCGCCCCGGTCGGCACCACCGGCACCAGCGCCCCGACCAGCACCAGCAGAAACAACGACGGATAACCGATCGCCTGCTGCGTCGACTCCGGCGGCACGGCCGACGTGGAGGCGGCGGCGAGCGACGCCACGGAGGCCGGCCATCTCACCGCGCGACCTCCAGCCGCACACTCTCCCCGTGCCCCAGCTTGTGCACGGCCACTTCCGGCGCCGCCAGGGCCGCCAGCCGTACGAACTCGTCACCCGGCGCATGGAACTCGTGCGGGCGCACCGCGTCCATCCCGATCGGCCAGTACGTCCCGTAGTGCACCGGCACCGCGGCCCGCGGCGCCAGCCGCGCCAGCGCCCGGGCCGCCCGCTCCGCGTCCAGGTGCCCCGCACCGAGGTACGGCCCCCAGCCGCCCACCGGCAGCAATGCCACGTCCACCGGCCCGACTTGCTCGGCCATCGCGTCGAACAGCCCGGTGTCCCCGGCGAAATAGGTCCGTGCCTCGCCTTCCACCACGTAGCCGAGCGCGGGCGAACGGTGAGGTCCCACCGGCAGCCTCCGCCCGTCGTGCAACGCCGGGACCACCCGCACCAGCAGCCCACCGATCCGCACCTCGTCCCCGGGCGCCACCTCCGTCACGCGCAGCTGTCGCAGCCGGCGCAGTCCCGGCACCGCCCGTGGTGCGCCCCGGGGTACGAGCAGGCGTGTGCCCGGGGCGAGGCCGGCCAGCGAGGGCAGATGCAGATGGTCGGCGTGCAGATGCGAGACGAGCACCACGTCCGCGACGCGGGCCTCGGCCGGCGGCACCGCGCCCCGGCGCCGCCGCAGATGGGCCAGCCGGAGGGCGAACAGGGGATCAGTGAGCACCCGTGTGTTCGCGTCCCGCACCGTGCAGGTGGCGTGACCCCACCACGTGATCTCCACCGGCACCCTCTTCGCCTCCTTCACGCGACTCCCCGAAGCGTACGGGCAGGAGTAGGGTCGGCGACGAAACCCGGAGGTGAGGGGGGACGCCATGGGACAGCTGCGGGGTTCCTCCGACGCGCCCACGACGGTGCGGGTCACCGCGATCGCGAGCCTGACGCCGCTGGAGGAACTGGAAGCGGACCCGTTCCTCGTGGACTCCCGCAGCCAGCACGCCATGTGCGCCCGCTGGGCCGCCGAACGCGGGTACGTCATCGCCCGGGAACTTCTGGTCGGCGGACTCCGCTTCGACCACTGCGCACTGTGGGACGGCGTCCGGCCCGGCGTGGACGTCTTCGTCGCCCCCAGCATGCGCGTGCTGCGGCGGGCCTTGTCCTCGGTGGAGGCGTTCACCGCCGAGTGCGCGCGCCGCGGCGTACGCGTCGAGACGGTAGGCCGGGCCGAGCCGTCGTACGACGCCCAGATGAAAGCCCGCGTTCACCGCCGCCTGTCCATGCCGACGGCCGGCTACGACGGCCGCTGACATCCCGGCCGAACCCACCTGAACCGACCTCGCCGGTATGACAAGCCGGTATGACAAGGTGGTGGGCGGCCCGCAGGGCCGACGAGGCGAGACGGGTCCTTGCTGCCGAGGCGCGGGAGGGCCGGAACGTGAGGTGTACGGGGCGTGCGAGGCGTGCGGTGGCGGCGGATGGTCAGTCAGATCGGGCGGAGCATCGCCGTATGGGCGGTCTCCACCCTCACCATGCTGGTCCTCGCCGTGCTCCTGCCCGACTTCCAGCTCCAGTCCGCCGACGGCGACAGCGCCACCCGCATCGCCATCACCGCCGCCTGCGGCGCCGGCGCCTTCGGTGTGCTGTCGGCCGTGGTCTGGCCGCTCCTGGTCCGGCTCCTGCTGCTCGTCCCCGCCCTCGTGCTCGGCCTGCTGGTCTTCTTCCTCAACGGCTCCCTGCTGCTGCTCGCCCTGCGCATCAACCCCTCCGGCCGGGGCGCGGCCGCCCCCGAGACCGCTGTCATCGTGGCCGCGGTGATGTCGGCCGTCGCCTCGGCCACCGGCGCGGCCCTCGCCGTACGCGACGACGAGACCTACCGGCGCCGGCTGCACCGCCTCGCCGCCCGCCGCCGCAGATCCGACCCGCCGTGCCCCGCCACTCCCGGACTGGTCTTCGTCCAGCTCGACGGCGTGGGTCACGACGTCCTCACGGACGCGGTCCGCAAGGGGCTGATGCCGACGGTCGCGCACTGGCTGGGCGCGGATGGCATACGGTCGGCCGGCCACCGCACACCGCCCACCCACTGCCTCACCCCCTGGCGCACCGACTGGTCCAGCCAGACCGGCGCCAGCCAGCTCGGGATCCTGCACGGCAGCACCTTCGACGTGCCGGCCTTCCGCTGGTACGAGAAGGACCGCGGGGAGGTGATGGTGTGCAATCGGCCGACGAGCGCCGCCGAACTGCAGCGGCGCGCCATTTCGCACACAGGCGACGGTGGTCTGCTCGCCGTGGACGGCGCCAGCCGGGGCAACCTGTTCAGCGGCGGCGCCGGTGAACAGGCCCTCGTGCTGTCCATCGCGGCCCGCCGCCGCAGCCGCGAGAACCGTTCCCGCGCCGGGTACTTCGCCTACTTCTCCGACCCCGCCAACGCCGTCCGCACCGCCCTGTCCTTCGTCGCCGAAGTGGTCCGTGAGATCGGCGAGTCCACCCGGGCCCGGCTGCGCAAGCAACGCCCGAGGGTGAGCCGCGGGGGCCTGTATCCGCTCGTCCGCGCCTTCGCCACAGTCGTCGAACGGGACGTCGTCGTCGCCGCGGTGATGGGCGACATGCTCGCCGGACGCACCGCCGTCTACGCCGACCTCGTCGCCTACGACGAGGTCGCCCACCACTCCGGCCCGTGCAGCCGGGACGCCGAGAAGGTCCTGCGGCGCCTCGACCGGTGCCTAGCCCTCCTCCAGCGGGTCGCCGAACACGCCCCCCGCCCGTATCGCGTCGTGGTCCTCTCCGACCATGGACAGAGCCCCGGCGAGACCTTCCACGCGCGCTACGGCCTCACCCTCGGCGACCTCGTCCGGGCCGGCTGCGGGCTACCCGTCCCGCGCCGGGCCGAGGGCACGCGCAGCGGCGCCGAGGCCCGCGCTGCCGTCCGGGCCGCGCTGCGCCGGCCCGTGGAGGAGAAGGGCGAGCGGCGCCGCCCCGACCGTGACTCCGAGCCGATCGTGCTCGCCTCCGGCAACCTCGGCCTGGTCTCCTTCCCGGACGTGCCCCACCGCATGACCAAGGAGGAGATCGACGCCCGCCACCCCGCCCTGCTCACCACCCTCGCCAACCACCCCGGTATCGGCTTCCTGCTGGTGCGCAGCACAGAGCACGGCGGCGTGGTAATGGGCGCCCACGGCGCCGAGATCCCGCTCGCCCGGCTCGACTCCGAGCCGGGCCCGCTGGCCCGGTTCGGCGCCGGTGCCGCCGACGCGGTCCGCCGCACCCACGCCTTCCCGCACACCGCCGACATCATGGTGAACTCGGCGCACGACCCGGCCGACGGCGAGGTCCTCGCCTTCGAGGAGCAGATCGGCTCCCACGGCGGTCTCGGCGGCGCCCAGTCCCACCCGTTCCTGCTCTCGCCGCTGGAGCTGTCCGCACCTGTCGACGGCGGGGCGGAACTGACCGGCGCCGAGCATGTCCACCGCGTGCTGCGTCGCTGGCTGCGCGAGCTGAACGGACCCCAGGTCCCGCTCACCGACGCGGCCGAGGAGGAGCGGGCCGCCTGAGAGAGGAAGAGCGGGCCGCCTGAAAATCGGCTGCGCCCACCGCGCCGGACATTCACACTGATCGAGCCCCCGGCATCGGAAAGTCGTCCCTGGTGCGGGAGTTCGCCGACTCGCTCGGACTGGAATGTGTGAGCCTGCTCGGTACGCAGCTCGCGCCGGAGGACCTGATCGGCGTTCCGCAGATCCGCGACGGGCGCTCGGTGTTCTGCCCCCGGAGGCCACTCAGCCGCGGCCTGGACCTGCACCGGGCGCAGGAGCGCGGCTTCCTGCCCGGCGGCCTCGTCGAGGAGATCCGCGCGCTCAGCCATCCGCCGCTGCCCTGGGACGCCCGACTCGCCCGCTGGTTCGACGAGTTCGTGCCCCGCCCGGAGCCCGTACGGTCGTACGCCCGCCCCGCCCGCCGCCAGGCCTCCACCCCCGACATCCCGCGCGCGGGCCACTACTTCCCGCCTGAGGAGGTGGCCAGCTGCACCTTCGGGGTGGTCCTGGACACCTCCGGCTCGATGGACCGCACCCTCCTCGGCAAGGCCCTCGGCGCGATCGCCTCCTACGCCGAGGCCCGGGACGTACCGGCCGCCCGTGTGGTCTTCTGCGACGCCGCCCCGCACGACGCCGGCTATCTCCCGGTCACCGAGATCGCCGGCCGGGTACGGGTGCACGGGCGCGGCGGCACCGTCCTGCAGCCCGGCATCGACCTGCTGCACCGGGCCGAGGACTTCCCGCCCGCCGCACCGGTGCTGGTGATCACCGACGGCTGGTGCGACGTGCTGCGGGTGCGCCGCGAGCACGCCTATCTGATCCCGCAGGGACGTCACCTCCCGTTCACTCCGCGTGGGCCGGTCTTCAGGGTGCGATGAGCCCGGATGTGATCGGATAGGGACACGGAAGACCCCGTAACGGGATCCCATGCGAAAGGAACCATCGTGGCCACCACGCGCACCGCACACACCGTCTGGGAAGGCAACCTGCTCGAGGGCAACGGCGTCGTCACCTTCGACTCCTCCGGCATCGCCCAGCAGCCGGTCACGTGGGCCTCGCGCTCCCAGGACGCGAACGGCAGGACCAGCCCCGAGGAGCTGATCGCCGGCGCCCACTCCAGCTGCTTCTCCATGGCCCTCTCGCACGCCCTGGCCGGCGCCGGCACCCCGCCCACCCGGCTCGAGACCAAGGCCGACGTCACCTTCCAGCCCGGCGAGGGCATCACCGGCATCCACCTCACCGTGCGCGGCGAGGTGCCCGGCCTGGACGCCGAGGGCTTCGCCTCGGCCGCCGAGGACGCCAAGAAGAACTGCCCGGTCAGCCAGGCCCTGGCCGGTACGACGATCACCCTGTCGGCCGAGCTGGCCTGACGCTCGTACGCCGATGCCGCGTCCCAGGTCAGGGGGCGCGGCATCGCCGTTCCCGGCCGCTGGGGCATTGACAGCGCCGTACGCACGTCTTCTGCTGATAGTGACGCCCTGGCGGAAGGGGACGAACCATGGCACGCGCGGTCGGGATCGATCTCGGGACGACGAACTCGGTGGTCGCCCTTCTGGAGGGCGGCGAGCCCACCGTCGTCACCAACGCGGAGGGTGCGCGGACCACACCGTCGGTGGTGGCGTTCGCGAAGAACGGCGAGGTACTGGTCGGCGAGGTCGCCAAACGGCAGGCTGTGACGAACGTGGAGCGCACCGCCCGCTCGGTGAAACGGCACATGGGCGACCCCGGCTGGCGCTTCCCCGAGCAGGGCTCCGTCGACGGCACCCGGCTGCGCGCCCAGGAGCTGTCCGCGCGGGTGCTGCAGAAGCTGAAGCGGGACGCGGAGGCCTACCTCGGCGAGGACGTCACGGACGCGGTGATCACCGTACCCGCGTACTTCGACGACGCCCAGCGCCAGGCCACCAAGGAGGCCGGCGAGATCGCGGGCCTCAAGGTGCTCAGGATCATCAACGAGCCGACCGCCGCCGCCCTCGCCTACGGCCTGGACCGCGGCGAGGAGCAGACCGTGCTGGTCTTCGACCTGGGCGGCGGCACCTTCGACGTGTCCCTGCTGGAGATCGGTGACGGCGTCATCGAGGTGAAGGCCACCAACGGCGACACCCACCTCGGCGGCGACGACTGGGACCAGCGGGTCGTCGAGCACCTGGTGAAGCGGTTCAAGGGGGGTTACGGCACCGATCTGGGCGCCGACAAGATGGCCGTGCAGCGGCTGCGGGAGGCCGCCGAGAAGGCCAAGATCGAGCTGTCGTCGTCCTCGGAGACCACGATCAACCTGCCCTACATCACCGCCTCGGCCGAGGGCCCGCTGCACCTGGAGGAGAAGCTGACGCGGGCTCAGTTCCAAGAGCTGACCGCCGACTTGCTCGACCGCTGCAAGAAGCCCTTCCACCAGGCCGTGCAGGACGCCGGGATCCAGCTGTCCGCGATCGACCATGTCATCCTCGTCGGCGGCTCCACCCGGATGCCCGCCGTGACCGACCTGGTGCGCGACCTCACCGGCAAGGACCCGCACAAGGGCGTCAACCCCGACGAGGTGGTCGCCGTCGGCGCGGCCCTCCAGGCCGGTGTCCTCCGCGGCGACGTCAAGGACGTGCTGCTGCTCGACGTCACCCCGCTGTCCCTCGGCATCGAGACCAAGGGCGGCATCATGACCAAGCTGATCGAACGCAACACCACGATCCCGACGCGCCGTTCGGAGATCTTCACCACCGCCACCGACAACCAGCCCTCGGTCGGCATCCAGGTCTACCAGGGCGAACGCGAGATCGCCGCCTACAACAAGAAGCTCGGCGTCTTCGACCTCACCGGGCTGCCGCCCGCCCCGCGCGGCGTCCCGCAGATCGAGGTCGCCTTCGACATCGACGCCAACGGGATCATGCACGTCTCGGCGAAGGACCTGGCGACCGGACGCGAGCAGAAGATGACGGTGACCGGCGGATCGGCTCTGCCCAAGGAGGACATCGACCGCATGATGCGGGAGGCGGAGCAGTACGCCGAGGAGGACCGCAACCGTCGCGAGGCCGCCGAGACCCGCAACCAGGCCGAGCAACTCGTCTACCAGACCGAGAAGTTCCTCCGTGACAACGAGGACCGCATCCCCGCCGACACCAGGTCGGAGGTCCAGGAAGCGGCCACGGAACTCAAAGGGCTCCTGGAGCGGAACGCGGAGACCGGCGAACTCCGTACCGGCGTCGAGAAACTCGCCACCGTCAGCCAGAAGATGGGCCAGGCCATGTACGCGAACGCCGCCTCCGCCGGCGGCGAACGGGGCCCGGCCACGGAACAGGGCACCCCCGCCGACGAGGAGGGCGTGGTGGACGCGGAGATCGTGGACGAGGACAAGGACACCAAAGGAGGCGCGGCCTGACCGCAGTTGTAGCCGTCACCGCCCGCGGAAGAGAGCCTGGCGGCCATGCCCGGCCGGCACGAGGGTCGTCATGGGCGCACCCCGGTGTGCGCGGTCGGCAGTGTGGCGCATACCGCGTCCAGGACGGCTGCATACGGTGTCCCGTAGTCGGTCAGCCGGATACGCAGCCGCTCCAGCCCGTCGCGGTATTCGGTCAGCAGGCTGGTGTCGCCGGTCCGCGCGGTGAACTCCAGCACCGCCGGCAGGAAGTCCGGCAGCTCTTCGACGCTGAACTCCAGGCCGTGCGCGCGGTAGACGTCCTTGAAGCGGACCAGGGACATGCCGCGCCGGCGGGTGTCGCCGTCGTGCCACCAGCTCAGGTACAGGCTGTGCCGGTTCTTGAAGTCGAAGACCTCCGCATAGTGCGCGGCCAGCTCCCGTGGCGGTGTGATCGCGGCGTGGTCGGTGAACGTCCGCAGCTGCGGGGCGGCTTCGCGCAACAGGGGCAGCCGGGCGATCAAGTCGGCGTCCGGGTAGGTCAGGCAGAGCGCCGCCGCCTGGTACAGCACCGCGTCCGAGGGCATCAGACCTCCTTGGCGTCGGCCGGGTCGTCGGAGGTCTGCCGTCTGCTCAGGCTGTGGAGGGTCTCCACGGACACCAGCGGCAGGCTCCGGCGCCCGGAGTCCGGCCGAACGGGCCGTCGCCGCCCATGCCGGGCCCCCCGTCGTAGTCGAGGCCGCAGCCCGCGGGGAGCCCGGAAACGGCTGTCTCCTCCAGGCGCCGGGCGTCGCCGACGGCAGCGGTCGAGATGGCGTACCGGCACGACCTTCTGCCCCCGATAGCGGGCCTCCGCCATCCGGTGCGCGTCCGGGGTGCGGGTCACCGGCACGTTCGAGTCCCACATCATCGGATACGCGGCGTCCCACCAGTCGCCCGGCTCCGGTACGCCGGGCTGGTCGCCGAAGACCTGCGGGGAGGCCACCGGAAGGCCGGCGTACCAGTCGTAGAACGACAGCATCGGCGCGCCGGTCAGCGAGTGGTAGCGGGCGCCGGCCGCGTGCGGCGCGATCGGCATCGCCGGGATCGGCGAGAAGCCGGCGACGCGGTCCGGGCCGTGGGTCCCGATGGTGTGCACCTGTGCGGCGGCGACGATCTCCACCGCCTCGGCCCAACTCGCCCGCACCAGGCCGCCCTTGCCACGCACCTGCGGGTAGCGCACCCGGGTGGGGGAGCAGGTGTACCGGGAGAACGCGGCACCGCGCGGGCAGCCCTGCGGCTCGTACTCGGGGCGGTCCGGGCCCACCGAGGTGTAGTCCGTCTCCTGGGTCTCCCAGGTGATGATGCCGTCCTTGACATACACCTTCCAGCGGCGGGAGCGGCCGGCGGCCGGCAGGGCAGCGCCGGGTTCCCTGGGCGGTGTCTGCGTGTCGGTCACCTGTGCTCCCTCGGCTCACCCCGTGGTCAAACCTAGGGGTGAGCGAGGAAGCCCACCTGTTGCACAGACCCGTACGGGTCATCCGGGCCACCACACGTCCTCAGCCGGCCAAGTGGCTGCGGCCAAAGGCGACGGGGAGGCCCCGAACCGTCACTCCGGTGGAGCGGGGGCCCCGCGCGGGCGCCGCACCCGGCGTCCCAGATCGTCCGGACAGCGCGACGGGCCAGGCGAAGTGATCCGGACGGAATGTCACAAGGCCTTGCGGAACTCCCGCAGCAGCGTCCGCGTGCGCTGCGTCGACGCGGCCCGCGCCGTCATATGGTCCAGCACCTCCAGGTGCGCGGCGACCTCACGACGGGAGTCCAGATACAGCGCGCCGGTCAGATACTCGGTGAACACCATGTCCGGCAGCTCCGGCTCGGCGAACCGGAACAGCGTGAACGGCGCGTACGTCCCCGGATGCGGGCCCGCCGCGAACTCGGCGACCTGCAGCGTGACCCGGTCCCGCTCGGCGTACTCCAGCAGCTTGTCCAGCTGGTCCCGCTGCACTTCGGGCCGTGTGCTCACCGGGCGCCGGAGCACCGTCTCGTCCATGATCACCCACAGGTGGGGCGGGTCGTCCCGGTCCAGCAGCCGCTGGCGCTCCATACGCAGCGACACATGCCGTTCCACGGTCCCGGGCGAGGTCTGCCCGATCGTCCCGGCCTCCAGCACCGCCCGCGCGTAGTCCTCGGTCTGCAGCAGACCGGGTATGAAGTGCGGCTCGTAGGAGCGGATGATCCGGGCGGCGCCCTCCAGGCTGACGTACAGGCTGAACCAGTCCGGGAGCACGTCGTGGAACCGCTGCCACCAGCCCGGCTGGTTCGCTTCCTCGGCCAGCCGCACGAACGCGGCCGCCTCCTCCTCGGCCACCCCGTAGGTGTCCAGCAGCACCTGCACGTAGGGGATCTTCAGCGCGACCTCGGCCATCTCCATCCGCCGCACGGTCGCCGACGCCACCCTGAGGACCCGGGCGGCCTCCTCCCGGCTGAGGCCCGACGCCTCGCGCAGCTCCTGCAGCCGTTTGCCGAGCACCACCTGGCCCACAGTGGGCGCAGCCCGCCGCTCACTCACGCCACGCCCTCCCCTGTGCGCCGAGACACCCCGGCAGTGTGCCACGTGATCCCCTTTCGCACACGGTTCCGAGGGGGCAGGGGACGCGGAGGCGCGGTCAACCGGCCAAGCTGTGCAGGTACTTGGCGGTCGCCGGGTCGGCCGGCAGGAACGTCTCGATGGCGAGCTCGGCGACGGTGACGTCCATCGGCGTGTTGAACGTGGAGATCGACGACACGAACGACAGGACCCGGCCGTCGTGCTCGATGCGCAGCGGCAGCGCGAAGTACGCGACGGACTCGGCCGGTTCGTCGTCCGGCGCGTCCTCGGGCACCGGATAGGCGGCCACCTCCTCGTACAGGGCGCGCAGCTGGTCCGAGCGCCGCAGGGCGATCTGCCGCTCCATCTGCGCCAGCAGATGCCCGCGCCACTCGCGCAGGTTGCGGATGCGCGGCGCCATCCCCTCCGGGTGCAGGGTCAGCCGCATCGCGTTCGGCGCCGGCGACATCAGCTTCTCCGGCACGCCCTCCAGCAGCAGCGTGATGCCCCGGTTCGCGGCGACGACCGTGTAGCCCGCGTCGACCACCAGCGCCGGGTAGGGCTCGTAGCCCTGGATGAGGCGCTCCATGCCGTCGCGCAGCGCGTCCAGCGCCGGGTCGTCCAGCGGGGTCTCCGGGTAGTGCGGGGCGTAACCGGCCGCCAGCAGCAGGGAGTTGCGCTCGCGCACCGGCACGTCCAGATGCTCGGCGAGCCGCAGCACCATCTCCTCGCTCGGCCGGGACCGGCCGGTCTCGACGAAGCTGATGTGCCGGGCCGAGGAGTCGGCGCGCAGCGCCAGCTCCAGCTGGGAGACCCGGCGCCGCTCCCGCCAGGCGCGCAGCAGCGGGCCTACGCCCTTGCCGTCGGCGGGGGCGGTGGCGGACGCGGAGGGGCCAGAGGCGACAATGGTCATACATCCGACCGTAGTCCAGGAGTTGCGGAGAATCCCATGCACGAGCCGCCCGCGCAGCCATGGCCGGCGTCATCCCGCCAGATGTCCCTGCAGGCCGCGGCCGTGTACCGGGCCAGGGTCCGCGGCTGTCTGCTCGGCGGTGCGCTCGGTGACGCCCTCGGCTACCCCGTGGAGTTCTCCTCCCTGGACCGGATCCGCGCCACGTACGGTGCACGCGGCGCCACCGGTCTCGTGCCCGGCGCGCACGGAGCGGTCGGGCTGATCAGCGACGACACCCAGATGACCCTGTTCACCGTCGAGGCCCTGATCCAGGCGCACGCACGGGAGCGCGTGAAGGGCATCGGCGGCGCCTGGCCCCAGCTGCTGCGCCAGGCCTACGAGCGCTGGCTGGAAACCCAGTCCAAGCCCGGCCCGGTCACCCAGGCCCAGCCCGGCACACCGGCCGGGGCACCGGCCGGCGGCCTGGTCACCGAGGCCTGGCTGTACTCCCGCCGCGCCCCCGGCAATGCGTGCCTGTCCGGCGTCGCCCAGATGTACGCGCCCGACCCCGCACTTCCGCTCGACGGCACGCCCGGCGAGGTCAACCCCGACTCCAAGGGCTGCGGCACGGTCATGCGCTCGGCCCCCTTCGGCCTGGTCAACACCGCCGAGGGGGCCTTCGCCATGGCGGCGCGCGGCGCCCAGATCACCCACGGTCACCCCACCGGCTACTACGCGGCGGGAGCGTTCGCCGCGATCGTCGCCCACCTCGTCGCCGGGGACTCCCTGGAGGGCGCGGTGCTGCGCACGCTGCGGCTGCTGGATCGGCACCGCGGCCACATGGAGACCACGGCCGCCCTGCGCGCCGCCCTGGACCTCGCCGAGGGCGGGGCACCGACGGCCGAGAAGGTGGAGTCCCTCGGCGCGGGCTGGGTCGCCGAGGAGGCCCTCGCGATCGGCGTCTACTGCGCCCTCGCCGAGCCCCGCCCCGAGCAGGCGCTGCTGCTGGCCGTCAACCACTCGGGCGACAGCGACTCCACCGGCTCCGTCTGCGGCAACCTGCTGGGCACGCTGCACGGCGACACCGGCCTGCCGCACAACTGGGTGGCCCAGGTGGAGGGCCGGGCCCGCATCGCCGCACTCGCCGACGACTTGGCGGCGGAGTACGAGCGGAGCTGACGTGGCAGGCTGACCTCATAGCCGCACCCGCACCTGCACCCGTACCCGCACCCCGCCGTCCGCCGTCTCGAAGGGAGATCCGGCCATGGCCGTAGAACCGCTGTCGCAGAAGGAGATCGAGGACCGGCTGGCGGAGCTGCCCGGCTGGTCGGTGGAGGGGAACCAGCTCACCCGCTCCTACCGTCTCGGCTCGCATGTCGCGGCGGCGGCGCTGGTCATGCACATCGCCGCCGTCCAGGATGAGCTGGACCACCACTCCGACCTCACCTTGGGCTACAACACCGTCTCCCTCAGCGTCCACACACACAGCGTGGGCGGCGCACTCACCGCGAAGGACTTCGCGCTCGCCCGCAGGGTGGAGGACATCGCCCCAGGTCACGGCGCACACTGAGGTGCGTGCTCGATTACGACAAGGAAGCCGACGCCTATGACGCGTCCCGGGGCGGCGAGGCTCGTGCCGCGGCGGCCACCCGAGCGGTCCTCGGCCTCATCCCCGAGGGGCGCGGCCATCTCCTCGACGTGGCGTGCGGCACCGGCATCGTCACCCGCCGCCTGGCCGTCGGCCGTCCCGCGCTGCGGGTGACGGGCGCCGACCTCACCGCCGCCATGATCCGCCGGGCGCGGGCCCGGCTGCCCGGCGCGATCGTACGGGCCGACAGCCGTCGGCTGCCCTTCCGTACCGGCACCTTCCACGCGGTCACCAGCATCTGGCTGCTGCACCTGCTGGACGGCCCCGAGGACGTCCGCGCGATCGTCGCCGAGTGCGCCCGCGTGCTGCGCCCCGGCGGTGTCTACGTCACCACCGTCGACAAGGCCTCGGCACACGACGTCGGCAGCGACATCGACGCCGTCCTTGCTCCCCGCCCACGCCGTACCGCCCAGGACGCCGCCGCCACCGTCACCGGGCACGCCGCCCGGCACGGTCTCCGGCCGGCCGGCGACACCGCGTTCCCCGGTGTCGGCCAGGGCCGCAGCCCGCGCGCCACCATTGCCGACCTGCGCCGCGGCTGGTTCACCCTGCTGCCACCGGGAGAGCCGCGCACCGAGGAGTTCGCCGCCCGCCTGTCCCGCCTCCCGGACCAGGACCGCCCGCGCCCCGACCCGGTGTTCGCGGTGCGCGCGTACCGGAAGCCGGCGGCGGGTTGAGGGCGCGGGCGGACAACGCTCGGGGCCCGCTGTTCGAGAAGCTCCGCGGTTCTCCGCGCAGTTCCAGCAGCTGATGCAGAACTCCTACCCGCCGCTGTCGTGACGCCGGTGTGGTGACTGTCCGCCGGGACCCTGGCCGTTATCCGGCGAGGCCCCGGCGGATCGCGAGCTCCACCGGCGAGTACGCCCCGTCGGCCCGCTCCAGTGCGCACGGCACCGCCGGATGCAGCGGCGGCTGCGCCATGAAGCGGGGCCGGGTGCCGTGGTGCGGCTGGGCCGCGTGCACCAGGAAGGGATGGCACAGGTAGACGTCGCCTGGACGGCCGGTGGCGTACGCGAGCGGGCGGTGGGCCGAGGCCCGGTCGAGCAGGGGGCCGAGTTCCAGGATGGAGGCCCCCGCCTCGCCGTACGGCTCCAGCAGCGGTGGCACATCCAGGTGGGAGCCGACCCGGATCCGGGTCGGGGCGTCGGCTTCGGTCACGTCGCTGAACAGGAACAGCATCAGCAGGGCGCGGTCCCTGGAGCGCAGGTTGGCGAAGTACCGCTGCTCGCCCTCGGGGAGGTAGCTGCCCTCGATGTGCCAGCCCGCGTCGTCCGGCTCCTCCGGGTGCGGGAAACGGAGCGGAAAGGTGCCCAGCGCATACCGCGGCTCCCACCGTCCCGCGCCCACGAGCAGGTCGAACGCCTCATGCAGAGCAGGGGAGTTGGCAGCGGCGGCGAACGGTCCCTGCGCCATGCCGTTCACCCGCACCACCGGCTCCTTCCACGTGTCCGGGTCGTCCGGCTCGTACCCCGTCTCCCGCCACAGGAGCCGTGCGCAGTCCGCGGCGACGCGCGAGGGGAAAGCGCCTTCGATCTTCACGAAGCCGTCGGTGAGGAAGCGCTGTACCCGTTCGTCGTCCATGATCGACATGGTGGCTCCGTCCTCGCTCCCACGCACCTCGTTTTTTTGCGGCACCGGCAACGAAAGTGGCATCGGCCTGTACGCCGTCGCACGCTGGCCGCATCCGAGCGAGAGGCTGATCCCCATGACACAAGACCAGCACGACCACCACGGCCACGACGGGCACGACCACGGACACGGTCATGGCCACGGCGGCGACGTCGACTGGGCCGCGATGGCGGCGCTGCTGGAGGCGGAGGCCGAGGTGCACAGCCCGGCGTACGCGCGCGCCCTGGCCTGGCTGGGCAAGGAGGTGACCGAGCCCGGTCTGATCGTGGACGCGGGCAGCGGGCCGGGAGTCATCGCATGTCTGATGGCCGAGGCGTTCCCCGGCGCACGCGTGGTCGCCGCCGACGCCTCCGCGCCGCTCCTGGAGCGCGCCCGGGCCCGGGCCGCCCGGCAGGGTGTCGCCGATCGCTTTGACACTCTCGCCGGTGAACTTCCGGAATCGCTCCGGGAGTTGGAGTACCCGGCGGACCTGCTGTGGGCCAGCCGCAGTCTGCACCACCTCGGCGACCAGAAGGCCGCGCTCACCGCGTTCGCGGCCCGGCTCGCCCCCGGCGGCACGCTGGCCATCCTGGAGGGCGGTCTGCCCAGCCGCTATCTGCCCCGCGAGATCGGCTTCGGCCGTCCCGGACTGCAGGCCCGCCTCGACGTGGCCCAGGAGGAGCGTTTCGCCCGGATGCGTGCCGAGCTGCCCGGCGCGGTCACGGAGACCGAGGACTGGCCCGTCCTGCTGTCCGCGGCCGGTCTGAAGCACACGGGCAGTCGCAGCTTCCTCCTCGACGTGCCCGCGCCCGTCCCGGACCGGGTCCGCGCCTTCGTCGTCGGCGCGCTCACCCGTGCCCGGGAGATCCACGCCGACGCCCTGGATGCGGAGGACCGCGCCACCCTCGACCGTCTCGTCGACCCCGCCGATCCCGGCAGCGTCCACCAACGCCCCGATGTCTTCGTCCTGACGGCACACACCGTGCACCGGGCCGTACGACCGGTCTGACCGAGGCCGCCGTACCCGCAGCAGCACTTGACTTCGAGAGTGCTCCAAGTGATGGACTCCCCGTCTCATCGTCACCCAAGGGGGAACTCACATGAACGACTCTCCGGTCGCACTCATCACCGGCGGCGCCACCGGCATCGGCGCCGCCGTCGCCCGGCAGTTGCTGGCCGCCGGTCACCGGGTCACCGTCACCGGCCGTACCGAAGCCCGGTTGCGGGACTTCGCCGACGGGCTCGGGAATCCCGGCGAACTGCTGACCGCCGCCGGTAACGCGTCGGCCTTCGACGATGTACAGGATGCTGTCGACCGTACGCTCAAGGCGTACGGCCGACTGGACACCGTCGTCGCCAACGCCGGCTTCGCCACCCACGACACGGTGGCGGAGGGCGACCCGGCCGGCTGGGGCGAGATGGTGCTCACCAACGTCCTCGGTCCGGCCCTGCTCATCCGGGCCTCCGTCGAGGCCTTGAAGGAGACCCGCGGACGGATCGTCCTCGTCGGCAGCGTCGCCGGGTTCGTGAACACCCCGGGCAACCTCTACGGCGCAACCAAGTGGGCGGTCACCGGGCTCGCCGAGAACACCCGGCGCCAGGTCACGGAGTTCGGGATCGGAGTGACGCTGGTCGCCCCCGGCCGGGTGGAGACCCCGTTCTGGGACGGCCTCGGCAGCCTGCCTCCGGGGCAGTTGCTGACCGCGGACCAGATCGCCGACTCGGTGGTCTGGGCGATCCGGCAGCCGGCCGGGGTCGACGTCAACACCGTGGTCGTACGTCCGCTGGGGCAGCCCAACTGACGTACGACGCAGGTCAGTTGCTGGCCAGGAACTGCTTGGCCAGCTGGTCGCCGAGGGAGACCGCGGCGCTGTGGCTCTCGATGGGGGAGACCTTGGAGTTCTTGAACAGGATGTAGGTCACGCCGGAGTCGGCCCCGCCGGTCTTCGGGTCGGGGTCGATGCCGAGCGCCTTGGCGGTGGCGTACGACGCCTCACCGATGATCTTCGTGGGGCCGGTGTCACCGACGACGGCGTACTCCACCTTGTTGTTGTAGATGACCGCGACCACGCCGCCGCCCTTGATGCCGGCGCTGGAGTAGTTCCAGATGCTGCTGGCGCTGGGCACCACGACGTAGGGCAGCGACTCCGCCCTCAGCGGCTTGCCGTCGGACTGGTGGAAGGCGGTGTCGTTCTGGTACCAGGGGTCGCGGCTGCTGTTGCAGTTGGTGGTGGTCTGGCCGTCGCAGTCGATGTCCATGTCGGCTTTCCAGAACACCGCGCCGTTCTTGCCGCACACGGGAACCGTGGCCGGCGTCTCGTCGTCGGTCTTGTATTTGCCGTTCGATATCTGCGAACAGGAGGTCACCTTGGCGAGCAGGTCGGCCGCGCTGACCGAGCCCTCCTGGGCGGAGGCCGGGGCGGTCCGCGCGGCAGCGCCGGCGGACGCGTGCGCGGGCAGCACTCCGGCGGCGAGCAGTGCGGCACCGGAGGTGGCGGCAAGGGTCAGGGTTCGAAGGCGCACGGATGGAAGCCCTTCTGTTAGGAAAGTTTCCTTACCAGTGCGGTACACCGTGGCCTTGTGTGCATGTCCCCGTCAAGACTCCGGTTGCGAACTCCCGAATCCTGTGCGTATTGCGGTGATTTGCGGTGGTGGCAAGACTAAAGAAAGGGACTTTCCGTAAATACCTGCCGCCGTCGGCCGACAGGGTCACGGCTCCGGGAGGCGAGGGGCATGTTCGTACGAACGGTGTACGCGACCGGTGATCCGGCGCAGCTGGGCACGGCGCTCCGGGCCCTGAACACCCGGGGCCACGACCTGCTGGAGGAGCGGCCCGGCTACCGGGGCGCGGGGGTCTTTGTCGACCGCGACCTCGGCAAACTCCTCACGGTCAGCTGGTGGGAGTCCGCGGAGGCGCGCCACAACAGCGACGAGGTGATGAGCGTTCGGCGGCCGGAGCTGCTGCAGCCCTTCGCCGCGACCGTCGCGGTCGAGAACTACGAGGCCGTCGTCTTCCATCCGGGGCAGCGCACCCTCGCCGGCGGCGGGCTGCGGGCCGCCCGGCTGGAGTTCGCGCCGGCGGACGCGGACCTCGCCACCGACACCTTCCACGCCGGCGTGCTGCCGCGGCTGGAGGTCCTGCCCGGTTTCGCCGGGGCGGCGCTCTTCCTGGACCGTGAACGCGGCCGTGGCATGTCCGGTGTCCTCTTCGCCGACCGTGGCTCACTCGCGGCGTCCCGGGCCGGCCAGGCTTCGGTCCGGCGCGAGGGCACGGCCAAGGCGCACGTCACGGTGGTCTCCCTGGAGGAGTTCGAGATCGTCCACGCGGACGTACGGGGCAACTGAGCGACGGCGCCGGAGGCGGCGCGCGGCCGTCCGCCCCGCTCTGTGCGGGCGGGGCGGACGGCTGTGCGAGGTGCGGCGGGTGTCAGGCCATGTCGAAAGTGGCCGGGTCGGGGCCCAGTCGCCGGTCCTCGTTGAGCGCGCTGATCGCCGCGAGGTCCTCGTCGTCCAGGCGGAAGTCGAAGACCTCGATGTTCTCCTTGATCCGCGACGGCGTCACGGACTTCGGGATCACGATGTTGCCGAGCTGGACATGCCAGCGCAGCACGACCTGGGCAGGCGTACGGCCGTGCTTCTGGGCGATGGCGACGATCGCCGGCACCTCCAGCAGGCCCTTGCCCTGGCCGAGCGGCGACCAGGCCTCGGTCGCGATGCCCTGCTCGGCATGGACCTCGCGGGAGGCGTGCTGCTGCAGATGCGGGTGCAGCTCGATCTGGTTGACCGCCGGGATGACCGAGGTCTCGGCGATCAGCCGCTCGACGTGCTCCGGAAGGAAGTTGGACACGCCGATGGCCTTCGCGCGGCCTTCGGCGTAGATCTTCTCGAACGCCTTGTAGGTGTCGATGTACTTGCCGCGCGACGGCAACGGCCAGTGGATCAGGTACAGGTCGACGTAGTCGAGACCCAGCTTCCGCAGTGACGCGTCGAAGGCGCGCAGCGTGGAGTCGTAACCCTGGTCGCTGTTCCAGAGCTTGGTGGTGACGAAGACGTCCTCGCGGGGCAGGCCGGAGGCGGCGATGGCCTTGCCGGTGCCCTCTTCGTTGCCGTAGATCGCCGCTGTGTCGATGCTGCGGTATCCGGTTTCCAGCGCCGTGGCGACGGCCCGCTCGGCCTCGTCGTCCGGAACCTGCCAGACGCCGAAGCCCAGCTGGGGCATCTGGACGCCGTTGTTGAGGATGATCGGGGGGACCTTGCTGCTCACGAGCCTCGTGATCCTTAGGTTGTCGACAGGTGCTACTCCATCCTCAACGATCACGCGCCGCGCCGCATTCCTGACCGCGCGATCCCTTTGGACTGACCGGTCAGTCAGTCCCGCGCGTGGAGATTCGCCGGAAACGCATCCGACGTTTTCGGTCCGGACCATTGACCGGAGCCCCGTCGTCCCACAACCCTGTATCGCGCCACCGGACGTGTCGATGAACCGGTGCATGCATGTGAACCGGCCTGGACGAGAGCCCTTCGCTGTCCGCTGTGAGCACCGCTCCGACTTCCAGACATCGGATGATCTCCGTCAACGGGACCGTCGTCGCCCCCGGTGACCTTCCAGACCCGGGTGACCATCAGCTGAGGCCGAAAGGGCCGGAGCTGACGTGGCGTCAGGTGTGGTATAGGGCTTCGACCTCGGCGTCGTACGCCTTCTCGATCGCCTTCCGCTTCAGCTTCAACGACGGTGTGAGCAGGCCGTGTTCCTCGGTGAACGGCTGCGCGAGAATACGGAAGGTACGGATGGACTCGGCCTGCGAGACGAGGGTGTTGGCGGCGACCACCGCCCGCCGCACCTCCGTCTCCAGGTCCGGGTCGCGCACCAGCTGGGCCGGGGTCATCCTCGGCTTGTTGCGCATCTGCAGCCAGTGCTCGACGGCCTCCTGGTCGAGGGTGACCAGGGCGGCGATGTAGGGGCGGTCGTTGCCCACGACGATGCACTGGTTGACCAGCGGATGGTCACGGACCCGCTCCTCCAGCACACCGGGGGAGACGCTCTTGCCGCCGGAGGTCACGAGGATCTCCTTCTTGCGGCCGGTGATGGTCAGATAGCCGTCCTCGTCGAGCGAGCCGAGGTCGCCGGTGGCCAGCCAGCCCTCGTGCAGGGTCTCGTCGGTGGCCTTCGGGTTGTTGAGATAGCCCTGGAAGACATTGCCGCCGTGCAGCCAGATCTCCCCGTCGTCGGCGATGTGCACGGTCACACCCGGGATGGCCTGGCCGACGGTGCCGTAGCGGGTGCGCTCGGGCGGGTTGGCGGTCGCGGCGGCCGTCGACTCGGTCAGGCCGTAGCCCTCGTAGATCTGCACGCCGGCACCCGCGAAGAACAGCCCCAGCCGGCGGTCCATGCCCGAACCGCCGGACATCGCGTTGCGGATCCGGCCGCCCATCGCCGTGCGGACCTTGGAGTAGACGAGCTTGTCGAAGAGCTGGTGCTGCACACGCAGCCCCGCCGACGGGCCGGGCCCGGTGCCCCACGCCTTGGCCTCCACGGCCTCCGCGTACTTCACCGCGATGTCGACGGCCTTCTCGAACGGCCCCGACTTGCCGTCCTTCTCGGCCTTCCGGCGGGACGCGTTGAACACCTTCTCGAAGATGTACGGCACCGCGAGGATGAACGTCGGCTTGAACGCGGCGAGATCGGGCAGCAGGGCGGCGGCGTGCAGCTGCGGCTGGTGTCCGAAGCGGACCTTGCCGCGGATCGCGGCGACCTCCACCATCCGCCCGAAGACATGCGCGAGCGGCAGGAACAGCAGTGTGGAGGCCTCGTCGCCCTTCTTGGAGTGGAACACCGGCTCCCAGCGCCGGACCATGGTGTCCGCCTCGAACATGAAGTTCGCATGGGAGATGACACAGCCCTTGGGGCGGCCGGTGGTGCCCGAGGTGTAGATGATGGTGGCGATCGAGTCCGGGGTGACCGCCTGCCGGTGCCGGTGCACCAGCTCGTCGTCCAGATGCGCCCCCGCGTCGTACAGCTCCTGCACACAGCCCTCGTCCAGCTGCCAGAGCTGGCGCAGCTGCGGGAGGCGGCCGATGACGGTCGCGATGGTCATCGCGTGGTCCTCGTGCTCCACGATCGCCGCGGACACCTCGGCGTCGTAGAGCATCCAGAAGCACTGCTCGGCCGAGGACGTGGGGTAGACGGGCACCACCTGGGCGCCGATCGCCCACAGCGCGAAGTCGAACAGGGTCCACTCGTAACGGGTGCGGGACATGATCGCGACGCGGTCGCCGAAGCGGACGCCGCGGGCGAGGAGGCCCTTGGCGAGGGCCAGGACCTCGTCGCGGAACTCGGTGGAGGTCACGTCCCGCCACTGCCCGGAGGCGTCCTTGCGGCCGAGGGCCACGTGCGTGGGGTCCGTCTGGGCATGCTCGAAGACCACGTCGGCCAGACCGCCTACGGGCGGTGCCGACGTGAGCGGCGGGTTGGTGAACTCGCGCAAACCTCGCTCCCCGATCCTCGCTGCTTGGTCTCGCCCGTGATGCTCGGCACAGCGCGGTGAAAGCTACCCCACGCCGTCACCGGGCGGGAGGGGGCAGGAAACCGAGCAAACCTCACGTTCCTCCCCGCTGGCGACCGGAAAATGCCCTCACATGGGGAAGGGCCGGACACAATACTGACGGGTCAGTAAGTTTCGGTGCCGTAATCTCCACCGAATCTGTACGCGTCGATTACGGCGCACACTGCCCCGATCGTCGCATACGAGACATGACCCGGCCCGGGAGGAACAGACCGGCGGGGGCGGTCACGGGAACGTACTCCCGGGACCGCCCCCGCCAGGGCGTGCCGTGGTCAGCGGCCGGCCGTCACCGCCGGTTCCGTCTTCGCGTCGGGCACCTTCCGCGGTGCGGGCCGGTCCGCTCGCACGAGCAGCAGCACCAGCGCCCCCGCGACCAGACCCGCAAGCCCCGCCAGCACCAGCGCGGTGTTCAGGCCCGAGGCGAACGCGGCGCGCAGGGTGTGTTCCGGGAAGCCGCCGCGCAGCGCACCGGCTCCGCCGCCCGCCAGCGCGTGGGCCGCGCCGCTCGGCAGCGTGCCGGTCATCCGGGAGGTGAGCACCGTGCCGAAGACGGCCACGCCGAGCGCGTACCCGAGCTGCCGGACCGTGTTCACCGCGCCGCCCGCCATCCCGGCCCGCTCCGCCGGCACTGCGGCCAGGGCCGCCCCGGCGACCGTCGGCGCGACGAGCCCGGTGCCGACGCCCACCAGCACGAACCCCGGCACCAGCGCCGTCCAGGAGGCGCCCGCGTCCAGCACGGCCTGACACAGGCTTCCGGTGCCGATCAGCAGCAGCCCGCCGCCTATGGTGAGCCGTGCCGGCACACCGTGCAGCAGCCGGCCCACCAGCACGGCGACGATCATCGCCGCCACCGTCATCGGCAGCAGCGTGAGCCCTCCGCGCACCGGCGAGATCCCCAGCAGTGTCTGCATCCAGATCGACAGATAGGGCGTCACCCCGAACGCCACCCCGTTGAAGGCGAACGCCCCCAGCATCACCCCGACGAACGCGGGGCGCCGCAGCAGCGCCAGATCCAGCAGCGGATGCGCCGCCCGCCGCTCCACCAGCACGAACACCACCAGCGCCAGGGCCGCGCACCCGAACGCCACGAGCGTCGCCGGCGCCGTCCAGCCGTCCTCGCCGGCCCGCACCACCGCGTAGGTCACCCCGCCGCCGAAGCCGGCGAACGAGGCCATGCCCGCCCAGTCCACCCGCATCCCGCGCGGGCCCCGCGACTCCGGCACCACCCGCAGGGTCAACCACACCTCGACGACGCTCACCGGCAGGTTCACGAAGAAGATCCACCGCCAGCCCGGCCCTTCGGTGAGCAGACCGCCCACCACCGGACCGACCGCCGCGGCCCCGCCGCTCACCGCGCCCCACACACCGAGCGCCGCCGACCGCTGCCTGCCCTGGTAGACCGAGCCCAGCAACGGCAGCGTCGTCGCCAGCATCGCCGCGGCGCCCACCCCCTGCAGCGCCCGCGCGGCCACCAGCACCGTCGGCGCTGTCGAGAGCCCGCAGAGCAGCGAGGCCACCGCGAACAGCACCACACCCGTCACATGCACCCTGCGACGCCCGAGCAGGTCGGCGGCGGCCCCCGCCCCGAGCAACAGCGCGGCCAGCGCCAGCGCGTACGCGTCCACCACCCACTGCAGATCGCTCAGTGACGCGTGCAGCGAGCCGGCCATGTCCGGCAGCGCCACCACCACGATCGTCACGTCCAGCAACAACATGAACGTGCCCAGGCACACAGCCGTGAGCGTCCCCCAGCTACGCATGTCTTCCCACTCCCGGTAAGTCCGTACGACAGCGTTCGATCGCTCCGTACGATGGCCCCGGCGCGGCCGATCGGACGGCTGGACGGCGCATGACCGATGGAATCCGATGGGAGACAGCATGTTGGAGCTGGAATCCGACACCTTCGATCATCTCGACCTGCAGCTGCTGTCCGCACTGGAGGCCGACGCCCGGGCCTCCTTCAGCCGGATCGCCGCAGCGCTCGGTGTCTCCGACCAGACGATCGCGCGCCGCTACCGGCGCCTGTGCGAACACGGCGGCCTGCGGGTCATCGTCCTGCGGGACGCCTCCCGGCTCGGCCAGGACCAGTGGATGTTGCGGATCCGCTGTGCGCCCGACAGCGCACTGGCCATCGCGGAGGCGCTCGCCCGGCGTCCCGACACCTTCTGGATCGGGCTCGCCTCAGGCGGCACCGAGGTGCTGTGCCTGACCCGGCCGCGCACCCCGGGCGACCACGACGAACTGCTGCTCGGCAAGCTGCCGCGCACGCCGAACGTGGTCGAGATCCGCGCCCACCAGCTCCTGCACCGGTTCTACGGCGGTGCGGACGGCTGGATCCGCAAGTTCGCCGCGCTCACCGAGGACCAGATCGGCGCCCTGCGCCCCGACGGCGAACCCGTCCCCGCAGCGGCCCGTCTCGAACCCGAGGACGAACCCCTGCTGGCCGTCCTGGAGCGCGACGGCCGGGCCACCTATCCCGAGCTGCAGCGCGCGACGGGCCGTTCGGAGTCCTGGGTCAAGCGCAGGCTGGCCGCGCTGCGCGCTTCCGGGGCGGTGTACACCGACATCGAGTACCACTCCGAGACGCTCGGCTACCCCGTCGTCGCCAGCCTGTGGATCACCGCCGCACCCGCAGCGCTGCACTCCGTCGGCGAGGCCCTGGCCGGGCACGAGGAGACCGCCTGGGTCTCCGCGACGGCCGGGCCGTCCAATCTCGTCGTCACCGCAATGACCCGCAGCACGGCCGGCCTCTACGCCTACCTGAGCGGTCCCCTCGGCGGCCTCGAAGGCGTCCAGCACGTGGAGACCACGCCCTTCCTGCGCCGGATCAAGCAGCTGACGTACCCGGTACCGCGCTGACGGACTCAGGCCCTGCCGTCAGACTCCCTCCCTCACGCTCGAACACCCTCGCGCGGGGGACCCCCGCCGCCGCCGGGCCCGCCCTGCGGGCGGACCACGGGAGTCTGGCGGCGGGGCCTAGCCGCCCCGCCGCCGCAGTCGCTCCCCGCCCGCCAGGACCGCCGCCGCCAGTGCGTTCGCGGCGTCCTCGGCGGCGCCCCGGCGGCGGCCGTGGACGAGTACGAAGTCGGTCTTTCCGAGGTCGGGCAGGCCGGCGCGGTCCGGGAGCCGGAAGAGGCCGGGCGGGATCAGGCGCCGTGAGTGGGCCATCACCCCGAGCCCGGCGCGAGCCGCCGCGATCAGCCCGTTGAGACTGCCGCTGGTGCACACGATCCGCCAGTCGCGGCCCTCGCGCTCCAGCGCCTCCAGCGCCCGGGCCCGGGTGATGCCGGGCGGGGGATACACGATCAGCGGGACGGGCCGGTCGGCGTCCAGGCGCAGCCGCTCGGCGCCGATCCACACCAGGTCGTCGCGCCAGACCAGTTCGCCTCGCGGATCCTCCGGGCGCCGCTTGGCCAGCACCAGGTCCAGCTTCCCGGCGGCCAGCTGCTCGTGCAGGGTGCCGGACAGCTCCACCGTCAGCTCCAGGTCGACCTCCGGATGGTCGTAGCGGAAGCCCTCCAGGATCTCCGGCAGCCGGGTGAGCACGAAGTCCTCCGACGCCCCGAACCGCAGCCGGCCGCGCACCCGGGTGCCGGTGAAGAACGCCGTCGCCTGCTCGTGGACCTGCAGGATCCGCCGGGCGAAGCCGAGCATCGCCTCGCCGTCCCCGGTCAGCTCCACCGCATGGGTGTCCCGGGTGAACAGCTGCCGCCCGGTCGCGTCCTCCAGCCGGCGCACATGCTGGCTCACCGTGGACTGGCGCAGCCCCAGCCGGCGCGCGGCCTGCGTGAAGCTGAGCGTCTGGGCCACGGCGAGGAAGGTGCGCAGCTGCGTCGGGTCGTACATGGCAGGCAGCCTACCCGGCTATCGGATTTCATGATGACAGTAAGAATGGTATGCGGGATTCCCGATCGACGGCCCGAGGAGGACGATGAGCGGGGGTCCTGCGGGCCTGCCGGGGGGACGACCTGTCAACAGACGTGTACAGACACGCGCACAGCAATCGGAGCACTGTGAAACGCCTGCGCCGGCCGAGTCGGATGCCGATCGACCCGTATATCGTCCTGCTGCTCGGGACCGTGGGCCTCGCCGCGCTCCTGCCGGCCCGGGGCACCGCCGCCGACGTGGCCTCGGGCGCGTCGACGGCCGCGATCGCCTTCCTGTTCTTCCTCTACGGCGCCCGCCTCTCCACCCGTGAGGCGCTGGAGGGACTGCGCCACTGGCGGCTCCATGTCACGGTGCTCGCCTGCACCTTCGTCCTCTTCCCGGTGTTCGGGCTGGCGGCGCGCGGACTTGTGCCGGTGCTGCTGACCCAGCCGCTCTACCAGGGACTGCTGTTCCTGACACTGGTGCCGTCGACGATCCAGTCGTCCATCGCCTTCACCTCGATCGCCCGCGGAAACGTCCCGGCGGCGATCTGCGCGGGCTCCTTCTCCTCCCTCATCGGCATCGTCGTCACCCCGCTGCTCGCGGCCGGGCTGCTCGGCAACAGCGGGGGCGGGTTCTCGGCGGACTCACTGGTCAAGATCGTGCTCCAGCTGCTGGTGCCGTTCCTCGCGGGACAGCTGCTGCGGGGCTGGATCGGTGGCTTCACAGCCCGGCACAAGAAGGTCCTCGGGCTGGTCGACCGCGGCTCGATCCTGCTGGTCGTCTACACCGCCTTCAGCGAGGGCATGATCCGGGGCATATGGCACCAGGTCAGCCCCGCGCGGCTCGGCGGCCTGCTCGTCGTCGAGGCCGCCCTGCTCGCCGCGATGCTCCTGCTGACCTGGTACGGCGGCAAGGCACTGGGCTTCGGCCGGGCGGACCGGATCGCCATCCAGTTCGCCGGCTCGAAGAAGTCCCTCGCCTCCGGACTGCCCATGGCCAGCGTCCTGTTCGGCGCCCATGCCTCCCTCGCCGTACTGCCGCTGATGCTGTTCCACCAGATGCAGCTGATGGTGTGCGCGGTCATCGCCAGGCGCCGGGCGGGGGACCCGGAGCGGGTCCCGGGCGCGGTCGCCGGTTCAGCCGCTCACATGGTCGAGGGGCAGCCACAGGACCGTGTCCTTCGGTGACCGCAGCGCCGCCGGATCCGACAGCTCGTCGTCGGTGAGGGCCCGGTCCCACACGTGCACCTCATCGATCGCGCCAGTGTAGAAGGCCCTGCTGTCCATGCGCTGACCGATGTGCACGCCGAAGGGGGAGTTGCGGCTGACCGACCCCGGGACGTCGGCGACGGAAGACCGCATACCGTCGACGAACAACGACAACCTGCCCAAGCCTCGGCGCAGCACCAGGTGATGCCACTGGCCGTCGTTGTATGCGGTATCCGTCCGCACGTACGCGGTCTGCGGCGCGATCGCCCCGTCCCGTACCGTGATCAGCCCCTGGATGCGGTGGTTCGCCGGCTCGCCGCGCACCCACACCTGCGGCTGACCGGTGCCGACCCCGCCCATCCACAGCATCGGCTGCTCACCGCTCGTCGCCGAGTACCGGAACCACAGCGACGCCGTGAAGTCCTTGGTACCCAGGGGCAGGCTGTCGCGGTACGGCAGGCGTACGGCGTCGTCGGTGCCGTCGAATTGCAGCGCGCCGCCGAAGACCCCGGCCGTCTGCGTCGCCCCGCCGAGCACCGCGGCCGGGCGGGCGTGCCGGGCCCGGTCGGGGGTGACCGGGTCGGGGCCGCGGCGCGGGACGAGCCAGTCCTCGGCGAAGCGGGCGAAGCGGATCTCGTCGCGCGCGTCCACCGCGCCGCCCTCGTAGATCAGGCCCACCGTGTCGCCGTCGACGCGCGCCAGGTCCGAGTAGCCGGACCAGTCCGTGGTGACGACCGTGCCGCGGTCCACGCTCTCCCAGGTGCGGCCACCGTCGTAGGAGGAGCGGATCATCATCGTCCGCCGGTGGTCGGGGTCGGCGGGGCAGGCCAGCAGCAGACGGTCGCCGAGGCGTAGCAGCGAACCCTCCACCATCGGGGCGTACAGGTCCGGCAGGTCGTGGAAGGGCGCGGTGAAGCTGGAGCCGCCGTCGCGGCTGACGGCCTGGGTGCGGTGGCCGAGGTCGGTGCCGTCCTGCTCTCGGCCGCTGACCAGGATGGAGCCGTCCTGGCGCTCGGCGAGGGCCAGTTCGGAGGGCTTCTGCCGGAAGGTGCCGTCGTCGGCGATGGGCCAGGTGTCCTGGGCGCCGATGCGCCAGTGGCCTCCGTGGTCGTCGCTCACGATCAGGGCCGCGTGGTTGGCGGTTGTCCGGCTGCCGTCCCATGTCTCGGTGTTGACCCCGAAGACCAGCCGGCCCGCGTAACGGCCCCGGGTGAGCTGGATGCCGTGCACCGGCCCGGTCGCGTACCAGGAGTTCCAGTCGGCGGGCAGGATCTCCGGGCTCAGATCGCGGGGTGCGGACCAGGTCCGGCCGTCGTCGTCGCTGTACTGGATGTACGGGGTGCGGTCGCAGGGGATCGAGCAGCTGGCGCTGTCGGTCCGGCCCGTGTTGTGCGTCTCCGCGAGCCAGACCCGGCCCGTTGCGCGGTCCACGACCGGCGCCGGGTTGCCGTGGGTGTCGCCGCCGCCGTCGGTGACCACCTGCAGCGGGCCCCAGGTGCGGCCGCCGTCGGTGGAGCGCTTGAGCACGATGTCTATGTCGGCGGCGTCCCCGCAGTTGAGGACCCGGCCCTCGGCGAAGGCCAGCAGGGTGCCGTCGGTGGTCTTCACGATCGCAGGGATGCGGAAGCACGCGTAGCCGGGATCCTGGGAAGCCTTGAACAGGACCTGCTGCTCGAACTCGGGGGAGTTGGCGGGGGGTTGGGCATGTGCGGGGTGGGGTGTGGCGAGAGGCAGTGCGAACAGGGCCGCCGTCGTGCAGATGACGGCGGCGAGTGCGGTTCTCAGACGGGCGCGAAGACCTGACGGCATGGAGGGACCTGCCCTTCGTCGGCCGGACATCTGGACATCCGGACATCCCATGTCCAACGTGCGCCCCATCGAAGGTAGTTGGGGGCAGGTCGCCTCACAAGAAGTGTGCAGCACGCGGCGGGTGTGAACGCCCTACGGGCGCAGCACCACCTTGCCGAGGTTGGCCCGTGCCTCGATCACCTCGTGCGCCTTCGCCGCGTCCTGAAGTGCGAACTCGGCATGGACGGCGGGCTTCAGGGTGCCCTCGGCGAAGAGCCGCCACAGCTCCTGGCGCCACTGCTCGTACAGGTCCGGCCGGTCGCGGGCGATCAGGGCCATCTGGAAGCCGATCACCGATTTGGCGCCCACCAGCAGGTCGTACGCCTGGATGGTGCCGCCGCCCGAGCTGTAGGCGACGAGGCGGCCGTGCGGGGCGAGGGCGGCGAGGGCGGGGGTGAGCAGGTCACCGCCGACGGCATCCAGGACACAGTCGAAGGGATCCCCCCAACTGCCGTCGGCATACTGAACACAGTCGTCCGCGCCGAGCGAGCGGACGAAGTCCGCCTTGCCCGGGTCGGACACGGCTCCCACCACCCGCCCCGCACCCCGCGCCCGTGCCAGCTGCAGCGCGAGGTGACCGATCCCGCTGGCCGCCGCCGTGACGAGGACCGCCTCGCCCGGTGCCGGCCGCGCCGCCTCCAGCGCCCCGTACGCCACCAGGCCGCTGCGCACCAGCGCGATCGCGTCCACGGCGTCGGCGCCGTCCGGTATGGGGGAGGTCATGGCCTCGTGCAGCAGGGCGAAGTCGGCGTACCCGTGCCCGAAGCACATCCCCGTCACCCGGTCGCCCGGCCGGAAGCGGGTCACGCCCTCGCCGGCCGCCACCACCTCGCCGGCGATCTCCCCGCCGAGCATGATCGGCTCGGCAGCCTCGGTGACCTTGCGGACCACGGGCAGCGTGACGCCGATCGCCGCGCAGCGCACCAGCAGCTCGCCGGGGCCGGGCTCGGGGACCGGGGCCTCTTCGACGAACAGCGGGCCGCCCGTGGACTCATATCGGACGCGACGCATCGCACACCTCCAGGGCTGGTCTTCCCGGCACATCGATCGTTGGGAACACCTACGAATTCGTTGGGAGCCCCAACGGTAGCCGAGATTCGTTGGGAGGTCCAATGATTGTCGGATAGTCTGCCAATATGGCCGAAGTACCGCTCACCGCGATCCGATCCCTGCCCAGCTGGCTCCTCGGCCGCGCCGCCGCCCGGGGCCGCGGCCTCGTCTCCGACGCCCTCGCGGCCGAGGGGCAGAAGATGTGGCACCATGTCGTCCTCTCCGCCGTCCGCGACCTCCAGCCCGTAGCCCAGGCCGACCTCGGCCGCAGCGTCGGCCTCGACCCCAAGGACCTGGTCGGCGTGCTCAACGACCTGCAGTCCGCCGGCCACGTCCTGCGCACCCCCGACCCCCGGGACCGGCGCAAGAACGCCGTGACCCTCACCGGCGAAGGCGCCCGCCTCCTCGCGCGCTGCGAGCAGGCGGCCCGCGAGGCCAACGACGAGCTGCTCGCCCCGCTGTCGGCCGCCGAACGCGATCAGTTCATGGGCCTGTTGATCCGGATTTCCGGCACGGACGGCTGACGGCGGCTAACGTTCCGTCATGACCGCAGCTCCCGTGCTCGATCCGCAGCGCACCGCCCTGATCCTCGTCGATCTGATGGAACGCATCGTCGCGCTACCGCTGGAACCCCACAAAGGAACTGAAGTACTGGCCACCGCCGAGGAGTTGACGGGCGCCTTCCGCGCCGCCGGAGCGCCCGTCGTGCTCGTCCGGGTGGAACGCCCCTCGGCCGCCGAACAGCCGCCCGGCAGCGGACTCGTACCCGGCCTCGCCGCCGACGGCGACCTGGAGGTGGTCAAACGCACCATCGGCGCCTTCCAGGGCACCGGCCTGGACGAGCGGCTGCGCGAACGCGGCGTCACCACCCTGGTGTTCGGCGGCATCGCCACCAACCTCGGCGTCGAGTCCACCGCTCGCGCCGCCGCCGACCTCGGCTACCACCTCGTCTTCGCCGAGGACGCCATGGCCGCCTTCACCGCCGCCGAGCACGAGGCGTCCGTCCGGCTCGACTTCCCCCGCCTGGGCACGGTCGTGACCGCCGGCGAGGTACGCTTCGCCGCCGCCTGACCGCTCAGACCGGCGTGCCGCCCCCGTCCTGACAACTCCTCGGCGACAAGCGGCAGTTGCTTGCCACCACCGACGGGCGCGCCGCCGCCGCGTGCAGTGGGCCGCGCACCGGCGCCGGCGGCCTTCCGGTCGGCTTCCGCGCCGGTGTCGTCGTCGCCCATGCCCTGCGCGCCTTCGCGGCGGCGCACCCGGACGTGGAGACCAACGCCGGCCGGGACATGGGGGCACCTCCCGCCCGAGCGTGGTCGACACCGGGTGAGGGACGACCGGGAGCGGCTGATCCTCGACGGGACCGTCGACATCGCCTGCGTACGGCGACCGGCTCGCCGGTGAGCCGGAGCTGTCGCTCGCCGGCCTCGACCGGGTGCTGCCGGCCGCCGCTCACCCCTGATCACGGCGTTCGTCGAAGCGGCGCGCAGTCCTTCGGCTGAGGCGGGGCCCGGCGGCGCAGGGGGGCGCTCCCCGCCGGCCGGGGCCCCGCCGCCGTGCCGCGGGGAGGCGTCTCAGCCCTGGGCGGCCGCCTCTCGCAGGGCGATGCGGTCCTCACCCGCGTACACGTTCATCGAGCTGCCCCGCAGGAAGCCCACCAGGGTCAGACCCGTCTCCGCGGCCAGATCCACCGCCAGCGACGACGGCGCCGACACGGCCGCCAGCACCGGGATGCCCGCCATCACCGCCTTCTGCGCCAGCTCGAACGAGGCCCGCCCGGAGACCAGGAGGATCGTCCGCGACAGCGGCAGCTCGCCGTTCTGCAGCGCCCGCCCGACCAGTTTGTCGACCGCGTTGTGCCGGCCGACGTCCTCCCGTATGTCCAGCAGCTCGCCGTCCTCGGTGAACAGGGCCGCCGCGTGCAGGCCCCCGGTCCGGTCGAACACCCGCTGGGCCGCCCGCAGCCGGTCGGGCAGGCTCGCCAGCAGCTCCGGGGTGACCCGGACCGGGGGAGTGTCGGCGATCGGGAAGCGCGCGGTCGTCCGTACGGCGTCCAGGCTGGCCTTGCCGCACAGACCGCACGAGGAGGACGTATAGACGTTCCGCTCCAGGGTGAAGTCCGGCAGCGTGACGCCGGGCGCGGTCTTCACGTCGACCACGTTGTAGGTGTTGACCCCGTCTGCGGTCGCGCCCGCGCAGTAGACGATGTTCTGCAGATCGGATGCCGTGGCCAGGACGCCCTCGCTCACCAGGAACCCGGCCGCCAGCGCGAAGTCGTCGCCCGGGGTGCGCATGGTGATCGCGAGCGGTTTGCCGTTCAGCCGGATCTCCAGGGGTTCCTCGGCGACGAGTGTGTCCGGCCGGGTGGAGAGCGCCCCGTCGCGGATGCGGAGGACCTTGCGTCGTTCCGTGACTCGTCCCATGTCCTGATCAGCCCCGGTTCTGTACGTGCTGGTAGCCGAAACGGCCCTTGATGCAGAGATTGCCGTGGGTCACCGGATTGTCGTGCGGAGAGGTGACCTTCACGATCTCATTGTCCTGCACATGGACCGTGAGGGTGCAGCCCACTCCGCAGTACGCGCACACCGTGGCCGTCTCCGTCTGCCGCGACTCGTCCCAGGTGCCCGCCGCCCGCATGTCGAACTCCGTCTTCGGTGACAGCGCCCCCGTCGGGCACACCTCGACGCAGTTCCCGCAGTACACACAGGCAGAGTCGGTCAGCGGCGCGTCGTGCTCGACCGCGATCCGGGCGTCGAAACCGCGCCCGTCAGCGGGATGTCCAGCTCGTCGGGCCGTACGAACCCGCCCGCCGCGCCGCCGAGCAGCACCGCCCGCAGCCCGTCCCGTACTCCGGCGAGGCACAGCAGCTCGCCCAGCGTGGCGCCGAAGGGAAGCTCGTAGACGCCGGGCCGCGCCACGCTCCCGGACACGCAGTACAGCTTCGGCCCGGTCGACCGCTCGGTGCCGATCGCCGCGTACGCCGGGGCGCCCATCGTCAGGATCGGCAGGACGTTGACCAGCGTCTCCACGTTGTTCTCGACCGTCGGCTTGCCGAACAGCCCCTGCTCCACGGGAAACGGCGGCTTCGAGCGCGGCTCGCCCCGGTACCCCTCGATGGAGTTGAACAGGGCCGTCTCCTCCCCGCAGATGTACGCCCCCGCGCCCCGCCGGACCTCGATGTCGAAGGCGTAGCCCCGGCCGAGGATGTTCTCGCCCAGCAAGCCGCGGACGCGCGCCTGGTCGACCGCATGCTGCATACGATGTATCGCTCGCGGATATTCGCCGCGGATGTAGAGGAGGCCCCGGTGCGCGCCGATCGCATACGCCGCGACGGTCATCGCCTCGACCAGCGCGTACGGGTCGCCCTCCATGATCACGCGGTCCTTGAAGGTGCCCGGCTCGGATTCGTCGGCGTTGCAGACGAGGTGATGCGGGCGGTCGGGCTGGGACGCCGTGGCCTGCCATTTGCGGCCGGTGGGGAAGGCGGCGCCACCGCGCCCCACCAGACCGGAGTCGGTGACCTCGCGGATGACTCCGGCGGGCCCGAGCGCGAAGGCCCGGCGCAGTGCGGTGTAGCCGCCGCGCGCGCGGTAGTCGTCCAGCGAGGCCGGGTCGACGACACCCACCCGCCGCAGCAGGACGAGGATTACCGCGGAGGTCGGAGACCGAATCCTGTCGACGAAATATTGTCTACAGTATGGAGTTGAGGCCGACAGAGTTCGGACACCGGCCGTTCGGCGCCCGGGATGCCGCTCCTCGCATACGAACGATCCGCGGCGGCCGGGTTCGTCGCCTATGGGTGTACGAACGCGCACAGAAGGCGACACGGCTGTTCAACGGGTGAGTGCTGTGAAAGGCCGGGCGTCCGAGAGTCTGCAAGAAGCCGACAACTCGGGCGCCCGATTCCTGTGGCTTCACCTGCCGTCGTACCCATGGGTCACTGATCAGACTGGGGGATCCCGCTACCCACGGCCCACGAGGGGACCCCGCCATGAACGGCTCGCGCATCGCCGCCATCGGTCACTATCAGCCCGCCAGGGTGCTCACCAACGAGGACCTGGCCGACATGGTCGACACGAGCGACGAGTGGATCAGCAGCCGGGTCGGCATCCGGACCCGGCACATCGCCGGCCCCGACGAACCGGTCGACGAGCTGGCCGCGCACGCCGCCGCCAAGGCCCTCGCCGGCGCCGGTCTGACCCCCGCCGACATCGACCTGGTCCTGGTCGCCACCTCCACGGCGGTCGACCGGTCCCCGAACATGGCCGCCCGGGTCGCCGCCCGGCTCGGCATCCCCCAGCCGGCCGCGATGGACGTCAATGTGGTGTGCGCCGGGTTCACGCACGCGCTGGCCACCGCCGACCACACCGTGCGGGCCGGCGCGGCCACCCGGGCGCTGGTCATCGGCGCCGACAAGATGTCCGACGTCACCGACTGGAGCGACCGCACCACCTGTGTCCTGGTCGGCGACGGGGCCGGGGCCGCCGTCGTCGAGGCGTGCCCGCCGGGGGAGGAGCCGGGGATCGGGCCGGTGCTGTGGGGGTCGGTGCCGGAGATGGGGCACGCCGTGCGGATCGAGGGCACCCCGCCGCGGTTCGCGCAGGAGGGCCAGGCCGTCTACCGCTGGGCCACCACCCAGCTCCCGGCCATCGCCCGCAGCACCTGCGAGCGGGCCGGCGTGGCCCCCGAGGATCTCGCCGGGGTCGTCCTGCACCAGGCCAACCTGCGCATCATCGAACCGCTGGCCGAGAAGCTCGGCGCCGTCAACGCGGTGGTCGCCCGCGATGTCACCGAATCCGGCAACACATCGGCGGCCAGCGTCCCGATGGCCTTCTCCAAGCTGCTCGAACAGGGAGCGCTCAGCGCGGGCGATCCGGTGCTGCTGTTCGGCTTCGGCGGCAATCTGTCGTACGCGGGGCAGGTCGTACGCTGCCCGTGAGTGGACGACGTCACCGTTGAGTGAATGAAGTCCGGTGGCCTAGGCCTGGATTTTGTGCACCGTAGACTGTAGACAAAAGACAATCGATACTGAGTGTCCAGCGTCCACGCGTCAGACCTGTCCAGGAGGGGGAACATGATGTTGTCGGCCGGACTGCCGCACGGGGCGGTGCCCAAGCTCGAACGGCCCGGACCGCTGCGCGAGCGTGTCTACGAGGCACTGCTCGAGCTCATCACCACCCGCGCCCTGCAGCCCGGCCAGCACCTGGTCGAGAGCGAGCTGGCCGGGCACCTCGGTGTCTCCCGGCAGCCGGTGCGCGAGGCGCTGCAGCGGCTCAACACGGAGGGCTGGGTCGATCTGCGGCCCGCGCAGGGCGCGTTCGTGCACGAGCCGACCGAGGAGGAGGCCGACCAGCTGCTGACCGTGCGCACCCTGCTGGAGGCGGAGGCGGCCCGGCTGGCCGCACTCCACGCCGACGCATCCGGAGTCCACGCGCTGGAAGAGGTGTGCGCCGAGGGCGAGAAAGCCGTCGCCGCCGACCAGGTGGACCGCGCCGTCGCCCTCAACGCGGCGTTCCACGCCAAGATAATGGAACTGGCGGGCAACGCGGTCCTCGCCGAACTCGCCGCCCAGGTGGACCGCCGGGTCCGCTGGTACTACACCCCGGTGGCGCGGCAGCGCGGGCGCCAGTCCTGGATCGAACACCGGGAACTGATCCTCGCGATCGCCCACAACGACCAAGAACGAGCCGCCCACCTGATGCGCGCCCACACCGAACACACCCGCCGCTCCTACCACGAGCGCCACGGATCCTGACCACCCGGCGCCTCGCCCCTCGTCCTCGGAGCCGTCACGACCTACGTACGGCTCACGACCGACGTACGGCCATCACGGCAGCCGTACGGCCGTCACGGCCTGGCTGGCGCAGCAGCAGCGCGATCGCCGCCGCCACCATCGACACACCGCCGGCCAGCGCGTAGGCGCCGTTGTAGCCCCAGGCGTCGACCACCATGGAGCCGAGGCCGCCGCCGAACAGGCCGCTGACCAGCTTGCCGCTGTAGACGAGGCCGTAGTTGGTGGCGTTGTAGTTCTCGCCGAAATAGTCCGGGGTCAGCGCGGCGAACATCGGGTAGAACGCGCCGCCGCCGAAGCCGGAGAGGAAGGCGAAGAACAGGAACAGCCACTCGCTCTTGATGTCACCGGCCCAGATGACGCCGAACTGGGCGAGCCCCAGGACCACGATGACGAACACCAGGGACGTCTTGCGGCCCCACAGGTCCGACAACCAGCCGACGACCGCCCGCCCGACGCCGTTGATGACCGCCATGACACCCATCGAGGACGCCGCGACCAGCGGGCCGAAGCCGATCTGTTTGGCGTAGTCGACCTGGAAGGAGATCCCGAAGATCGACACACCGGCGGTCATGACGACGCTGATCCACATCAGCGGCAGCATGCCTGTCCTGATGGCCTCCTTCGGGGTGTACTGCCGTACCGCCGGCGGGTTCTTCGCCAGGCTCGCCGCCCTCTTGCCGTCGGCGGAGTGTGTCAGCGGGTCGACGTCGGCCGGCCACCAGTTCTTCGGCGGGTCCTTGAAGAAGAACGCGCACACCGCGACGACGATCAGCACGTACACGCCGATCAGATCCAGCACCTCGTCGTAATTGCCGGTGTCGAAGGTGTAGTTGAAGATGAAGATGAAGGGCAGCGAGCCGTAGGCGAAGCCGCCGTTGACGAACCCGGTCTTCGCGCCGCGCCGTTCCGGGAACCACTTGCCGACCATGTTGATGCAGGTCGCGTAGATCAGCCCGGAGCCCACACCGCCCACGACACCGAAGCCGAGGACGGCCGGCAGCACGTTGTCGAGGTGGGACAGGGCCAGGAAGCCGAGCAGACACATCGTGGCGCCGAGGAACATCGCGCGGCGCGCCGTGATGATGCCCTTCTCGCGCAGCCAGCCTGCCGGGAAGGCGATACCGGCCTGGAAGAACACCCAGACGCTGAGGATCCAGAAGGTGTTGCTCTGGGTCCAGCCGTGTGCGGCGGACAGGGTGTCCTCGGCGGAGCCGTAGGCGTACTCCGAGACGCTGATGGCCATCATCGCGACCCACGGCAGATACACCATGAACCTGCGGGAGTGGCCGAGGATGTCGCGGTCCGTCTCGCCGATGCGGTAGACCCGCCCCCGGGAGTCGGTGACTTCGCGGTACGAACGGTCCGCCGAACCGGGGTCGGCCGGCGTGTTCCTTGTTGTCGGATCAGCCGTCATGTCAGGCCATCTCCTCGCCGAGCGGGTGGGGATTGGGGACGACGCGCCGGACGCTGAGCCTTCCCGGCGCTTTGAGGAACAGCGCCACCACGGCGCAGGCGAGCCCGGTACAGCCCGCCAGAAGGAACGCGGAGTGGGGGTCCCGCGCGGTGTACGCGACGGCGCGGGTGCTGCTGCCGACGGCGACCGGCAGCAGCCAGGCGCCGGTGAGCAGTCCATGGACGCTCGCGCTGTGGTTCTCACCGAAGTGGTCCGTGGCCAGTGCGGTGACCAGCGCCAGGACCGCCGCGCCGGCGGCGCCGGTGACCGTGGCACAGCCGAGGAGGAGCACCCCGCTGCCCGCCCGGGCCGCGCCGAGCACCCCGAACTGGGCGACGGCCAGCAGCAGACAGGCCGAGATGAGGGCCGTGCGCCGCCCCGAGCGGTCCGACAGCGCGCCGGCCGCGGCCGCCCCGGCGCCGCCCGCGACGGTCACGGACCACACCGTCGGGCCGCCGAGCCCGAGTTGTCCGCCGTATACCGTGAGCAGGCAGATGCCGAGCACGGCGACGCCGGCCGCGCCGAGCAGGCACAGCCACATCAGCCACAACACCGGGTTGCGGGCGGCTTCGTGCAGGGTGTGGTGGCGTACGGCGGGCGGGTTCTTCTCCCGTGCGCGCCGGGCGACCGGATCCGCCGGCACGGCCCGTGGATCGGGACGCGGTGGCCACCAGTTCCGCGGCGGATCCTTGAGGAGCCGGCCAGCCCCGGCCACCGCCACGGACGCTCCGGCTCCCGTGGCCGCGAGCAGGACCTGCGGGTCGGCCCCGCGCACCGGGGGCCAGGAGGAACGGTACGGCCCCGAGGGCGAGCCCGCTCGCCACCGCTCCCGTCGGGCCGCCCCGGTGCTCCGGCCACCACCTGCCCGGCAGCGTCAGACAGGTCGCGTGCACCAGCCCGGCGCCGGCACCGGCGGCCACGGTGAAGACGAGGCGGGCGGCGGCGAGGTCCGGAGCGGCGGCGAGCGCCAGATACCCGGCCAGCGTGCCGAGCGCTCCGGTCGTCATGGCCGCGCGGGCGGAGAGCCGGCCGCTCTCCCGCAGCCGCCCGGCCGGGACGGCGACGGCCGCTTGGGACAACGCCCACAGACCCGCCGGCCAGTACAGGTCCCCGCCCCACCGGTGAGCGGCTCGGAGACCGGCCTGTGCCGCGAAGAACGCGTACGCGGCACAGCTGATGCCCGCCAGACCCACCCAGGGCAGGACAACCATCCAGATCCGGCCACGGCCCAGCAGATCGACGTCGCTCTCGCCGACCCGGTAGACGCGGCCCCTGCGGTCCCTCACCTCCCTGCACAGCACGGAGGCGGGGGAATCGATCGTTTCCATCGTGCGACTCGCACCCCTTGCGTCGAAAGTTCTGGTCAGCGCCCCCTGTCCCATGCCTTTCGTGCGCGCCCGGGTCGCGGGGCCGGCCGACGCGCACCGCCGGCCGACCCCTCCGTCACTCACGTCATGAACCGCCCCCCAGCAACCCGACCGCCCGCGCCCACCGAGCGGTGTTTCGCCCGGCGGGCAACCCCCGGACCCCCGGGCGATGCCGGGCGAGCCCCCGTCGTCACAGGAGCCCCGCAGCCCGCGCCCACCGATACTTCGCACCGAGCGCGGCCACCGGCTTCTCCGTCGTGTACGGGTACGCCACGACCCCCCGCTCGAAGAGGTACCGGCAGGCCTCCTCGACCTCGACGTCCCCCGCGAGGGACGCCACGACCGGCTTCTCGATGCCCCGCTCGCGGAACTCCGCGACGACCCGCGCCGCCAGCTCCGCGAACACCATCGGCGGGGTGACGATCGTGTGCCAGTAGCCGAGCACCAGCGCGTGGATCCGCGGATCCTCCAGACCGAGCCGGATCGTCGCCTCGTACGTCGACGGCGGCTCGCCCCCGGTGATGTCGACCGGGTTGCCGGCCGCCCCGAACGGCGGGATGAACCGGCGGAACGCCTCGTCCAGGTCGGGCGGGATCTCCATCAGGGACAGCCCGTTGTCGGTCACCGCGTCCGACAGCAGCACGCCGCTGCCGCCCGCGCCGGTGATGATCACGATGTTGTCGCCCCGGGGGGTGGGCAGGACGGGCAGGGCACGGGCGTACTCCAGCATGTCGTTCAGCCCCGGCGCCCGGATGACCCCCGCCTGCCTCAGGATGTCGTCGTACACCGCGTCGTCGCCCGCGATCGCCCCGGTGTGCGAGCTGGCTGCCTTCGCGCCCGCCGCCGTACGGCCCGCCTTCAGCACCACGACCGGCTTCTTCGGCACGGTCGCCCGGGCCGCCTCCACGAACGCCCGGCCGTCCTTGAGGTCTTCGAGATGCATGGCGATGCACTCGGTGTGCGGGTCCTCACCGAACCAGGTCAGCAGGTCGTCCTCGTCCAGGTCCGACTTGTTGCCGAGGCCGACGATCGCCGACACACCCGTCTTCGTGGTGCGGGCGAAGCCCAGGATCGCCATGCCGATGCCACCGGACTGCGAGGTCAGCGCCACCCCGCCCTTGACGTCGTACGGCGTGCAGAACGTGGCGCACAGGTCCTGCCAGGTGGAGTAGTAGCCGTAGATGTTCGGGCCGAGCAGACGGATGCCGTGCCGCTCGGCGATCTCCACGATCCGCGCCTGCAGTTCGCGCTCGCCGGTCTCGGCGAAACCGGACGGGATGAGGACGGCGTTCGGGATCTTCCTGCGTCCCACCTCCTCCAGGGCCGCGGCCACGAACGCGGCGGGAATGGCGAAGACTGCCACATCCACCTCACCGGGAACATCCGTGACGCTCTTGTACGCCTTGCGGCCCAGAATGTCATCGGCCCTGGGGTTCACCGGATGGATCTCCCCGGAGAAGCCGCCGTCGATGAGATTGCGCATGACCGAATTGCCGATCTTGCCTTGCTCGTTGGACGCGCCGATGACGGCGACGGACGACGGCTGCATCAGCCTGCGCATCGTCGACAGGATTTCGTCGCGTGCATACCGTCGACGGGCTGGTGTCGACGACTCGGCGAGGATCACCCGGATGTCGGCGGCCATCGCTCCGTCGGGCGTGGCGATCACCGGATTGAGGTCCACCTCGGCGATCTCCGGGAAGTCCGCGACCAGTTGGGAGACCCGCCGGATCTGTTCGGCGACCGCCCACCGGTCCACACCGGCCTGCCCGCGCACCCCGCGCAGGATCTCCGCCGACCGGATGGAGTCCAGCATCGACACGGCCTCGTCCGCGGTGACCGGCGCCAGCCGGAACGTCACGTCCTTCAGCACCTCGACCAGCACACCGCCGAGCCCGAACGCCACCACCTTCCCGAACGTCGGGTCGGTGACCGCGCCGACGATGACCTCCAGCCCCCGGGGCAGCAACTCCTGCACCTGCACGCCCTCGATACGGGCCGCGGAGTCGTACGCATGCGCGCTCTCGATGATCCGGCAGAACGCGGCCCGTACGTCCGCCGCGCCCTCGACGCCCACCACGACCCCGCCGGCGTCGGTCTTGTGCAGGATGTCCGGGGAGACGATCTTCATGACCACCGGCCCGCCGAACCGCGCCGCGGCGGCCACCGCCTCGTCCACGTCCTTCGCCAGTGCCTCGCCCGGTACGGCGATCCCGTACGCGTCGGCGATCACCTTGCCCTCGGGCGCGGTCAGCCCGGTACGGCCCTCGGCGCGCACCGCGTCGAGGAGGGTGCGCACCTTCAGCACCCGGTCCTCGGCCATCACGTCAGATCACCCCGTTCGACTTCAGCAGGCGCAACTCCTCGTCACTGAGGCCCAGTTCGCCGACGTAGACCTCTTCGTTGTGCTCGCCGAGCAGCGGTGAACCGGTCACCTCGACGGGGGAGTCGGACAGCTTGATCGGGCTGCCGACGGTGGTGAATTCGCCGCGTTCCGGGTGGGGGACGCGGACGACCATCTCATTGGCGGCGAGTGAGGGGTCCTCGATGATCTCCTTCGTGGACAGGATCGGCCCGCACGGGATGTTGTGCGCGTTCAGCTGCTCCAGCACGTCCCACTTGGGCAGGGTGGAGGACCATTCCTCGATCAGCTGGAACATCTTGTTCAGCTTCGGCAGCCGGGCCTCGGGGGTGGCCCACTCGGGGTCCTCGGCCAGCTCGGGCCGGCCGATCAGCTCGGTGACCGGCTTCCAGCCCACCGGCTGGACGATGACGTAGACGTAGTCGTTGGGGCCGCCGGGGGCGCACTTGACGGCCCAGCCGGGCTGGCCGCCGCCGGAGGCGTTGCCGGAGCGGGGGACCTCGTCGCCGAAGTCCTCGTTCGGGTACTCCGCGAGCGGCCCGTGGGTGAGGCGTTGCTGGTCGCGGAGTTTGACCCGGCACAGGTTGAGCACGGCGTGCTGCATGGCGACGTTGACGCGCTGGCCGCGCCCGGTGCGTTCGCGCTGGAAGAGTGCCGCCAGTATCCCGGCTACCGCATGCACCCCGGTGCCGGAGTCACCGATCTGCGCGCCGGTCGCCAGCGGCGGTCCGTCCTCGAAGCCGGTGGTCGCCATGGACCCGCCCATGGCCTGCGCGACGACCTCGTACGCCTTGAAGCCGGTGTACGGGCCGTCCCCGAACCCCTTGATGGAGGCGTAGACGATCCTGGGGTTGATCTCCTGGATGCGTTCCCAGGTGAACCCCATCCGGTCCACCGCGCCGGGACCGAAGTTCTCCACCATCACATCCGAACGGCGGATCAGCTCGGTGAGCAGTTCCTTGCCGCGCTCGGTCTTGGTGTTCAGGGTGATGCTGCGCTTGTTGCAGTTCAGCATCGTGAAATACAGCGAGTCGACGTCGGGGAGGTCGCGCAGCTGTTTGCGGGTGATGTCGCCGGTGGGGGCTTCGAGCTTGACGACGTCGGCGCCGAGCCAGGCCAGAAGCTGGGTGGCGGAGGGCCCGGACTGGACATGGGTCATGTCGAGGACGCGGATGCCCTCAAGTGCCTTTGCGGTCATGGGCGTCGACCTCACTTGTACATGGTCTGGTTCATGGTTCCGGGGGCGTAGGCGTCCGGGTCGACCCAGACGTTGATCAGCGACGGCTTGCCCGACTCCCGGGCCCGGCGCAGCGCGGGGGCGATGTCGGCGGGGTCGCGGACCTCCTCGCCGTAGCCCCCGAGCAACTGCGCGAACTTGTCGTACGCCACGTCGCCGAGGGTGTTGCCGACCCGCTCGCGGTCCTTGCCGTACTTGACGGCCTGGCCGTAACGGATCTGGTTCATCGAGGAGTTGTTGCCGACGATCCCGACGAAGGGCAGGTCGTAGCGGACCAGGGTCTCGAAGTCCCAGCCGGTGAGCGAGAAGGCGCCGTCGCCGAAGAGGGCGACGACCTCCTTGTCCGGGCGGGCCTGCTTCGCGGCGAGCACGAAGGGGATGCCGACGCCGAGGGTGCCCAGCGGGCCGGGGTCCATCCAGTGACCGGGCGACTTGGGCTGGACCACCTGCCCGGAGAAGGTGACGATGTCGCCGCCGTCGCCGATGTAGATCGAGTCCTCGGTGAGGAAGTCGTTGATCTCGCTGACCAGGCGGTAGGGGTGGATCGGTGAGGCGCCGGACTTCAGGCTCGGCAGCCGCTTCTCGATCGCGGTCTGCTCGGCGGCGCGCAGTTCGTCCAGCCACTCCTTGCGCCTGGAGGCGCCGCCGTTGATGCGTCCGGAGGCCGCCTCGGTGACGGACTTCAGGACCAGCCCCGCGTCGCCGACGATGCCGAGGTCGATGTCCCGGTTCTTGCCCACCGTGCGGTAGTCCAGGTCGATCTGGACGACCGTGGCATCGGGGGAGAGGCGCTTGCCGTAGCCCATACGGAAGTCGAAGGGGGTGCCGACGATCACGATCACATCGGCGTTGGAGAAGGCGTACCGCCGGGAGAGCTGGAAGTGGTGCGGGTCGCCGGGCGGGAGCGTGCCACGGCCGGCGCCGTTCATGTAGGCGGGGATGTTGAGGGTGCGCACCAGCTCGGTGGCGGCTGCCGTGCCCCGGGTCGTCCACACCTGGCTTCCCAGCAGGATCGCCGGCTTCTCGGCGTGGACGAGCAGGTCGGCGAGCTTCTCGACCGCCTCCGGATCGCCCGCCGAGCGGGTGGAGGCCCGATAAGCGCCCGCCCTCGGCACCCGCGCCTCGCCCACCGGGACCTTGGCGTCCAGGACATCACGGGGGATCTCCAGGAAGGACGGACCGGGCGCACCGTGATAGCACTCGCGGAACGCCATCGACACCATGTCCGCCGCGCGGGCCGTGTCCGGCACCGTCGCCGCGAACTTGGTGATCGGCGCCATTATGTCCACGTGCGGAAGGTCCTGCAGCGACCCCATTTTGTGCTGGGTCAACGCACCCTGCCCGCCGATCAGCAGCATCGGCGACTCCGCTCGGAAGGCGTTCGCGACCCCGGTGACGGCGTCGGTCGTACCCGGACCGGCGGTGACCACCGCACAGCCCGGCTTGCCCGTGATCCGGGCGTAGCCGTCGGCGGCGTGCGCGGCGACCTGCTCGTGACGGACGTCGACGACTTCAATGCCCTCGTCGACGCAACCGTCGTAGATGTCGATGATGTGGCCACCGCACAACGTATAGATGCGGTCGACTCCCTCGGCCCTCAGTGCCTTGGCGACCAAGTGCCCACCGGAGATCACGTCTTGGGTGTCGTCGGGCATGGCGGAGTCCTGTCCCTTTCGTAGGGGTTTGATCGGCGCACGGTTGTCCTATTTAGTACGTCTATTCCTATATGTGCATTACGGTACTCCGTATGCGGTAGATTGCATACAGTCGACGAATACTGTATGAAGCTTGTTATCCCGCATCCCGGTGGGTGGTGTCCAGGGGGCGTACGCACTTTTCGGTCACCGAAACCCGGCCACTCTCCGTCACTGGGGCTGACTCGACGGTGACTCACCGATGTACGCGCAGGCGTCGCGCCACCGTGACGATCCGGCAGACAGGAGCTGCACATGGACCTGTACGAACACCAGGCGCGGCAGCTGTTCGAGGAGTACGGCATCCCCGTGCCACGGGCCGAGGTCACCGACTCTCCCAAGGAAGCCCGCGAGATCGCCCGCCGGCTCGGTGGCCGGGCCGTGGTCAAGGCCCAGGTGAAGACGGGAGGGCGGGGCAAGGCGGGTGGAGTCAGGCTCGCCGCAGACCCTTCCGCCGCGGAACTGACAGCACGTCAGGTGCTGGGTATGGACATCAAGGGCCACCGGGTCGGCACGGTGATGCTCGCCGAACCGGTCGACGTGGTCGAGGAGTTCTATGTCTCCTATGCCCTCGACCGCACGGCGGGCGGCTTCCTCGCCATCGCCTCCGCGCAAGGCGGCATGGAGATCGAGGAGGTGGCCGCGGCCCGGCCGGAGGCGGTGGCGCGGATCCCCGTAGACCGGGCCGAGGGCGTCACCTCCGCCAAGGCGGGGGAGATCGCGAGCGCGGCAGGTCTGCCGCCGCAGACCGTCGACGTCCTCGTACGGCTGTGGCAGGTGCTGCTCCGCGAGGACGCCCGGCTGGTGGAGGTCAACCCACTCGTCCGCACCGCCCAGGGACGGATCCTCGCCCTCGACGGCAAGGTCACCCTGGACGACAACGCCCGTTTCCGGCAGGCCCGTTGGAGCGAGCGGGTCGAGGAACACCCGGACCCGCTGGAGGCGGCCGCCGCCGAACGCGGCCTGACCTACGTCCGGCTCGACGGCGAGGTCGGGGTCATCGGCAACGGTGCGGGACTGGTCATGTCAACCCTGGACGTCGTCGCCGGCTGCGGCGCCCGCCCCGCCAACTTCCTCGACATCGGCGGCGGGGCCTCCGCGCAGGTGATGACCGACGGACTGTCGGTGATCCTGTCCGACCCGGCCGTGAAGTCCGTCCTCGTCAACGTCTTCGGCGGGATCACCGCCTGCGACGCGGTCGCCGAGGGCATCGTGGCGGCCGTGGACACCGCCCGGCTCACCAAGCCGCTCGTCGTCCGTCTCGACGGCAACAGCGCCGCACGCGGACGCGCGATCCTCGGCGAGCGCGCCCATCCGCTCGTCGAACAGGCCACCACCATGGACGGCGCCGCCCGCCGCGCCGGCGAACTCGCCCACACCGCCTGAGGAGCCGGGACATGGCCATCCACCTCACCAAGGAGAGCAAGGTCCTCGTCCAGGGCATGACCGGGGGCCAGGGCATGAAACACACCCGGCGCATGCTCGCGGCCGGCACGAACGTCGTCGGCGGGGTCAACCCGCGCAAGGCCGGGCAGACCGTCGGCTTCGACGGGCAGGCCGTACCCGTCTTCGGGTCGGTCGCCGACGGTATCCGGTCGACCGGAGCCGATGTCACCGTCGTCTTCGTCCCGCCCGCCTTCGCCAAGGACGCCGTCGTCGAGGCCGCCGACGCCGGAATCCCCCTCGCCGTCGTCATCACCGAGGGCATCCCGGTGCACGACACGGTCGCCTTCACTGCGTACGCCAGACGCGCCGGCACCCGGATCATCGGCCCCAACTGTCCCGGCCTGATCACCCCCGGCCAGGCCAACGCGGGCATCATCCCCGCCGACATCACCAAGCCCGGCCCCATCGGCCTGGTCTCCAAGTCGGGCACGCTGACGTACCAGCTCATGTACGAACTCCGGAACATCGGCTTCTCCACCTGCGTCGGCATCGGCGGCGACCCCGTGGTCGGCACCAGCCACATCGACTGCCTGGCCGCCTTCCAGGACGACCCCGACACCGAACTCATCGTCCTCATCGGGGAGATCGGCGGCGACGCGGAGGAACGGGCCGCCGCCTGCATCCGCGACCACGTCACCAAGCCGGTCGTCGGCTACATCGCCGGATTCACCGCTCCAGAGGGCCGGACCATGGGCCACGCCGGCGCGATCGTCTCCGGCTCGGCCGGCACCGCCCGCGCCAAGCAGGAGGCGCTGGAGGCGGCCGGAGTCCGCGTCGGCCGCACGCCGACGGAAACGGCCCGGCTGGTCATGGAGTCCCTCCACACCGACTGACACCGGCGGCCCGCACGCGTTGTGACCGAGCCGGCCTGGCGGGTCGCGGAGGTGCTCCGAGCGGATGGACACCGGCCGGCATACCTCGTGGCCGAGGTGGCTTGGCTGGTCGCGGAGGTGCTCCGAGCGGATGGACGCCGGTCGGCATACCTCGTGGCCGAGCCGGCCTGACCGGTCGCGGAGATTCTCCGAACCGACGGACACCGGCCGACCCAACTGCCCCCCGACACCGGCGTCCACCGGCCGCCATCCCGCCACTCCGCGTCACTCCAACCCCCCACTTCACGCTCACCTCGCCTCACCTCACCTCACCTCACCTCACTTCACCCCGCCCCGACCGTGCACCGAGAGCGGAGCTGACGTATGCCACCCACCCTCACCCCGACTCCCGCGCTCCTCAAACCCGGCACGGCCTACGCCGACGCCTGGCAGCGCTGTCTCAGCGTCGCGCCAGAGGCGTTCCGGGATGATCGTGTCCTCAATCTCTGGGGTGCCACCTGGCAGCCCGACGGGCGCACACTCCCTGTGACCACCCCGGTCGACGGCAGCCCGATCGCGGGTGCCCCACGACTGGACGGCGCCACCGCCGGGCAGGCGGTCCGTGCCGCGCTCGACCAGCACCGTGCCTGGCGGCACATCCCGCTGACCGAACGGCGGGCGCGGACCGCCGCCACCCTGGACGCGCTCTCCGCGCACCGCGATCTGCTCGCCCTGCTGCTCGTCTGGGAGATCGGCAAGCCCTGGCGGCTCGCCGTGGCGGACGTGGACCGGGCGATCGACGGCGTTCGCTGGTACGTCGACGGCATCGAGCCCATGCTCGCCGGCCGGACCCCGCTGGACGGACCCGTCTCCAACATCGCCAGTTGGAACTACCCGATGAGTGTGCTGGTGCACGCCGCCCTCGTGCAGGCCCTGGCGGGCAACGCGGTGATCGCCAAGACCCCGACCGACGGCGGTGTGGCCTGCCTCACCCTCGCCATGGCGCTGGCCGCCCGCGAGGGGGTGCCCGTCACCCTGGTCGGCGGCAGCGGCCGGGAACTGAACCAGGCTCTGGTGCGGGCACCGGAGATCGGCTGTGTGTCCTTCGTCGGCGGCCGCGACACGGGTGCCGACGTCGCCACGGCCGTCGCCGGCCGTGGCAAACGGCACATCCTGGAGCAGGAGGGCCTCAACACCTGGGGCATCTGGGACTTCTCCGGCTGGGACCGGCTCACCGCGGTGATCCCCAAGCTCTTCGACTACGGCAAACAGCGCTGTACGGCGTACCCGCGTTTCGTGGTCCAGCGCTCCCGCTTCGATGCGTTCCTGGCCGCCTACCTGCCGGCGGTCCGCTCCGTCCGCGTCGGTCATCCGCTAGCGGTCGCGGACCCCGCCGACCCGCTCCCCGAACTGGACTTCGGTCCTCTGATCAACGCGGCCAAGGCCAAGGAACTCACCGACCAGGTGGCCGAGGCCGTAGACCGGGGCGCCGTACCCCTATACCGGGGCTGCCCCGACGACAGACGTTTCCTTCCGGGCCAGGACACCTCCGCATACGTCCACCCGGTCACCCTCCTCAACCCGCCGCCGTCCTCTCCACTGCACCACGCGGAACCCTTCGGCCCTGTCGACACGATCGTCCTGGTCGACACCGAGGCCGAGCTGCTGGCGGCCATGAACGCGTCCAACGGCGCCCTGGTCGCCACGCTCGCCACGGACGACCAGGCCACCTACGACCGGCTCGCCCCGCAGATCCGCGCCTTCAAGACCGGGCACGGCGTCCCCCGCTCCCGCGGCGACCGCGCCGAACTGTTCGGCGGGTTCGGCGCCTCCTGGCGTGGTGCCTTCGTCGGCGGCCACCTCCTGGTACGCGCCGTGACGCAGGGCCCGGCGGGCGAGCGACTGCCCGGTAACTTCCCGGCGTACCAGCTCATGCCCTGTCCCTCACGGGGTGTACACGCGCTCTCGCACTCTGCATACGGTCGCCGATCCCGGCGGCTCTTCTCCCTCCGTCCGCCGCCCAGCACGCGGATACGCAGGTGAAACGCACTCCGAAACCTTGGTATTGTTGTCCATGTCGCTGCGGGGAACACCCCCGGCAAGGCGACAGACACCTAGTCCGGGTGGCGGAATGGCAGACGCGCTAGCTTGAGGTGCTAGTGCCCTTTATCGGGCGTGGGGGTTCAAGTCCCCCCTCGGACACCGCACCGTTTATAGCGATACGGAAACGAGGGCTGCGACCTTACGGTCGCAGTCCTCGTTGCGTTGCCGTAGGTGATCGTGATGCCCAGGGCTTCGTGGAGGGCTCTTTCTTCTCGGTGTCGGCGGCTTGGATACGTTGTGCGATGTCTCCGAGTCTGTCAGTGATCTCCCCGATCCGGTCGGCGGGCAGTGCGTCGAGCTTCTTCCGTGCCGCTTCCCTGTCCCGTCGTGCGTCGTTGATCCACTGTGTGACGACGGCTGGGCCGGCTCCGGAGTCGAGGGCGGCCTGGTAGCGGGCAAGACGCCGCTCGCATTCCTTGATCGCCTGGCGGGCTGGGCTTGCCCGGTCCGGAATGCGCACTGATCATCGTTGCCCTCCTCATCTACCTGAACAGGTGTTTCTGCACGGCGGTGTTCCGTGCCGCCGAGTGGGACCTGCGCAATCCCTGCACGATCGAGGTCATCACCATCACCGCAGGTGGACCACCCGGTCCGCCAAGTCCCGTACGACTGCCTCGTCGTGGCGGACGAACACGTGGCCAAGGCCCCGTGTGTCCTGGAGGTAGGCGAGCGGATTCAGGGCCGGCCCGCACCGACGGGCCGAAGCCGACACCGGTTCGTCGAGGAGCAGAGCTGGTACAACTCGCACCGGTTCCACCGCAGCCTCGGCTGTCGCAGTCCCGCCGCATGCGAGAGCGCATTCGCAGGCGTCTTCGTTGTCCTGTAGCGAGCACTACCGCGGACACGCCAGCACCAACGGCGGTTCACTCGCTGACCGCGGCAACCTCACAAGACCTGCATTGACATGGCCTTGACCAGCGCAAGAGGGCGGCCGCATGGTGAATCCATCTGGCCCGCAGCTGACCTGACATGCCGTCTGTCAACGCTGCTCTTGGTCATGTGGTCCTTCCGAACCGCCTCAAACCGCACGGAGGCTTGATGCACCGAAGCGAGATACCCTCCGGATCCCTGGTGATCCACCGCCACCGACCGAGACGGCGGGTGCGGTGGATGGCGGCCGCCCTCACCGCGATGCTCACATTCGCCGTCACTGCCCTCACCATCGGACTGGCCACAGGCGTCCAGGCCGCCGCTCTCTCGTCCGCCCCGAGCGCGTCCGCCTCCGCGAGTACGACGGGCTTCGGCTGCGTCCATCCCTTGCAAGCGGGACAAGCCCGCTGTTTCGGCGTCATGAAGGCCCACCGCACCGCCTCGGGCCGCATGTCACCGTTCACCACCGGATCCCCGACCACCATGGGGTTCGTGCCGTCCGATCTGCGGTCCGCCTACAAACTGGGCGGTACCTCGGGATCCGGCCGGACGGTGGCCATCGTCGACGCCATGGACGACCCGAACGCCGAGTCCGACCTGGCCGCTTACCGCAGCGCCTACGGTCTGCCGTCGTGCACCACCGCCAACGGCTGCTTCCGCAAGGTGAATCAGAGCGGCCAGGCATCGCCTCTGCCCTCCGGTGACTACGGATGGGCCGAGGAGATCAGCCTCGACCTCGACATGGTCTCGGCGACATGCCCCGGCTGCCACATCCTCCTGGTCGAGGCGAACTCGGCGAACGTCCCGGATCTCATGACGGCCGAGGACACTGCCGCCACCACATCGGGCGTCGTCTCCGTCTCCAACAGCTGGGGCGGGTCCGAGGACAACACCATCACCTCCGTCGACTCGCACTTCAACCACCCCGGCGTCGCCATCACAGCGAGTTCGGGTGACTCCGGTTACGGTGTCTCCTGGCCGGCCTCCTCCCCGTACGTCACCGCCGTGGGCGGCACCTCGCTGAGCAAGGCGTCCAACTCCCGCGGCTGGACCGAGACCGCCTGGAGCGGCGCGGGCTCGGGCTGCTCGGCGTACGAGGCCAAGCCGTCCTGGCAGCATGACTCCGGATGCGCCAGGCGCGCCGTCGCCGATGTGTCCGCGGTCGCCGACCCCAACACCGGGGTGGCGGTCTACGACACGTACAACAGCTGTGGCGGCGGATCGTTGTGCGACACCGAGCTTCAACTCGGTCTCGCACAGGGTGCCGACGGATGGGTCGAAGTCGGAGGCACCAGCGTCTCGTCGCCGATCATCGCGAGCGTCTACGCGCTGGCCGGAAACACCGCTCAGGTCGTTGACGGCTCGTATCCGTACGGCCACACGTCGGCACTCAACGACGTCACTTCGGGCAGCAACGGCTTCTGCGGCGGCAGTTACCTGTGCACCGCGGGTCCGGGATACGACGGGCCGACCGGTCTCGGCACGCCCAACGGCACCGGCGCCTTTTGACGGCGGCGCTCTCTGACCGACAAGGGCTGGGCTCGCGTCGCACCACTGCGACGCGAGCCCAGCCCTTGCCTTGTCTCAGCCCTCGGAGTGCACGAGCGTGACGTCGAAGCCCGATTCGCCGCTGCCATCGGGCGACTCCGCGCCAGCGATCCGGGCAGCCGGCAAGGCCGGGCCACGACCGCCTGGGTCTCCAGAGCAGCCCTTACACTCTGCCCGGCCGGCTCCTGGGCCGACGAGTGGACGGCCCGCGAGGCCCTCAGGTCCATCGGACGCAAGGGCCACTGGGCGGGTGTTCCTCGCACGCACGAAGCTCTTGTCCTGGAGGGCGGAGCTTCATGCGGAGCTGCGGCAGGCCGGCGCGATGTTCCACCGGCTGCTGGAGTCGGCCACCGCCGAGGACCTGCGTCGGCGGAGCGAGGGACTCGCTGGACCAACGAGCAGCTGCTGTACCACATGCTGTTCGGATACATGGAGCCCTTTCCAACCTGTCGCGCTGACCGGGTAGTTAGCCTGACGGACAGGTGAAGCCCTTGGTAGATGGGTCTTCGACCAGGAAATTCGTCTCCACCAGAGGCTTCGCGTGCTTGTCTACCCCTCCGGCGTCGATGTGCCCAGCTCTGTCCTCCGCTTCCTCGCCGCCCGCCTGAGGGAACACCGCCGCGCTCTCGGCACCCGATGGCGGTCCCTGAGCGCGGGCCGGCGGGCCCTGCTTACCGCGCCACCACCGCCTACCGCTACGTCACCGAGGCCGTCTTCCGGTACTGCTCGATGGGTGTCACTCGTTCGTGGGTTGCCTGACTGACGCTGCCTGGCGCAGGGGAACACCTCACGCCGTACGGCGGGGGTGATCAGGAAGGCATGGTCTGTATGCGATCTATGCGATCGTTCAAAGTCGTCGCCCTCACCACCACTACCGCCGTCGCCGTCGGTGGTGTGGCGGCCGCCGCTTCCAGCAGTGCGGCGGACTGCTCTGTCTCAGGGCAAAGGTGTTCCATGCTCAGCTCAGCCCAGAACGGTGGAACCATCGTCTACCTCTGTGCCCAGCCGGGCATCGCACCCGCCGGTACGCCGTCTGTCCTGCGAGACAGGGGACGGTCACGGGCACCATCAAGCCAGCTGATGTCGTCGGCCCGACGGCCCAGGGGATCGCCCCGGGAGATTTCGCCGCGTTCGTCGCTGCGATCCGGGCCGGCAAGACGTACGCCAACGTACACACCACGGCTTACCCGAACGCCGAGATCCGGGGGTAGCTCACACAGGGAACTGGCCGCTGTCGACTGAGCCGACAGAACTCCCAGAGGGCATTTGCTCCTGCGGGCCCTCCTCGTGCTGACGAACGCCGCAGGCGGCGAGTGCCACCGCCAGGGCGGCGGCGATGCCGGAGGCGGCCAGGGCGCGCCGGGCCGCGGCCGGAGGCATGGCAGGCATGGGGTGACGTCCTCCCCGTCAGTGTCCCCACGCCGGGTTGGGAGTGCTACTGAGGAATGGCGGCAGGGTGCCGTCAGGCCCACCGACGACGCCATGCTCTCCATGGCCCTCCATCGGAGGGACCAGAACACGAGCCTGCTCGATATCGCCGCGAGGCCGGATATTACCTAAGAGCTCGCAGAAGGCTTCTTTAGAGTGGGGAAAACTCGCAATAGCCACCCGACAACTGGGCGCCATCGGAATGAAGTCCACAGCCCATTCGCTGTGGTGAATTCATTCATGTGCCATCTCGCCGTAAGGGGGCCGGTCAGGTGAAGAGCTACAGGCGCAATGCCGCGACCGACCTGGAGCGCGTATTTCCAGATCGAATTCGAGTGGCAGTGTTCGGAGTTGCGATTTTTACACTTGCTGTCATCGGTCATATGTGGACCGTTTGGTCCAAGGATCTATGGTGGCTCATCGACACAGAGGTGTACCGAGCCGGGGCGGAACGGGTCACGGCATCATTGCCACTTTACGATCATAGCGTTTACGATGGGCTGCAATTCACGTATTCCCCATTCGCCGCGCTGTGTTTCTTACCGCTCACGTTTTTCTCGATGGACTCCCTGCGCTTCTTGGTGACGTGTGTGAATCTTGCTGCGCCGCTGGTAGTGGTTTGGATGGCGTGGGGCTTCTTGGGCTACAGGCCCGACCACGGCCGGCTCGCCATGACGTTCCTCGTCGGAGGTTTCGCTCTCTGGCTCGAACCGGTGCGGACCACTGTAGTGCTCGGGCAGGTCAACCTGCTGCTATTGATCCTCATCATGATGGATTGTGCGCCCCATGGCTCTCATAGGATGCGAGGAGTGGGGGTCGGTATCGCAGCTGCTGTCAAGCTCACACCGTGTATCTTCGTTGTCTACTTTGTGGCGACACGCCAATTCAAAGCCGCCATCGTATCCGTGCTGACAATTCTGGCCACGATCATGATCGGCTTCTTTGTTATTCCTGGAGATTCGGTAAAATACTGGGGAGGGATGTTTCTTGATTCAAGGCGCATCGGTGCAGTCACCAATGCGGGAAATCAGTCTATTGCTGGACTGTTGTCCCGTCAGATGCATGTCCTTAATCCGCCGACACTGCTTTGGCTGGCCCTCTCGGGCCTGACCGTAGTTATTGGCCTGGCCTTCGCTGCCCTGGCTCACCGGTGCGGTGAGGAACTGCTGGCGATCAGCGTTGTGGGCATCGCCAGCTGCCTCGCATCTCCCCTTTCCTGGAGTCACCATTGGGTCTGGGTGATCTTGCTCTTGGTGATCGGGGTCCATCACGTCCACGGACGTCGACCGTGGGCTGCCCTCTCTGTAGCAGCCTTCGTGATGCTGTTCTTCTCATGGATCGTCGGAAAGCCCAAAATCCCGGAGAGGACGCCTCCCATGGGAATCATCCAACGAACCTCCCAAGCTGAATGGAGCATGCTGGTCTGCAATAACCTCTATGTATGGATCGCAGTTATCGTCTATGCGGCGACCTTCTGGTACCTCAGTAGGATTGCTGCAAAGGACTTTCCGTCGGATCCACCGGTCGGTGACCGGAGCGAGGAGTGCCTGGCGCAGTGAGGTGCCTGCCGAGCCGGGAAGAGAGGATTTCCTGAACTTCCATCACTACCGACCCACCACTTGACCCGCGCTGGCAGCCCCTGGTGCCCAGCCTGACTTCAAGGAACGTCCACCTGCCCACCGGCGCCATTCCGCGGCAGAGTGACAGGGCTGCCGTTCAGTGGAGCAGCAGGCCGAGGATCCCGGCGGCGCTGACGACGTACGGTTCGGGGATCTTGAAGCGCCACAGCAGGGCGAGGGTGGTCAGGGCTATGGCGGCGGTGGGGATGTCGATGACGGCCTGGCGGGTCAGGACGACCACCGCGCCGCACAAGGCGCCGCCTGCGGCGGCGGTGGCTCCGGTGACGAACGCCTTGAGCTGGGGGTTGTCGCGGTGGCGGACGAACCAGCGGCCGGGGACGACGACTCCCAGGTAGATGGGGATGAAGATGGCGACGGTGGCGACGAGAGCGCCGGTGGTGCCGCCGACGAGGTAGCCGATGAAGGCGGCGGTGATGACGACCGGGCCGGGGGTGAGTAGCCCCATCGCCACGGCGTCGAGGAACTGTGCCTGGGTGAGCCAGTGGTGCTGGACGACCACGCCGTCGCGCAGCAGCGGGACGATGGCCAGGCCGGAGCCGAAGACCAGGGCGCCGGTCTTGAGGAAGAACAGACCGAGGGACGCCAGCGTCCCGCCGGACGCGAGGGTGCCGAGCGTGGTCGAGGCCAGGGGCCAGGCGGCGATGCCGCGCACGGCTTTGTCCTTGCCGGGGTCCGGGATGCGGCGGCGCGGCAGCCGCAGGTGCGGGCGGGCGTCGAGGGTGATCATCAGCAGGCCGGCGCCGACGATGAGGTAGATCGGTTCCCGGCCGCTGAGGGCGGTGACGGCGAATACCACCGCGCTGATGGCCCAGGCCCGCCAGTCCTTGCCGTCGGTGAGGTGGACCAGTTTGTACGCGGCGATGGTGATGATCGCCATGACGGCGGGGGCGATGCCGTAGAAGAGCGCCTGTACGGCGCTGAGGCCCGCGTAATGGGCGTAGACGGCTGCGACACCAGTGACGATGAGGAACGACGGCGCGATGAACGCGAGTGCGGTCGCCGCTGCGCCGAGCGCGCCCCGCTTGAGGTAGCCGACCCACATGGCGACCTGCGCTGCCAGCGGACCGGGCATGGTCTGGCCGAGGGCGACGCCGTTGAGGAATTCCTGCTTGGCCATCCAGCCGCGTTTTTCCACCAGGTCGCGCTGCATGTAGCCGACGACGGCGATGGGGCCGCCGAAGCCGAAGGTGCCCAGGCGCAGGAAGTACCGCAGCACGGTGGCGAAGCCCGGGTGGCCCGGTGCCGTGGCCCGTCCGGGTATCTCGGCATCGCCTGCGCTGCCGGGCGCCGTCGTGTCCTCGGATCCCATGCGGGCACTGTAACCGTGGTTGCAGTTCTCTATCAATGGGCGCAGTCGCCGGTCAGATGGTGATGACGTTGACCGCCAGGGAGGCGAGAGTGGCGAGGGCGCGGGCCTGGGCGTAGCGGCGTGGGTCTGCCGGGATGCGGACGTCGGCGTAGAGGCTGAGGAAGATGTAGGTGAGGATGGGCGCGGCCCAGTCGTTGGCGGAGAATCCCGGCAGGCCGTCCTTGTTCAGCGACGTCATGTTCGCGGAGGTCCGCCACAGGTACACGGAGGCCGCGGACAGTACGGCGACCGCGGCCATGTCGAGCCATGCGGATCGGGGCAGCCGCCAGATCGCCATGGCGAGTGCGAGAACGCCGGTGATGGCGGCGGTCAGCCCGATGTGGGCGGTGCTGAAGATCTCGGGTGACGAAGCGATGACGAGCGGCATGGCGTGCTCCGGGATGACGTGGTCAGGAGGGCTCGCGCCCCAGCAGCATGCCCCGGTGGTGGTACTCGTACAGGCCGTCGAAGAGCGGGCCGGTCAGTTCCAGGATCCGTTGGTCGTCGCAGATCATGGACAGGCCGCGCAGGACGACGTCCACACCGGGGGCTTCGGGGGCGTCATAGCGTTCGTCGTCCAGGTCGGCTTCGTGGACGATCTCGGCCAGTTTCCACAGCACGGGGTCGGTCAGCTCGTAGTGGCGCAGGATCGTCTCGAAGGAGCAGTCGCCGCCGTGGTGGCCGAGCTGCACGCCGCGCATGTCGAACGGCGTCGCGTCGTCCGGGACTTCGGCGGGGTCGGTGACGAAGACGAACTCCGCCTCCTTGTCGACGTGCCGGCGGATGAGCCAGGCGCAGGCGGCCCGGTCGATGTGGATCCCGGCGCGGGTGGCCCACTTCATGCGTTCTTCTCCCGATGACTTGCGGCCTTGGGCACTGAGGCGCCTGGTTCGTCGGTGAGGGCGTGGACGGCGGCGTGTGCGCGGTCGCGTTCGAGGGGCGGGAAGAAGTCGCGGCGGCCGATGCGTCGTAGTTCGGCGCGGAGCCTGCGGACGACGGCTGCGGTGTTGGCCGCGCCTGTGGCCTGGGTGGCATGGTCGATGACGGCTTGGTACTCGGCGGCGCGGGCGGCGGCCATGGACGTGGCCAGTTCGTGTTCCTGGGCGTGGGTGGCGGGCCGGGCGATCCAGATGGAGGCGGTGCCGCCGGCCTCGATCGCCTCGTCGGCGATCCACTCCAGCTGTTCGCGGGTGCGGGCGTCGGCGGGCAGTGCGACCAAGCCGTCGGAGAGCTGGGCGACGCCCAGGCGCTTGAGCTTGCGCCAGAGGGTGATGCGGGGCGTGGAGGGTTCGCGGGGCATCCGGTAGGAGAGCAGTACCCACTCGCCCGGGTCGCGGGGCGGCCGGTCAGCGGTCATGGCGTGTACCGATCCGTGCAGCGGTGGACGTTGTCCGGTTCATCGACGCTCCCTGCAGCCAGCTCACGTTCAACGTAACCATGGTTGCACGCTGGTGTAGGTGCCTCAAGCGGTCCCGGGTGGCTGCGGAAGGGGCGGGAGAGTGATCCATACGACGGCGCCGCCCTCGGGGTGGTTGAAGGCGCCGTACTGGCCGCCGGCGGCGCGGGCGATGGCGGCCGTGATCGCCAGTCCGAGGCCGGTGCCACTGGTGGCGCGGGAGCGGTCGGCCTGGGTGAAGCGGTCGAAGGCGTGGGGAAGGAAGTCGGGCGGGAAGCCGGGGCCCTGGTCGCGGACCTCGATGCGGATGCACTTCTCGCCGGGGCGGACGGTCACTTCGACGGGGCCGCGGCCGTGCTGCTGAGCGTTGTGGATCAGGTTCGTCACCGCCCGATCCAGGCGGTCGTTGGGGACTGCGGCGGCCAGCCCAGCGGGGCAGCCGACGGTGATGGACTTGTCGGGGGAGCCGTTGCGCAGGCGGGCAGCCACGCGATGCAGAAGCGGGGCCAGATCGGGCACGGCTGACCCGGCCGACGTGTCGCGGCGGTCGGTGCGGGCCAAGAGCAACAGGTCCTCGGCGAGTTGGACCAGCCGTTCGGTCTCCTCGTGTGCGGAGACGAGGGCGGCGTGCAGTTCGGTGGCCTCGCGGGGATGGCGGAGGGCGAGTTCGATCTCGGTGCGCAGGAGGCTGAGCGGGGTGCGTAGTTCGTGGCTGGCGTCGGCGACGAAGAGGCGTTCGTGGTCGAGGGCGGTCTGGAGGCGTGTGAGCATGTCGTTGAGGGTGGTGGCGAGGCGGGCGATCTCGTCGCGGCTGGGTGGTACGTCGAGGCGGTACTCGGGGGTGTCCTCGGTGACGGCGGCGGCCTGGGTGCGCATGCGTTCCACCGGGCGCAGGGCCGCAGCGGCCAGCAGGTAGGCGCCGATGGTGGCCAGCACGAACACGATGGGCAGGGCAGTGAGCAGTTCGCGCAGCAGGTCGTCGAGGGCTTCCTGCTGGGCCTGGTGGGCGATGCCGGTGGCGGCGCCGTACTCGGCCTGGGATTCGCGGAAGCGGCTGAGGGTGAGGTAGCCGGCGCCGGTCAGGACCAGCGCCATCACGGCGGCGAAGATCGCGGTGAGGCGGATACGGAGCGGGATGCGGTTCATGACGTGCGGGTGGAGGGACGGCCGCCGTCGCGGCGGATCCGGTATCCGGCGCCGCGCACGGTTTCGACGGCGCGGGTGCCGTAGGGTCGGTCGATCTTGTCACGCAGGGCCTTGATGTGGGCGTCGACCACGTTGGAGCCGGGGCTGGTGCCCAGGTCCCAGCAGTGCTCGACGAGCACGGCGCGGGTCAGTACGGTGCCGGGCCGGTGCAGGAGTGCCTCCAAGAGGGCGTACTCCTTGGCGGTCAGGGGCACCTCCTCGTCGCCGCGCCGCACGGTTCGGGTGGCCGGGTCCAGGGACAGGTCGCCGGCGGTCAGGACGGTGGGGCGTTCGACGGGTCCGCGTCGGATCAGGGCGCGTAGCCGGGCCATCAGTTCGTCCAGGCTGAAGGGCTTGGTGAGGTAGTCGTCGGCGCCGCCGTCGAGGCCCTGTACGCGGTCGGTGACGGCGTCCCTGGCGGTGAGCATGAGGACGGGCAGCCAGATACCGCGTCGCCGGAGAGTCGCGCACACCTCGAAGCCGTCCGGGCCGGGCAGCATCACGTCCAGCACCATCGCGTCGTAGGCGGCGACATCAGTGAGGGCGAGGGCCTGCGGGCCGTCGGCGGCTGTATCGACGGCGTAGCCCTCCTCGGTCAGGGCCCGTTGCAGCAGGTCCCGCATCTTGGGCTCGTCCTCAACCACCAGGATCCGCATCGCGCCTTCCCTCGTCCGACATCACCGCGCACGTCATGGCGCCTTTCACGTTCCCCGCCGCTGATGAAGACGGCATGAAGTCACCCGTTTGTACGTGTGGGTCTTCATGCCAACTTCATCAGCGGCGGATTCGCTGATCGCAGAGGCATCTACGACAACGATCTCCACGAGGAGTGGTCATGTCACCCCGTTCGCTCACCAAGCCGGCCGCAGGAACGGCGGCCGCGCTCCTGCTGGTGACGGGCGCCGGCCTGCTGACAGGCTGCGGCACCCAGACGAGAAGTACCGCCGACAACGCCATGAACGCGGCAGCGATACAGACCGATGCCCCACACGGCCACCTTCAGCAGCCCGTGCAGACCACGGAGAAGGACTGGAAGCCGGTCGCTGACGCCCTCGGCCGCACCGGAACGCTGATGAAGGGCACCGTCTACCACATCGCGCTGCCCCGCAAGGACCTCAAGGTCACCACCGAGGGCGTCGCGATCAAGCCGGGCCTGTCGCTCGGCGGCTACGCGAACTTCGCCAAGTACCACGACGGCACCATGCTCATGGGCGACCTGGTCGTCACCGAGGACGAACTGCCCAAGGTCACCGACGCGCTCCAGGCCGCAGGCATCGAGCAGACCGCCCTGCACAAGCACCTGCTCCAGCAGTCCCCGGCCATCTGGTGGACCCACGTCCACGCCATGGGCGACCCGGTGAAACTCGCCCAGGGCCTGAAGTCCGCGCTGGACGCCACCGCCATACCGCCGGCCTCGCCGCCCCCGCCCACCCAGCCGCCCATCGCGCTGGACACCGCCGGCATCGACAAGGCGCTCGGCCGCAAGGGCACCACCGACGGCGGCATCTACAAGTTCACCGTCGCCCGCAACCAGACCGTCAATGACGGCACCCATGTGCTGCCTCCTGCCCTCGGCCTGACCACCGGCATCAACTTCCAGCCGCTCGGCGGCAACAAGGCGGCCATCAACGGCGACTTCGTCATGACCGCACCCGAGGTGCAGAAGGTCATCCAGGCGCTGCGGAAGGGCAACATCGACATAGTCGAGCTGCACAACCACTCCCTGACCGACCAGCCCCGCCTGTTCTACCTGCACTACTGGGCCACCGCCGACGGAGTCACCTTGGCCAAGGCCCTGCGCCCGGCCCTGGAGGCGACCGACCCGGCTCCCGCCTCATGATCGGCTGGGGCCAGATCGACTACGGCGCGGCGCTGTCGGCCGTCGTCGCGGCCTTGCTCATCGCGGCCGCCCGGGGCCGCGGCCGTGACGTCCTGGCGACCGGCGCGCTCGCCGCGGCCATCGGGCCCCTGGCCTGGAACGCGATCCTGCGTGCCGCGCACGGGGATCAGTTCTTCACCGACGCACCCGTGACCGTCTTCCCTGTCAGCTGGCAGGACACCGGCTCCGGGGTCTTCACCCTGGCCGCCGCGTCCCTCGGCTACGGTCTCGATCCACTGGCCGCGCAGCCGGCGCGCACCAGCATCCGCTACGCGCTCCTGGCCGCTGTCGCGGCCCTGCTCGTCGACATCTACTTGTACTGAATGGCATCTACCTGTACTGAACGGTCCGGCCGTCGCGGGGCTGCCGCCCAGGACGACCGGGCCCCTTCGCCGCCGACCCCGGGAAGCCCGCACATGATCCGTCACCTCAGCCCCCGCACCCTGCTCGTCCTGGCCGCCGGCCTGGTCCTCGCGGCCATTGCAGCCGTGGCCGGCGTACTGCTCACCCGGGGCGGCGACAAGCCACCCAAGGAGGCGCTGCCGCTGCGCCAGGTGAAGGAGATCTCCCTGCCGGGCGACAGTTCCCGCTTCGACTACGCCAGCCTCGACCCCGGCCGCGGCCTGCTGTTCATCGCCCACCTCGGTGCGAGCCAGGTCATCGAGGTGGACACCCACGCGGACAAGGTCGTGAGGACCATCTACGACCTGCCCGGCGTCCATGGCGTGCTGGTGGTCCCCGCCCTGCACCGGGTGTACGCCACCGCCAGTGACGCAAACCAGGTCGCGGCCATCGACGAGACCACCGGCAAGGTCCTGCACCGCAGTCCCACCGGCGGCACTCCGGACGGGCTGGCCTACGACCCCGTGCACAACAGGGTGTGGACCACCAATGAGTCCGGCGGCTCGGAGACCGTCGTCGACGCCGGCAGCGGAGCGGTCCGCGGCACGGTGCCCCTGGGCGGCGAGGCCGGCAACGTCGCCTACGCCCCCATCACCCGGCAGATGCTCGTCGACGTCCAGACCCGCAACGAACTCGCCGTCATCGACCCGACCACCCTCCACATCACCCGCCGGGTGCCCCTGCCCGGCTGCGACCACGACCACGGACTCACCCTTGACTCCGCCGACCGACTCGCCTTCGTCGCCTGCGACGGCAACGCCCGCCTGCTCACCCTGGACCTGGCCACGTGGCGCGTCACCGGCACCGACGAGGTCGGCCAGGACCCCGACGTGCTCGCCTACGATGCCCCCGCCCGTCACCTCTACGTCGCAGCGGAGTCCGGCTGGGTCACCACCGCCGACACCCATGACCGACACCTGACCGTCACCGGCCGCGCCCACCTCGCCGACGGCGCCCACGTCGTCGCCGTCGACCCCACCACGCACCTCAGCTACTACCCGGTTCCGCACGGCTCCGGCGGACACCCGGCGCTGCTCGTGTACCGGCCGGGAACATGACCTCCCGACGGAAGCGGCAAGATTGGTGTAACCATGGTTGCATGGTGACAGTCGGAGAAGAGCCCATACAGACGACTGCGTTCGCCTTGGACCAGGTCACGGTCCGGCGTGGCGACGCGACCCTGCTGGAGGAGATCACCTGCGCCATCCCCGCCTCGGCCTGCACCGCCCTGGTCGGACCGAGCGGCGCGGGCAAGACCACCCTCCTGCGCCTCCTCAACCGCCTCGAAGAACCCACGACCGGAACCGTCACCTTCCAGGACCGCCCCCTGCCGGCCTGGAACGTCCTCACCCTGCGCCGCCGCGTCACCCTCGTTGGCCAGCAACCCGTCCTGCTCACCGACACCGTCATGGACGACCTGCGCGTCGGCCGCCCCGACCTCGACCGCCACGAGGCGGCGACCCTCCTCGACCGCGCCCACCTGCCCGCCGCCTACCTCGATCGCCCCACCACGAACCTCTCCGGCGGCGAAGCCCAACGCGTCTGCCTGGCCCGGGCCCTGGCCGTCACCCCCCAGGCGCTGCTCCTGGACGAACCCACCTCCGCACTCGACGCAGTCGGCACCGCAGCCGTCGAGGGCGTCGTACGCGATCTGGTCGCCGACGGTCTGACCGTGGTCCTGGTCAGCCACAACACCGCACAGGCACGCCGCGTCTCCGACCACGTCCTCGTCCTCGACCACGGTCACCTCGTCGACCAGGGCGAGGCCCACCGGGTCGACTACCTAAAGGAGTACGCGTGAACCCCGCCGTCCCCACCTGGGCGGGAGTCGCCGCCTCCGCTGCCCTCATCGCCCTCACCATCGCCGTGGCCTGGCACGGACGCCTCCGACTGGGCCGCGACATCACCGTCGCCGCCGTCCGCGCCGCCCTCCAACTCGCCGCCGTCGGCGCCCTGCTGCTCCTGGTCTTCCGCCACACCGGGCTGACGGGCGCCATCGGCTGGCTCGGCATCATGGTCCTCATCGCCGGGCAGGTCGCCGCCCGCCGCACCCCGGCCCTGCCCAAAGCCCTCCCCACCGCGACCGCCGCGATCACCATCGGCACGGCCGCGACCATGGGCACTCTGCTCGCCCTCGGCGTGATCGCCACCCAGGCCCGCGTCGTCATCCCGGTCGGCGGCATGGTCGTCTCCGGCGCCATGCAGGCCACCGCCCTCGCCCTGACCCGCCTCCACGACGAGGTCCGCACCGCCCGCCCCGCCATCGAGGCCCGCCTCAGCCTCGGCCTCGCCGCCACCGACGCCTTCGCCCCGCACCAGCGCACCATCGTCCGCACCGCTCTGATCCCCGCCCTCGACTCCACCAAGACCGTTGGCGTCATCAGCCTGCCCGGGGCCATGACCGGTCTCATCCTCGCTGGAGTCGACCCCTTCACAGCGATCCGCTACCAGATCGTCGTGATGTACATGCTTCTCGCCGCCGCAGCGCTGGCCGCGCTCATCGCCGTACGGCTCTCCGAACGCGCCTTGTTCGACGACGCGCACCGGCTGCGCCCGCTCGCCGCACAGTCCGCCGGCAGCTGACCGTCACGTCAACTGTCCCGGTCGGCGACCGGCTGTTGGAGGTGGGCGGTGTCGTTGAGGGCGGCGAGGGTCCAGAAGCGGCGGCCGTAGGGGTCGTGGTGGAGGTGGAAGCGGGTGAGGCAGGCGTGCTCGGTGCCGAAGTCGATGCGGGATGACGTGGAGGGGCTGAGTTCCAGCAACAGGTGGCAGGCGGCGTGGATGGTCTCACCGTGGCCGGCGAGGAGGATGCTCTGGCCAGCGTGCCGTTCCAGCAGCGCCGTCAAGGCGCGGCCGGCGCGGAGCAGGTAGCCGTTCCAGGTGTCAGAGCCGGGCGACCACGGCAGGTCGGGGCTGGCGGCAGGGCGACCCTGGAACTCGGCTTCGACGTCGCGCCACGGCCGCCCGTCGGCCTGCCCGTGGCGGGGACCGTCGAGACCCGGGTCGGTGAGCAGCGGTAGATCGAGGGCGGTGGCGAGGATCCGTCCGCTCTCCTGGAGCCTGGCTCTGGGGCCGGCGTACAGGACGTCGAAGCCGGGCCCGGTGCGGTGTTCTGCGGTGAGGCGGGTGGCGAGTCGGCGGGTCTGCTCGCGGCCCCGGACGGTGAGTCCAGTGCAGGTCAGCGGGCCGCCGACGAGGCCGTCGACGTTGCACTGGGCTTCGCCGTGGCGGGCCAGGACCAGCCTGGTCGTGATGGTCACGGGTGCGAGGGACCCCTCCAAGTGGGCGCCGCCGCCAGGCTGGTGGGCCCGTCGGCGGCGCGGCCGGTCACAGGGTGGCGGCGAGGGCGTCGGCGGTGCGCAGGGTGAGGGCGGAGAGGGTGAGGGTGGGGTTGGCGGTTCCGCAGGTGGGGAACACGGACGAGCCGACGACCCAGACACCGCGGTGGGCGTGGGACTGGCCGGTGGGGTCGACCACGGAGGCCGACGGGCCGGTGCCCATGCGCATGGTGCCCATGAGGTGGCCGGCGCCGAGGAAACGGAGGTCCGGCTGCAAGGGGCTGACCTCGGTGGCTCCGGCGGTGTCCTCCAGGTGCTGCCACATCCGGCGGGCGACGCTGTGGCCGTAGGCGAGGGCCCGTTTGGAGTAGTCGTCGATGCGGTAGGCGATTTTCGGGCGGGGGATGTCCAGGGCGTCGCGTTCGTCGGAGAGGGTGACGCGGTTGGCCGGGTCCGGGAGCTGCTCGGTGGAGAAGCTGATCCTCAGTTGGCGGGTGACGCGGTCCCGGATGGCCTGCTGGAGCGGCTGGCCGGTGAGTTTGATCCGCTTGTTGGCGTCGTCCCACATGAAGTGGGCGAGCGCGACGGCTGGCGGCTCGGTGCGGCCCCAGCCGTCGTTGCCGATGGTCATGCGGAAGGCGCCGTTGTTACGGCGGAAGTCGCCGTCGCGGAAGGTGTCGATGCCGAGGGCGGACTGCGGGCCGCGGAAGGGGAAGACCGGCTGGCCGAACAGGCCGACGATCTCGTTGGCGAGGTGGTCCATCAGGTTGCGGCCGACCTGGTCGCTGCGGTTGTCGAGGCCGGACAGCAGCCAGAGCTTGGGGGTCTCGATGGCGTTGACGGCTACGACGACGTGCTGCGCGTCCACCTGCTGCTCGGCCTTGTCGGCGGTGGTCCAGTCCCGGAAGACCACGGTGGGGGCCAGGTTTCCGGGGCGTGGGAGGAGCCGGGTGACGACGCAGGCGGTGCGGATCTCGACGCCGAGCCGATCGCGGGCCAGGCCGATGTGGAAGCCCGCGTCGTACTTGGCACCGGAGGGGCAGACCGGGATGCAGCTGCTGTTGCCCTGGCAGGCCGAACGGTCCCGGTACTCTTCGGAGTTGCGGGCCTGCGGAGTGGTGACCACGGTGACCGGTACGCCGTCGATCGGTCCGATGTCGGCGAGCGCGGCGCGGACGAGCTCGTCGCCGTAGCTGGGCGCCATGCCGGGCATCGGGTACGGGGCGCTGCGCGGGGTGAGGCCGACCCACTCGTCGTCGTTGCCGGACACCCCGAGTTCGGCCTCGGCCTGGACGTAGTACGGCTCGAGGTCCGCATAGGCGATCGGCCAGTCCGCGCCGACGCCGTAGTTGGTCTTGAGCTGGAAGTCGTTGGGCAGGAAGCGCGGGGTGTTGCCGCGCCAGGCCCAGGTGCTGCCGCCGAGCATGCGCTGGAAGCCGCTCTCGTACAGGTCCGGGCCGGTCTCTACGTAGTAGCGGTTCATCGCCACCGGATCGGGGGCCCCGTCCGAGGAGGGGGCGTAGCCGAGCCGGTTGTTGTCGAGGCCCGCGTACGGGGAGGGGACGTTCTTGATCGCGGCGGTCTGGTAGGCCGCGACGAACGCGTCACGGTCGGGCTTGGCGGTGCCGTTGTTGCCGGCGTCGAGGAGCAGGATCCGGGCGTCCGGCTTGGCGCTCTTGATCCGGCAGGCGGTGAGGGCTCCGGCCGCTCCGCCGCCGACGATCACGACGTCGTACTGGGGGTTCATGACGGGGCGTCTCCTCGACTCACGGGTGGTCGGTCCAGTAGCCGTAGCCGCTCGGCGCCGGCGGCTGGGGAGCGAAGGACGGCGGGTGGGCCTCGATGACACGCCAGATCAGGCCGTCCTGGTACTGGGCGGGTGTGCCCGGGGCGTCGGGTTTGCCGTCCGGCCGGGTGAACTGGGCGGTGTACCAGACGGTGATGGTCTCCCGGGTGAGCCGTGCAAGGGCTGGGTCGGCGTTGACCGCGTCAACCAGAGCCTTGCCCGGGTCGTCCTGGCTCGTGACAGTGCGGTAGGCGTCGAGCAGCCGCGGCACGTCGGCGGGGAAGGCAGCGGTGAGGCGCACACGGTAGTCGTCGGCGCGCTGGGCGTTCAGCCTGCCCTCGCCGGTGAGCAGTTCGGACAGCGCCCGGAAGTCGGTGGCGTCACTCATGGTGCGGCTCGTTCTCCGGTCTACTTCTCGACGAACACGAGGTCTTCGATCGGGCGGGTCATCCGCAACGTGTTGCCGTTGGTGACCTCGACCACGCGCTGGAGGCCGACGATGCTGTCGCGCTGCCCGGGGACATAGAACTCGTCGGCGCCGCCGGCCAGATAGGAGGGGAGACAGGCGAGAGACGGGCCGAAGAGCCGGATGTAGTCGGCGAGGCGGCGGAACAGCTTGGGCACGATCACCAACTCGTCGGTGAGCGAGGCCAGGCTGTCGATCTTCGCGCCGCTGGTCGTCACGTCGTACGACCAGACGCCGCCCGGAACCTGGGCCGCCCTGGCCTCCTGCGTGGTCGTGGTCATGTTCGCCCGCAGCTCCCGGGGGAGGTTGCTGTAGAAGGTGGGGTACACCAGGCCGCGGGACAGCAGGTGGTGATTGGCGGTCCGGTGCAGCATGTCCACGGTGACGTCGATCCGGTCGCCGCTCTTCGCGGGCTTCGGAGGGTTGCCGATCTCCGGCGGGTCGCCGCGACCGATCAACGCGACGCAGCGGCCGTAGACGTCGGCGCCGGAGGTGAGGATGTAGCCGGGCACGGTCTCCGGGGCCGAAGCCGTGACCTTCTCCTCGGGGTCCTGTACGACGTCGTCGAAGCCCAGCCAGCTCAGCAGCTCGTCTCGGGCGGCGTGCGCGCCCAGGCGCAGTGGCTGGTGGACGAATTCGGGCCCGACCCCCTTGTAGTGGGTCTCGGTGGCGTCGATCCCGTCCAGCCGGAGCGAGGCGCCGCCGTTCTCGTCCCGCTTGACCCGGTGCTGGCCGGGGACCTCGCACCAGAACCCCGGGTCGCGCGGGGTGAAGTGGACCGTATCGCCGTCGGGCCGGTCGCCGAGGATCCGGTACGAGCCGGTGATGAGCAGCATGGACATATCTACCTCCTGTGTCCTATTGGTAACTTATTGCTATCAAATGTTCGAACTGACCACGAGGGCCGGACGGAGAGTCCACACTCCTGGAGGGGGACCCAGGCGTGACCACTGGAGGGAAAGGCTCGACTGAGACCAAGACCAGGACCACGAAAACGACGAAGGCCCGGACTGCTGAGCGGTCCGGGCCGTTGCCTGCGGGCAGACAGAGGCAGAGGGCACGAAGGCTGCCCCTTCCACGGGCGATCGCCGTCGCTACCCCAGATGGAGACGGGTCACAGGCCGGTGACGGGCTGTCCGGTGAGCGCTTGGGCGATCTGCCAGAGCTGACCACCGCGGGACGCCTTCACGAGCACGACGTCACCGGGGCGGAGGACGGAGCCGAGGTAGGAGGCAGCGGTGGCGTTGTCGCCCACCAAGGCAATCTCCGGGACCCCTGCTGCGCCCGCCGCGAGAGCGAGCTGCTTGGCGAGGTCTCCGCCGACCGCCACGACGAGATCGACCCCACTCTCGGCTGCGAAGCACTCCCAGGTCGGCCGCCAGGCTCGCGATCCCCGCGTGAAGTGCTCCACCCGGGGTCAGAACCTCGTGCTTGACCGCGAGTTTCAGGAGTTCCGTCACCGTGGGCGCCTTGTGCGTGAGTCCGACCATGGCCGCCCCCACCGCGAAGTTGCTGTCGCGGGACATGCCCGGCGTGCTGTTGACCTCCAGCACGTACGGCTGGCCGTCCTCGGTGAGGATGAAGTCGATGCGAGCCGAGCCGCGCAGCCCGATCCCGTCCCACAGCGTCCGGACGTCCGCGGTGATTTTGTCCAGTACATCGGGAGCCAGCTCGGCGGCGCGCACGGTCACGGTCCCCTTGGAGTCCACGTCGAGCTTGGTGTCGGCGTCGTAGAACTCGGCCTCGGTGGCTTCGGTGGCCAGCGGCGGGAAGACGATGGCGGACCCGCCCGGCAGCTCCAGCAGCCCCACCGTCAGTGGCAGGCCGCTCACGTATTCCTCGACGAGAACGGCTGCTCGCTCGTCGTCGGCAGCGTCCGCCAGGGCGCCGGGGAGGTCCGCCGGATCGCGTACAAGGCTCATGCCCACGCTGGACCCGCCGAACGGGGGCTTGACCATCACCGGGCGCCCGTTCCAGGTCGCTGGGCCGCCGGTCCAGACGTGTCGGCCGGGCGTGGGGGAGCAACCGCTCGCGACGGCCGGTTCCACCGTGTCGGCATCGGCCTTGACGACGTAGACCTCCCAGGGCTCCTGGCCGGTGCCGTGGACCCAGACCTTGTCCTGGAGGGCGTAGCAGCAGACGGTGTCGTTCTCCTCGGCCGTGGCCAGGCCGGCCTCGCCCAGGCGGGTGGTGGCGGCGCGGATGGCCTCGGTGGGTTCGGCCTCGACGCCGAGGTGGTCCATGCGGGTCGCCTCACCTGCCGTGCCTGCGATCATGACGAGCTTGAGCGGGGGGCTCGGTGATGGCGAAGTTGGCACAGCCGTCGCGGAGTTTGGAGGGCTCGGTGCCGAAGAGCTTGCTGCAGAAGGCGACGGACGCGTCGAGGTGCTCGTACTCGCGCAGGATCGGCACTCGTCGGCTGGCGTGTTCCGCGACGGCGAGAACGTGTACGCGGGCACCGGTCACCATGACGGTCTCGAAGCAGGGGACGGACGAAGTCGGCTCCTGTCCCAGGTCGACTCGGACAGGAAGGACAGGTACTCGCGAAACCCCAGGCGCTGAGCCAGCGTGGAAAAGAGGTCATCGAAGCGGACGGCGTACGCTTCCAGCGGACCGGGCGAGGGCGGACAAGGCAGCCTCCTCGTCATTCCGGGCTCCACAGACCGTAGTTGACGCCTTCACCACACGGCCTGCTCCCAGACGAACCCGCCGTCAGCAAACCACCGCCAGGAGTCCCCTGGGCCGAGGCCCAGGGGACTTCGTGGTCAGCGCCGGTAGTACGGCAGTGACGAGCCGGACGCGGTCGCGAGTACGGCTTCCGTGCCGAGGCTGTTGCCGCTGTCCTGGTACATGGACAGTTGGCCGTCGGACCAGCGCACGAGGTAGTCGTTGGGCCGGGTGTCGGTGCTGGTGAAGTTGCCCGACGCGGTGAGCGTGGCGTGGGTCCACAGCGTGCTGGGGGCCCGCAGTCGCACCTCTCCGTGGAAGCCGTACTGGTTGATGTCCGGGTACAGGGTCAGTTCGCCGTCGGACCAGCGGACCACGAGGTCTGACTCGTTGGTCCCGGCGAGGTCGGCGGACGTGAGGGATGTGGCGTGCGTCCAGGTGGAGTTGGCAGGGTTGAGCCGGACCTCGCTGTGGAGGCCGGTGGAGTTGATGTTCTTGTAGAGCGTGGTCTCGCCGTCGGACCAGCGCACGATCAGGTCGTCGGGCCAGTGGTCGTCGGTGGTGTAGCGGCCCGCGGTCATGGCGACCTCGTGCTGCCACAGCGTGCCCGGCTTGACGAGGGTGATCTGGCTGTGCAGGCCGCGCGCGTCGACGTCGGGGAAGAGGGTGAGGCTGCCGTCGCTCCAGCGCACCAGCAGGTCGTAGGTGTCGGTGCCCGTGAAGTCGCCGCCCGTGATGGAGACGGCCTTCGTCCAGGTGGTGTTGGCCGCGACGAGTCGTATCTCCTTGTCGAACCGTCCGTTGCCACCACCCCGGTACAGCGTCAGCTCGCCGTCCGACCAGCACACGATCAGGTCGCCCTTGTCCGGATCGGGCGAAGGCGAAGGCGTGAAGGAGCCGGAAGTGACGAGGGTGGCATGGGTGAGTGTGGAGGCGCCGGGCAGCACATTGGGACGCGCGGGGGCGGTGCCTGCGACCGCCGCCTTGTACAGGTTCTGCACGTCGGAACCGTAGGACGAGCTGTAGGAGACGTCGTCGGTCGGTCCGCCGGTGTCCCAGCCGCCGATGCTGCCGACCACGTCGCCGGTGCCGGTGGTCGGGTCGAAGTTCTCCAGGAACGGGCTGCCGCTCGTGCCGGAGGCGAAGCCGTTGCACGCGATCTGGAGGTACGAGCCGGGGGTGCCGTCGGTCGGGGTGTACTGCGTGGTGTTGTTGTCGCAGGTCAGGGGCTGCGTGGCGGTGCCGGGGTAGCCGACCAGCCGAATGCTGGGGAAGGCGTAGCCGCGGCCGGTGGCCAGGTTGTTGCCGCCCACCACGTCCTGCACCTGCTTGCCGTCGCTGCGCGCGCCGACCTGGGCGAACGCCATGTCCCACGAGGCGCCCTGGACGTGTCCGCGGTCGTAGTAGCGGGGATCGATCCAGACCCGGCTGCGGCCTTCGGAGTCGGTGGCGACGGGGAAGATGCCGTACGGCTGGGGATTGGCCGCGGTCCACTCGGGGACGAACGCGAGCGAGCCGCCGCCTGCCCGCCCGTCCATGCAGTGCCCGGCGGTGAGCACGATGTTGTGGTGCGGGCTGTTGATGACGCTCGCGGTGCAGAAGTAGGAGCCGCTGCTGGTCTGCATGTACATCCGGCCGACCATCGGCAGCCCGCCGAAGTAGGAGCTGACGGGACCTGTCCCGCCCGTGCTGGTGGGGGACGGGCTGGGCGAGGCGGTGGGGCTCGCCGAGTCCGACGCGCTGGGGGAGGTGCTCGGGGAGGCGGACGAGGTGTCCGTCGGCGCGGCGGTCGGGGTGTCCGTAGCGGTGGCGGAGGGATCCGGGGTCGAGGTGTCGGTGGGTGTGTCCGTCGGGCCGGCGGTGCCGGTCGGCGTGGCGTCCATCGGGACCTCGCGCAGGTCCTGGGCGTTCAGGCCACCGGTCACCGGCGGCTTGACGAGGCCCTGGAGCGTGGGGTGGGCGGCCTTGCCCGCGGTCCGCGGTCTGGCGTCCGGAAGCGGCTTCGCTTCTGCCATGCGCTGCGCGGTCCAGAACCGCTTGGCCGCCAGGGCTGTCCAGTGCGGCGCGGCGGCTGGGAGACGCGGGGCGGTGTCCGGTATCGCGGACGTGTACGCCGGAGGGGCGTTCGTGGCGCCTGCCGTATCGACCGAGACGACGAGAGTTCCGGCCAGGGCGGCTATGGCGCCGACGGCGGCCACGAGAAGGGCACCACGCCGACTCGCGCGGTGCCCGGCAGTTCTGCTCACTTTGGGCTGAATTCCCCCCACTTGGCGTGACCCTCCGTCACGCAGGCTCTAGGACTAGCAGAGAGTACGGCACTGCTGCTCGGGGATCGAACCATGGGGCGAATTCACCTCGGTGACGAGCCGGGCGGCCGGTGCCGGCTCCCGGACGCACAGCGGGATCGGGGTGAGCCGCCGTGGGCGAAGGCCTGCTGGTCGAGGCCGAGGCGTGTCGCGATCGCCGGTGGATTCCAGGCCTTTCGGTCTTCTCGGAGGCCGTGGGCGCGCCGCGCGTGCATGGTCCGCCGCTCCCGGCAACGCGGGCCGTTCGGCGTGCCGTTCGCTGCGAGAGCGGAGAGGCAAGCAGGTCGGTCTCGCCTGTGAGCTTTCCGGTCGTGCGGCACGTGGGGCGGCGCTGCGGTGCCGGGGCCGGCACGCGGTGCGCGTCGGCGGTTGTATCGCGGCTCGACGTGTCGTAACCCGGCTGCCGGCAGCCAGAGTCAGACGGCGACGGTGACCAGGTGGATGGGCTGGGCGATGCCGTGCCCTCCCGGGTGACCGAAGTAGGGGCCGTGGAAGAGACGGCCGCGGTCGTGGACGATGGCAGGAGCCGGTGCGCCCAGCGCCGGACCAGCCGAAGGTGCGAGGCGGCGGGGCGTGCCGCGGCTATGAACGCCGTCATCGGGGCGAACAGGACGAAAGGGACCAGGCCGCTGGTCGTGGTGTGCCAGAAGTCGGTTGTCGGCAGGACAGCCCGGCTCCAGCGAGGGCGCACAGCGCATCGGCAGCGCGACGTCCGCGACCGAGAAGGCCCCGAAGGCGACCACCATGCTCCGGCCGACCGTGGCCCACAAACACGGCGAGTCGGCGATGGCCAGGGCCGCGCCGGCCATGACGAGGACGGGGTGGCCAGTTCGACACCGCGCCACCGCCCTGCCCAGAGCATGACCAAGACGGATGACCACGACGATGAACACACCGAACCGAGGCCGAAGATGAACCCCCTCGCCGCGGTCCACACCGCCGAGTCGACGGCATACCCACCCTCTTCGCCCACGCCACCGGCCCGATGCACGCCGGACTCGGCTTCCGCGTCGGCATCACGCACCTCGCCCTGCACCGCCAGGGCCTGGCCGACTACCACTTCAACGGCGCGACCAAGGCCGCCTTCACTCACTTTCACGTCCTCGGGGCCGAACGCGAGATCGCCGACTACCTGAAAGGAGTCTGCGCAGACCTGGTTCACACAGGACAACGCCGTGCTGTGGATCGCCGGCGAGCGGCTGCCGGCCGGGCTCACTCTCAAGCTGCCCTCCGGTCCGATCCGTCCCCTGCCCGCCGTCACCTGAGCCCTCCCGACGGCCCCTGCGGCTCAGTTCGTCGAGGCCTCGACTGGTCGGCCTTGACGCATCCATGCAGCAACGTCGAACACGCGCGGGATCCCGATGTCCTCGCCGATACCGGCCTTGCGGCGGAAATGGACCAACTGATCGTAGAAGGTGCCGTTGTCCGCCCGTAGGGCTGCTGCCAGCGCCGCCCAGGTAGTGCTCCACGAAGCCGAACACGGTCGACTCGCCCTCGCCCTCGCCCCGGTCCGCGTACAGGCCCCACGCGGAGCCTGCCCGGCCTCGTCCAGTCATCGTCTGGGCAAGACGCCCGGCGAACCCCGCACGGCTCGACCGATGCTCGCTCGGGTCGTTGAGCGCTGCATCGGCCATCAACGCGGTCAACGCCGGGCTCATGACCGGGGCCACTGGCCCCAACGGGCGAGCCACCCAGGGGTTGCTGGATTACAGGCCAGGACTTCGCCCAGTCGCGAGGCGCTCGAGAAGCGCGGTGCCGTCCGGGGGACCGCCATTCGGGTGAGCCGTGTGCTCCCCACCCTGGCGTGATATCAGGAGAATATGACAAAACGGATCGTTCTTCGCATACAGATGAATGAGTGAGCAAGTGGCACGCAGGCCGCTGCCTGGACAAACTGAATCCGCTGGACCTTGATCGGGAACATCCACGTTCTTGGAGATCGCATGGTGGAGCAGTCCTCCGAGGTCGTGTCGGGGCCGGACGAACCTGCCGTCGCCCTGAGCGACACCGGGCCCACGGGGGCGGAGACCGAGCGGAAGCTGGCGGAGGCACTGGCCGACCTGCTGGGCGCGGAGCGCGTTCCGGTCGACAGCCACTTCTTCGCCGACCTCGGCGCCAACTCCCTGGTCATGGCCCAGTTCTGCGCGCGAGTACGGAAGACAGCGGATCTACCGTCCCCGTCCATGAGGGACATCTATCAGCACCCCACGATCCAGGGCCTGGCGGCGGCCCTCGGGGAAGCCACTCCTGCGCCTGTCGATCCGGTGGCCGCCCCGTCGGCGCCGGCACCCGTGCCGTCGTCGGCTTCGGGTCCGCGCGGGAACCCGCGCAGCCATGTTCTCTGCGGAACGTTGCAGTTACTCGTCTTCCTGGGTTACTCCCTTGTCTCCGGATTCATCACCGCCGCGGGCTACGAGTGGATCGCCACCGGTTCGGGTGTGGCCGACATCTATCTGCGGTCGTTGCTGTTCGGAGGCATCGGGTTCGTCGCGCTGTGCGCATTCCCGGTCGTGGCGAAATGGCTTCTCATCGGCCGCTGGCGGCCTGGCGAGTTCCCCGTCTGGAGCATGGCGTATCTGCGCTTCTGGCTCGTCAAGGTGCTGCTCCACGCCAATCCGATGGTCTTCCTCACCGGGACCCCGCTGTACGTGCTCTATCTGCGGGCCCTCGGCGCGCGGATCGGCAAGGGAGTCGCCATCCTCTCCCACTCCGTCCCTGTCTGCACCGACCTGCTGACGATCGGCGCGGGCACAGTGATCCGCAAGGACTCGTTCTTCCTCGGCTACCGGGCCCACGCGGGACGCATCCAGACCGGCCGGATCACCCTCGGCGCGGATGTCTTCATCGGTGAGAAGACCGTCCTGGACATCGACACGTCGATGGGGCACCGAGCCCAGCTCGGCCACTCGTCCGCCCTGTACCGCGGCCAGGCGGTCCCGGACGGTGAGCACTGGCACGGATCTCCGGCGCAGCCCACGCAGATCGACTACGTCAGGGTCCCTCCGGCCGGATGCCGTACCGCGCGCCGGGCCTGGTTCGGCCTCGGCACCCTGGTCCAGTTGTTCTTCCTGTACATTCCGCTGGCCGTCGGCGGGGCGTACATGCTGTTCACCGAGGTACCGGCGATCGGCAAGAGACTCGACCCGCAGACGGCCGCACTGTCCCGGTCGGAACTGCTCTCCGACGCGCTGGTGCTCTCACTCGTGCTGTTCTTCGGATGCGTCGTTCTGGGGCTGGTGGCCCTGTACACCGTGCCCCGTGTGGTGGGCCTGGTCGTCAAGCCCGACAAGGTCTATCCGCTCTACGGATTTCACTACGCGCTGCACCGCGCCACCGCGCGCATGACGAACATCAAGTTCTTCGCCTGGCTCTTCGGCGACAGCTCCTACATCGTGCACTACCTCCGCGGACTCGGATACGACCTGTCACGTGTCGAGCAGACCGGGTCGAACTTCGGCACGGAAGTGCAGCACGAGACACCTCTTCTGGTCTCCGTCGGCAGCGGGACGATGGTGGCCGACGGCCTCTCCCTCATCAACGCCGACTTCTCCAGCACGTCCTTCCGGCTGTCCAGGGTGTCGATCGGGCCGCACAGCTTCCTGGGCAACAACATCGCCTATCCGGCAGGCGGCAGGACGGGGGACAACTGCCTGCTCGCCACGAAGGTGATGGTTCCCCTCGACGGCGAGGTCCGTGAAGGCGTGGGGCTCCTCGGCTCACCGTGCTTCGAGATCCCCCGCTCGGTGGACCGTGACACACGGTTCGACCATCTCAGGACGGGCGACACCCTGCGCCGTCGGCTCGCCGCGAAGAACCGCTACAACCTTCGCTCCATGGTGCTCATGCTGCTCGTGCGATGGCTGCACACCTTCGCGCTCACCCTGTTCGGTCTCGCCTCCGTGGATCTGTACGGAGTGGTCGGACACGTGGTGATCGCCGGATATCTGGTGATCACCCTCGCATTCTCCACCGCGTACTTCATCCTGGTGGAGCGCTGCATCGCATCGTTCCGTCCGTTGCGCCCCCGGTTGTGCTCCATCTACGACCCGTATTTCTGGTGGCACGAGCGGCTGTGGAAGGTTCCGGACCACTTCCTCGAGATCTTCAACGGAACCCCCTTCAAGACCCTGGTCTGGCGGCTGCTGGGCGTGCGCATCGGCAGGAGGGTGTTCGACGACGGCTGCTATCTGACCGAGCGGACGCTCGCCACCATCGGCGACGAGTGCACCCTCAACGCCGGCAGCAAGATCCAGTGCCACTCGCAGGAGGACGGCACCTTCAAGTCCGACGGCACCGTGCTCGGCACCGGCTGCACGCTGGGCGTCGGCGCCCATGTGCACTATGGCGTGACCATGGGCGACGGCTCGGTGCTGGCACCCGATTCCTTCCTCATGAAGGGCGAGGAAGTCCCCCGGAAAGCACATTGGGGCGGCAATCCGGCGGTGCACATGCCCGAGAGCGGCATCCGGTCCATCGACGTCGGCCGAGCAACGTCATCAGCCGACGCCGCTGCGGCGACCGCGAGTTGAGGAAGGTCATTCGATGGGAACGGGCGTGGACACAGACCGGGAGTTCTGGAGCCGGGTGCTGACCGCCGGCGGTGTCACCACCGTGCCGCGGTGGGTTCGGGAGCCGGTTCCGGGAGCGGACGAGCACGAGATGCCGGTGCCGGAAGACGTGACGGAGGCGGTGCGGGAACTGGTCCGGCACCGGGGAGTGCCGGTCAGCGCGCTGCTGTTGGCCGTGCACGTCAAGGTGCTTGGCGTGCTCTCCGGCGAACCGGAGGTGGTCACGGGTTACACCACCGGTGTGCGCGGTGAGCCGCTGCCGTGCCGGTCGGCCATTCCCCCTGGGTCCTGGCAGGCCCTGCTGTCGGCCGCCGAGCAGGCCGAGGCGGAGGTACTGGCGCACCGGGAGTTCCCGGTGGAGAAGCTGCGGCGGGAGCTGGGACTGACGGAGCCGCCGTACGAGGCCGTGTTCGGTCCCATCGGCGCCGACGAGGCCCATGCGGACGACGGCGTCCTGCAGGTGCGCTGGTCCGACCGGGGCGGACGGCTGACGCTGCGTCTCCGGTACCGCACCGACGTGCTGGACACCGCGGCCGCGGCTCGCATCGGCGGCTACCACCTGACGGCGCTGCGGCTGATGACGGCGGATCCGGACGCCGACCACACGCGGCAGAGCCTGCTGTCGGCCGATGAGGTACAAGAACAGCTGGAAGGCCTGGCCGGGCCGCGTCGGCCGCTGCCCGACGCGCGGGCACACGAACTGTTCGAGCAGCGGGTGCGGGCACACCCGCAGGCCGTGGCGGCCGTGCACGGCGAGCAGGAGTGCACGTACGGCGAGCTCAACCGGCGCGCGAACAGGCTGGCGCGAGCGCTGGTCACCAGGGGTCTGCGCCGGGAGGACGTGGTCGCCGTCGTCACCGAGCGCAACCTCGACTGGCTGGCGGCGACGTTGGCGGTGTTCAAGGCGGGCGGCGCGTACCTGCCGATCGAACCCCACTTCCCGGCCGGCCGTATCGCGGCGACGCTGTCGCGAGCGGGATGCCGGCTGGTCCTGACCGAATCCGGCAGCACCCACACCCTCGACCAGGCGCTGGGCACGCTGCCGGGAGTCGAGAAGCTGCCGGTCGACACGGCGTACGCCGAGCCGCACGCCGCCGACGACCTCGGCGTTCAGGTCGACCCTGGCCAACTCGCCTACATCTACTTCACGTCCGGCTCCACCGGCGAGCCGAAGGGGGCGATGTGCGAGCACGCGGGCATGCTCAACCACCTTTACGCCAAGATCGACGACCTGGTGATCGGCGAGGGGTGTGTGGTGGCGCAGACCGCTCCGCAGTGCTTCGACATCTCCCTGTGGCAGTTCATGGCACCGCTGCTGGTCGGCGGCCGGACCCTGCTGGTCGAACAGGACGTGATCACGGACGTGGAGCGGTTCGTCGACACACTGGAGCGCCGCAGGGTCGGCGTGACGCAGCTCGTGCCCTCCTACCTGGAGGTCGTGGTCTCCTGTCTGGAACAGAACCCGCGTGCACTGCCGGACCTGCGGTGTGTGTCGGTGACCGGCGAAGCGCTGAAACGGGAGCTGGTCCAGCGCTGGTTCGCCGTCCAGCCCGGCATCGAGCTGCTCAACGCCTATGGGCTGACGGAGACATCGGACGACACCAATCACGAGGTCCTTCAGGGGGTGCCCGACCGGGTGCTGCTCGGCCGGCCCGTCAACAACGTGCGCGTCTACGTCGTGGACGAGCGCCTGTCATTGGTACCGCTGGGCGCCCCGGGGCTGATCGCGTTCTCCGGTGTCTGCGTGGGCCGGGGGTATGTCAACGATCCCGAGCGGACCCGGGAGGCGTACCGGACGGACCCGTACCGGCCCGGTGAACGGCTCTACCTGGGCGGGGACTGGGGGCGCTGGCACCCCGGCGCCAAGCTGGAGTTCCTCGGCCGCCGCGACAGCCAGGTCAAGATCCGCGGCTTCCGGATCGAGATCGGTGAGATCGAGAACTCCCTACTGCGGGTGGACGGAGTACGGGACGCCGCGGTGGTCGTCAGCGAGCGGTCCGGCGGCAGCAAGCAGCTGATCGCCTTCTACTCCGGAAGACAGCGGCAGCCGGAAGTACTGCGCGAGGCACTCGGCGCGGTACTGCCCGCCTACATGGTCCCGTCGGCCTTTCACTGGCAGGACAGCCTTCCGCTGACCGCCAACAGCAAGATCGACCGAAAGGCCCTGACCGGACTGGCCGAAGAGTCGGCACCAGAAAGGCAGGCGGGGGACCACGCCGGCCTGCTCAGCCCGAACGAGCGGAAAGTGGCTGCGGCCTGGGCCGAGCTGCTGGGGGTGCCAGAGGCGCAGATCGGCCGCAGGGACCACTTCTTCGACTCCGGGGGCACCTCCCTGACCGCGGTCAGACTCAGCCTCGCACTCGACCGGTCGGTGTCCCTGAAGGACATCACGCGGCACCCGGTGCTCGCCGACCTGGCCGCCCTCCTCGACGGCACGGCCCGGCAGCGCCCGGAACTGCTGCTGCCCTTGTCGGACGGCAGCGGTGTGCCGCAGCACGCACTGGTGTGTTTCCCCCATGCGGGCGGCAACGCGGTCAACTACCAGCCGATGGCGAGCGCGCTGGCGGGCGGCGACATGGAGGTCCTCGCCGTGGACCTCCCCGGTCACAACCTGGACGCACACCCCGAGCCGTTCGCGACGATCGAGCAGGTGGCCGAGCAGGTCACCGACGAGATCACGGCGCGTGGCCTGACCCGGGTCATGCTGTGGGGCCATTCCTCGGGTGTCGCGCATGCCATGGAGACGGCCAGGAGGCTCATGCAGCGACGCGTGCGGGTGACGCGCGTGTTCCTCGGTGCGCAGCTGCTCGGCACATCCGCCGACCGGCACACGGCCATCGGCGACCTGGCGAGCCGGAGCGACGCCGAGATCGCGGCGCGGCTGACAGCGGACGGCGGCTACCGGGAACTGACGGAGCTGAACGAGCGGCACGCCGAACATCTTGGTGCGGCCTACCGGCACGACTGTGTCTGCGCACACCGCTACTTCTGTGAGGCCCTCGAAGAGCCGCCGCCGGTGCGGCTGTCCGCGCCGGTCACGGTGGTCGTCGCCGCCGACGACCCGCATACCGCCGGCTACGCCGACCGGCACCGCGACTGGCTGCTCCTGGCCGAACACGTTGATCTGCACGAGCTCGCCGACGGGGGCCACTACTTCCTTCGCACTCGCCCGTCCCAGGCGGCACAGGCCGTCCTGAGCACCCTCGTACCACTTGCCTCCTGCTGAGACCCGTCGTACCCCAGGCGGACGACCGAAAGGAACCCGAGTTGCCGTTCTCATCCCTGGCATCACCGCTCGACGTGGAGCTGCAGCCGGACAGGCCGGCACTGCTGCATGTCGATCCCCTCGACGACGCCCCCAGCTGGGTGGCCGAGCACCGAGAGGCGCTGCGCGCGCAGGTCACCGGGCACGGGGCGTTGGTCGTCCGCGGTCTCGGGCTGCGGGACATCGATCAGGTCAGTGCCGTCTTTTCGCATATGGCCGACGGTCTGATCGCGGAGAGGGAGTCTTTCGCACCCCGTCAGGCCCACCGTCCCGGCCTGTACGCGTCCACGACCTGGCCGGCCAACCAGCCGATGTGCATGCACCACGAGCTGAGTTACCCGCTTCAGGTGCCCGGCCTGATGCTGTTCGCCTGCCTTACCGCACCCGAGCAGGGCGGGGCGACGGCGGTCGCCGATGCCGAACAGGTCCTCCGAGCCCTGCCCACCGGCCTCACCGAACGGTTCGAGCGGGAGGGCTGGGTGCTGACCCGCACCTACAACGACGAGATCGGAGCGAGCCTGGCGGAGTCGTTCGGCACCGGCGACCGCGCCGAGATCGAGCGCTACTGCCGGGCCAACGCCATCGACTTCACCTGGGAGCCTGACGGGACATTGCGCACCGAGCAGCGCCGCAGCGCCGTCGTCCGTCACCCGCTCACTGGCCGGCGCTGCTGGTTCAACCAGATCGCCTTCCTCAACGAGTGGACGCTGGCCCCGGAGGTGCGCGAGTACCTGGTGGACGTCTATGGAGAGGACAGACTGCCCTTCAACACCCGCTACGGCGACGGCAGTCCGATCGACGAGGCTGTCGTCCAGCTGATCAATTCCACTTATGAGGCGCACACCCGGCGCGAGCCCTGGCGGGCCGGTGACCTGCTGCTCGTGGACAACATCCGCACCGCGCACAGCAGAGAGGCATTCACCGGAGAGCGGGAGGTCCTGGTCGGCATGGCCGAGCCCCTGCGGCCGGCCGACCGCCGTGCGACCCCGGAGGCGAGCGAGCGATGACCGATGTGCTGTCGACGCCCGGCCGGCCGGCCATGCCTGAGCGTGCTTCCGTGCCGACGTTCGCGGTGATCACCGGTGAACAGGTACAGCAAGCACTGAGCGGGCGTGAGAAGCAACTGGTGGAACTGGTCGAGGCCGCCTACCGGCTGCACGACGCCGGAGACACGGTCAACCCGCCGTCGTACTTCCTGCGCTTCCCCGACCGGCCCACGGCGCGGATCATCGCACTGCCGGCTTCCATCGGCGGCCAGGCCCACGTGGACGGTCTGAAGTGGATCTCCAGCTTTCCGCAGAACGTGAGTGCCGGGCTGCCGCGAGCCTCCGCGGTGCTCATCCTCAACGACCACGACACGGGCTACCCCTTCGCCTGCCTGGAGAGCTCGATCATCAGTGCCACCAGAACCGCAGCGTCCGCGGCCCTGGCGGCCGACCGGCTCAGCCGCGGCCGTCCCCGCCCCACCCGCGTCGGATTCTTCGGCACGGGCCTGATCGCCCGTTACATCCACACCTTTCTGAACGGCACGGGCTGGGCCTTCGAGGCGGTCGGCGTGCACGATGTGTCCGCCGACAGCGCCACCGGTTTCCGCGGCTATCTGCGGCAGGCCGGCGCCACCGCACCGATCACCGTCCACGACAGCGCCGAAGACCTCGTCCGCGCCAGCGACCTCGTGGTCTTCGCGACCATTTCCGGCCGGCCACACGTCAGCGACCCTGCCTGGTTCAGCCACAACCCCCTGGTCCTGCATGTCTCCCTGCGCGATCTCGCCCCCGAGGTCTTGCTGGGCTCGGCCAACTTCGTCGATGACGTCGAGCACTGCCTGAAGGCCGACACATCGCCCCATCTGGCCGAACAGTTCACCGGCAACCGCGACTTCCTGAACGGAACGCTCAGCGACGTCATGGCTGGACGCGCCGCACCGCCTGCGGACCGGCCGGTGGTCTTCTCGCCGTTCGGACTCGGCGTCCTCGACCTGGCCGTCGGCAAGTACGTCTACGACGAGGTGTCCCGGGCGGGAAACCTCCGTCTCATCGATGACTTCTTCCACGAACTTCGCCGCTACGGCTGAGGCAGTCGTCCTCGGCCCGGCACCAGGAGGTCCGCCGTGCCTGTCATCTCCGCTCCGTACGACTTCAACCAGGGCGATCTCTTCATCGATCTGGAGTCCATCTGCGGACACCTGCTCTATCTGAAGTGCGAGGCCTTCAACTTCGCCGGCTCCATCAAGCTGAAGGCCGCCAAGAGGATGGTGGAAAGCGCCGAACGCGACGGGATCCTGGGGCCGGACTCCGTCCTCGTCGAGTCGTCCTCCGGGAACCTGGGCGTCGCGCTCGGCATGATCGCCGCGAGCAAGGGCTACCGCTTTCTGTGTGTGACGGACTCCCGTTGCAACCTGTCGACGAGACTGCTGATGGAGGCACTCGGCAACGAGGTGCACATCGTTGCCGACCAGGACTCCAACGGCGGCTTCCTGGGCACGAGGATCGAGTACGTCCGTGCGCTGTGTGCCTCCGACGACCGATACGTCTGGCTGAGCCAGTACACCAATGAGGGCAACTGGTGGGCGCACTACTGCACGACGGGCCCGGAGATCGCCCGCCAGTTCCCGGAACTGGACGTCCTCTTCGTCGGGGCGGGCACCACCGGGACCCTGATGGGCTGCGCACGCTACTTCCGCCAGTGGCACCGGCCGGTACGGATCGTCGCCGTGGACAGCGTGGGTTCGGTGGCGTTCGGCGGCGAACCGGGCCGCCGGATGATCCCGGGCCTCGGTATGAGCATGCGCCCGCCGCTGCTCGACGAGTCCTGTGTGGACGAGGTGATCCGGGTGGAGGAGAGGGACACCATCCGTATGTGCCGACGCATGGCCAGACGCGGTTTCCTGTTCGGCGGCTCCACCGGAACGGTGGTCAGTGCCGCCACGGACTGGCTGGCACGACATGACACACGAGCCGTCACGGCGGTGGCCATCGCGCCGGACCTCGGCGAGCGCTACCTCGACACCGTCTACCAGACCAACTGGCTGCAGGACCTGTACGGCGATCAGGTACTCGACGCCGCGGACACCGCGCAGGCGGACACCTGACCCGGGAGTGCGGGTGCCGGTTCGGGAAGCGGCCGGAGCGGCGTGGCTCGGCCCAGGGCTCGGTGCGGGCCTCGATGACGGCGAAGGCGTACAGACGCGCCCCGGTCAGGGTGCGGGTCTCGAAGAGGTCGCAGGCGAGCAGCGGTTCGGCCTGGCGTTGCAGTACGAGCAGTTGGTGCCGCAGGCAAGGATCTCGATGTCCTTGTCCCGGTCGCTCGTCGGCAGCAGGCGCAGGAGCGACCGGGCGTTGGTCGCAGCGAGGTGGGCCAGGCGCAGCAGCACGACAGATCATGATGCCGTCCGCGTCTGGCCACGTGAAGACACCGGCAGTTGGCGAGATCAGACCTCCTCGACATCTGTGAAGAGGAGCCGCACACCGCCAGTCGCCAGCTCGAAAACCTTGGCGACAAACGCCGATGCCTCTTCGGTCGTTACGGCCCTGCTGGCCGCGTCGTAGTCGGTGAAGTACATGTCGAGTACGCGATAAGCCGGCGTCGCGCTGCCATCCTCCTTCGGCCAGACCTTCGCGCTCTCGATCCTCTGGACTCCGGGGATCTTCTTCGCCAGCGCGATCTGCTCGTGGTGACCGGCCTCGAACGCCTCGGGGGATTTCGGGTTCTCGAAGATTGCAGTGATCTTCGTCGGCATTATTCTTGCTCCTTGTCCGCTACTGGGTTTTCCATTTCGCATTCTCGGGAATTGATTTGTCGGGCACTCGGACCTGGATGATGGATGGGCTGTTCGAGTTCTTCAGAGCACCCGTCACGGCATCCGTCAGCTCTCCATACGTGCCGACTTCCCACCCTCGGCAACCGAATACCTCTGACAGCATGCTGTAATTCCACCGGTGCAGGACACACGGCTTGTAGAACGGCTTGTCGGCATGGAAAACCGACGCATCAGCGAGCCACTGTTCTACGGCGTAGACGCCATTGTCGATGACGAAGATGATCGGGTTGAGCTTGAAGCGAGTCTGCGTCGAGAGGCATTGGGCGGTCATTTGGAAGCCGCCGTCGCCCGTGAAGACCATTACCCTTTGGTCGGGGCTTTTCGCCAAGCAGATACCTGTCGCAGCCGGCGCGCTGTAACCTATCGACGAGTAGGACGACTGAACGATGAACCCACCCGGCCTCGGCACATCGAGCAGCAGGCTCCCGAAGTAGTTCATGCTCGCATCGCTGCTGACGATGGTCTTCCTGTCGATGTACTGCTGTATGAAGTTGTAGAATCCCTGGTACGTGATCACGTCGGACGAGCCCACGGTCGGCGCCTTACGAGCCGGCTTCTCCGGAAGCTTCCGTACTTTGGGTGCGATTTTCTGTGCCAGTATGCCCTCTATCAGGTGCTCCAACGCGACCTGTCCGCCGAAATAGGTTCCGAACTTGACTGCGTCGAACGACGCAAAGGCGGTCTTGTCGTAGTCCGGCTCCCAGCCCAACGAGTTGATGTCCGTCAGCCACACGCCGAGGGCCAGTACAAAATCAGACGTCGTGGCCAGATCCGTGACGGCCGCCGATGACGCCTGGCCGTCGAGCACGCCGACAAACAGCGCATCGTCCTCGGAGAGGACGGCCTTGCTGAGAAGTTCCGTGACGAATGGGATGTTCAGCTGCTGGATCAGGCTCATGGCCTTTTCCTGAAGGCCGAATCGGTCGATCTCCACACCGACCCAGATGAGCGGGTTCTCAGCGCTTTCAAGCCTTGCGCAGATCCGCTCCACCGACTGTTCCAGGCTGGTCTCATCCGACAAGATCCTGGCCGGCTTCAGTACGCCCCTCGGCGGCTCGCACTGCAAGTCGACCATGTCCTGGAGAAGCTCGATGTAGATCGGGCGTCGTTCGCTTATGCACTGGGTCAGTGCATAATCTATCAACGCCGGCGCAAGGTCCGGGTTGTCGACCCGTACGGCTGCGACCGTTATATGCTCGAACGACTGAAGGTCCGTTTCACGTCCGCTGATGAAGTGATGCGCACTGAAGCCGGTCTGCTCGAAGGTGATGGTCTTCTTTATGCTCGGTGTGCCGTTGATCAGCACGAGCGGCACCTTCTCGACATAAGCGCCGGCGACAGCGTTCACGGCACACAATGCGCCCGCGGAGTAGGTGACACAGAGGGCCCCGATACCCTTCAGTCTTGCGTATCCGTCCGCCGCATAACCAGCATTGACCTCGTTGACTTCCTCGATGATTTCAATGCTGCTTGGCGTGACGTACCGGTTCAACCATTCTATCGAATAGTCGCCCGCGATGGAAAAGAGATGCTCCAATCCCAGTTGACGGAGCCGGTCTATCAGGTACTGTCCTACAGTGCAGCCGTCGTTCATGGTTGAACACCTCCTTGGTCAGTAGTCGCTCGCACCGCCGAACAGCCGGGGCATATATATGTCGAATATGCCCGGGCATTTGCGTTCCGGATACCGCTGGAGCATGAAACCCTTGAAGGCGTCGCCTGCCAGCCCGTTGCCGATCGCCTGCCGGGCGGCCGAGAGGTACTCGATGTTGCGAGCGACCTCATTTTTGTCGGCCGGCAGGCCGTGGCCCGGCATGAACAGGTCGTAGTCCGAGAGCAGCATTTCCTGGAGCACCTGGATCCAGTGGTCCATATGCTGCGTCAGGTACAGATGGGTGCCGCTGTAGAGCAGGTCCTGAGTGAAATAAACTCCCAGATCAGGAAGCCTGATGGTCAGGTGGAAGTCGATTTCGGTTTCTGTCACCCGGTCGAAGAGGTACCTGACCCCGTCGATCGTCTCGGTGCCGGGGCTGACGGCCTGCTTGGGCACGACTATCCGGTCCGGAGCGAGGTCGCCGAGTTTCCAGTGGTCACTTCGCGAGGCTTCACCGTGCTCCTGGATGAAGCTCATGGTCTCGGGCAGCGCGTAGATCGGGATGTCGCTGAACGCTGTCCCCAGACCGAACCAGTGGTCAGGGTGCCGGTGCGAGAGGTACAGCCTCTCGATCGGCTTGCCAAGGCTGTCTGCGTAGTCCCTGAACGCCCTTGCATAAGGAACGAGAAACTGCCCGTCGACGAGAACCAGCTGGTTCCTGGTCTCGATGATATGCGTGGCGTTCGCGATATTGCTGTACGCGAAGGACGAGACGAAGGTGTGAATACGGACATCGCCCGTCTGCTTCACGACCATGATGATGGGATCTGACACCTGGGCTAGCATGCGGGACCTTTCCGAGGTACTCGGGCGGAAGGAATGATGATCTGCTCCCGCAGTTCCTCCAGTGCGGCCCTCGCGACGTCGTAGGCGCTGTCGACGTGGGGTACCGGGTCGTCCTCGCCGGGCCGCCAGAAGCGCCGACGTGCCATGCGCATAGAGTTGACGAACGGCGGGATGGCGTTGAACACCTCGACCAGGTACGGCCCGCGATACACCGGCTCGATCTCGTTCAGGATGATGTCCCAGGGGATCCAGCTGTCTTTCACCGCACCCCGGTCGGGCGCAGATATGTGGACGTAGTGGAGCCGATCCTGCCGGGCGGCTTTCGCGACATTGTCCTTGAAGACCGACGGGCCCTGGCTCTCCATCACGACCTGCGCGGTGTCGATCGTCACGCCGGCCTGCGAGTGATCGAGGCCATCGAGGAAATCCAGTGCCTCCGAGACCATGTTGGGTGGGGGCGTCTCCCAGCTTTTGACGGGCTCGATGGCGAGCTTCACTTCTCGCGCCGCGGCGTACTCCGCCAGATCCTCGAAGACGGAACGCGCTGCGCGATAGCGCGACTCCATCCAGTCTTGGAGGGCATCGCTCCATATCGGCTCATCAGCGTCCGTGACCGGAAAGACGCCGTAGGGGTAGAGGAACGGCCCTGACATGATCGAGTCGCCGCCCAGGACCCGCGTGATGTCGACGCGTGACTTGAGGTAGGACAGGGCCTGCCTGCGCTGCTCCTCGTAAGGTGAAGTCGGGTCGAAGGTCCGCGTGGTCCCGACATTGGTCGTGAACTTCACGTCCTTCAGCCCTGCTTGGTCGAACGCCTTCTTGAGGGCGACATAGCTGTCGGTCTCGAGCTTATGGTCGACGGTCGCGGGCTGGGAGGCGATGTGCAGGTCGAAGCCGTCGTAGCCCATGTCGGTGAGGGCCTTCAGATGATTGATCAGGACTGCGGTGTAACGTGAGTCCTGCGGCCTTAAATCGGCCGTGAACATGAAGAAGCTGAAGAACACGTCCCGTTTGAATGTCGCGTTCATTCCCGGTGTCCTCCGTTCGCTACCAGCCCAAGACGTCGGCGAGGTAGGCGCGGGCCTTCTTGGCGTACTCGAGCGGGATCGCCTTGTTCGGGTCCTGCTCGGCTTCCACGACCAGCCACCCCTGGTAGTCGGCATCGGCCAGCACTTCGAGGATGGGCCGGAAGTCGATCGCGCCGTCTCCGGGCACGGTGAAGACGCCGAGCTCGACGCCCTCCTGGAACGACAGGCCTTCTTCCCGCACCCGGCTCACGACCTCGGGCCGGATGCTCTTCAGATGGACGTGGCCGATGCGGTCGGCGTAGGCCCGGGCCATGTCCAGCGGATCGTCGCCGGCGAAGGCGATGTGGGCGGTGTCGAGCAGCAGGTGAACCAGGGCTGGATCGGTCGAGGCCATCAGCCGGTCGACGTCGGCCCGGGTCATGACGCCGGTACCCATGTGGTGGTGATAACTGAGCTTCATCCCGGCCGAGTTGGCGATCTTCCCGAGTTCGTGCAGGCCCGACGTCAGGGCGTCCCACTGGGCGTCGGTGAAGATCGGGCGGTTGGCGAACACGTCGACGGGGAGCAGGTGCGACGAAGCTCCGAACTCGGCCACGACCAGCTCGGTCCCGCCCAGTGCCCTGACATGGGCCAGCGTCTCCTCGAAGGCGGCGATCGTCTTCTGCCGCATCTTGCTGATCGTGAAGTATGTGCTCGTCCAGGGCTCGGACACCCGAAGGCCGCGGAGATCGAGGGCGGCCTTGAGCACGGCGGCGTCCGAGGGGTACTTGTGCCCGATGCTGCAGCCCTGGAAGCCGGCGAGCGCCATCTCGCTCGCGGCCTGGCCGAAGGAGATGCCGGCGTCGATGGTGGGGAAGTCGTCGTTCCACCACAGGGTGCAGCAGACGCCGAGCTTCACCTTGTCCGGGCCGAGGCGGTCCGCCAATCCTGTCATTTCGTCGCCCCTTTCAGGTAGCGGTCCTCGATGCGGGGTGGCTGGGCCCAGGAGCCGTAGCCGGGCCCCTTGGCACCTGGAGGATTGGCCCCGATGGCCCGCCACAGCAGCCCCTCCTGGTACGAGGCGGCGGTGACCGTGGAGGTCTCGCCCGCGGCGTGGGCGCCGTAGCGGTCGGTCCACTCGGGTGGCAGCGCGTACCACATCCCGGCGTACCAGAGTTTGATCACATTGCGGGCCACCGGGCCGAGGCGGTCGTCGCTGAAGATCCGGTGGCGCAGGGCCCGGTCGAGCAGGGCTCGGTCGAGTGGGATCCGGTCAAGCCTTCCGGCATCACCGGCTGCGTCGGCCCGGGCCGCCCGGTGGGCGTCCAGGAGGGCGGTGACGATCTCGTCGCCGCAGGCGGCCCGCACTTTGGCCAGGTACCGGCGGGCCAGACCGGTGCCGAGCAGTTCGGTCTCCTCGAAGGCGGTGAGGTCGACCGAGAGGCGGAGGAACTCCTCGAACTCCTCGAACTCCTCGTACTCTTCGGACGGCGGTGCGGTCACCGTGTCACCGCCCGCGCTGTCTCACCGGCGGACTGAGAGGCCTCCGGATCGGCCCCGACCGCGGTCGGGATCTCGAAGGTAGGGGCGGCGTGCAGGCCGCCGCCGCCGGGCAGAGGGTTGCGTACCAGCCGGTTGAACCCGTCGCGCAGGCGGAACATGTCGCAGACGGCGTCCTGCAAGAGGCCTGGCTGCCCATTGAACGCTCTGGTGAGCAGGGCGAGGAAGGCCCCGTATTCGGCGTTGAAGTCCCGGGCGACACGGGCGAGTTCCGATCCCGCCGGGAAGTCGGCCAGCCGGGCGCTCACCTTCACCTTGTACACATCGTCCCAGCTGATGCTGAGCGGCGGCCCCGAAGGGGCGTCGGGGCCGTCGCCCACCTGGTAGTAGCGGCCGAGCTGCAGCTGCCGGAACCGGTAGTAGTGGGCCAGCTCCCCGTCCGCGTCGTAGATGCCCGAGTCGAGGCCCTCGCCCTGAGCGGCGATGAATCGCAGCGCCTGCCGGGCCGAGTCCAGATCGGAGACGACGATCACCGCCCCGCCCCCGGAGTAGTAGTACTCGGGCCCCACCTGCAGGGCCGGATTCCCGCAGAAGAGCCCGGGGTCGTCGGCCGCCACCTTCTCCAGGCCTTCGATGATCTCCGCGTAGAACTCGCCGATGCTGTAGAAGCGCATCCCTTCGGCCGTCGGGCTGGAGGCCAGGAGCGGCCTCCCGCTGTCGGCCCTGCGCACCAGCCGTGCGCCGGCACTGGGGGCCTTGCCCGGCCGCTCGATCTTGCAGAACGTCTCCACCGCCTCGGGGGAGAAGGGCCGCAGGTCGACGGTGAAGTCGTCCTCCCCGTCGGGCAGGTAGGCCGGGTAGGACGGCACGAAGCCGGGGCGGGTCAGGTCGGGCTTCCCGCCGATGGCGTTCAGGACGTTGGCGACCAGGGTCAGGTGCAGCATCTCCTCCACCGCGGCCACCCGGATGATGTGGGCGGCGTCGGAGTTGGTGGTGGAGTGTATGGAGTAGTACGCGGTCAGGTAAGGGGGGATGGTCGCGTGCTCGAGTGCCATCGCCGCGTGCAGGTAGCTGATCAGGTCGTCACGTTTTTCGATGGTCGACGCGGTCACCGGGTCACCCCCTGAGGCTGGCGCCGGGTGGCGGCGTTCGAGGTGACCTCGATCGGTGCGGTCTCGGCGTCGAGCTGGGCCAGCATGGCCCGGACGCTGCGCAGGCACAGGGCGGCGATGGTGAGCGTCACGTTCGACGTGCCCACGGTGGGCATGCTTCCCCCGCCGACCAGGTAGAGGTTCTCGTGATCCCAGCACCGCTGATCCGGGTCGACCACCGAGGTCGACGGGTCGCGGCCCATCGTGTGGGTGCCGGCGAGATGGTTGCCCCCTCGGATCTCGTACCCCTCGCCGGCGTGGACGGCGTAGCCCCAGAAGTTCGGGTCGTACTCGGTGTGGTCCTCGGCTCCGAGGCGGGCGAAGATCCGTCGCGACAGCTGCCGGGCGTACGCCACCCCCCGCATCGTGTAGTCGGGGATGTCGTAGGTGAGGATGGGCCGCATGTTCCCCAGGTGGTCGGTGTAGGCCGGGTCCACGGTGATCCGGTTGCTCGGGTTGGCGGGGACCTCGACCATGAACGCCAACTGCAGCTGGCGGGACACCCGGTCCACCAGGCCCTGGCGGAGGGATTCGCCGTGGCGGCCACCGGCGTCCACCAGGTCGATCAGGTCGGTCATCGGCGCCCCCCGGGCCCAGCCCCATCCGTCGTTGTGGATGTCGACGCTGAATGCCGCCTGGCGGCGGCGGAAGCGGCCCCCGCGCAGGTCGGTGATGCCGCCCGTGCAGTTCGTGCCCCGGAAGGTGCCGGCCACCTCTGGCAGCAGGGCCCACGCCAGCAGATAGGCGTGGTCCATGAAGTTCCGCCCCATCAGGCCGCTCGAACTGCGCAGGCCGGAGGCCAGCATCAGCCGGGGGTTCTCCACCGCGTTGGCGGCCAGGATGAACAGCCGGCCCCGGGCTCGCATGCTGGTGAAGCCGGGGCTGTCGGGCCGGTCGTACCGGCGGTACTCGATCTCTGTCACCCGGCGGGTCTGCTCGTCGACGTGCACCTTGTGGGCCACCGCCTGGGCCACCAGGTCGACCCGGCCGCTCTGGAGGGCCACAGCGAGGGTCTTTCCGGCGTTGTACTTGGCCTGCACCGGGCAGATGGGCACGCAGTTGTTGTTGCCCTGGCACCGCCCGCCGACCTCGACCTGGTACGTGCTCACCGCCCCTCGCGGCAGGTAGCCCTTCCCGCCGTCGTAGGCCGGGTTCGGTATCCCGTTCCGCCCCTGTGGGAACGGCCGGACCCGCAGCTCTCGCTGCTCCCCGTCGAGCTCGACCGGCATCCCGTCGAGGTCCTTGGCGACCATCCGGTCCAGGTACGACAGGGGCAGCCCCTTCATGGGGAACACGTAGCCCTCGTCGAAGGTGATCCCGAGGTAGGCCTGGTCCTCGACGTCGGCGGAGACGCCGATCTCGCGTTCGGCCTCGTTGTAGTACGGGGCGAGGTCCTCGTAGGTGAGCGGCCAGTCGGCCCCCTCGCCGTAGAGCGTGCGCATGCGGAAGTCCTCGGGAAGCATCCGCAGCGTCTTGGCCTCCCAGTGCATGGTGGTGCCGCCGAGGACCCGCGTATAGGTGGTGTCGGTGGCGAAGGGCCCGCTCTGGACGATGTAGGCCGAGGCGTCGGGCGCGCCCGGGAAGATGCGCCGTGCGTCGGTGCCGCGGGGCATCGGGGCGTTGGCGAAGACCGGGTAGGGGGACTGGTTGTCCTTGCTGGTGGCCGAGTAGAAGCGGTCGAGGTAGCTCTCGTAGCCCCTCAGGGTGAGGTCCTCGGCCGGGCCCGCTTCGAGAATCAGTACCCTCTTGCCGGCGTCGCTCAGCCGCGAGGCGATGAGGGCGCCGGCGATCCCGCCGCCGACGATGACGGCGTCGTAGAGAACCTCGGCCGCCGCCGCGGGGTCGGTGCGCTTCGCCGCCCCCTCGGGGAACTTCGCGTACATGGGGCAGTCACTCCTCCGCTGCCAGGCGCGGCCGGGACCGGTGTGGTGGTGGGGATTGGAGTCGGTCGTCCATGGGTCACACGGCCTCGGCCCGGGCCCGCATGGCGGACAGGTAGGCGGCATAGCTCCACGTCAGGTTGTGCACACTGCGCTCGAAGCCGGTGGTGCCGTCGAACTGCTCGGAGAGCTCCAAGTTGTCACTGTGGTAGACGACGGCCCGCACCATGGCGTCACCGGTCGCCGTCAAAGCGGCGGCGGCTGCCGCCGGGGCCGTGGACGCGTCGATGCCGGACTGGGCGAAGAAGGGTGCGGACAGGTCGTCCACGGGTACCTTGCCACTCGACTTGATCTCGGAGGCCAGCTTGTAGTGCAGCTCGGCGACGTTGCACGTGGAGAGGGCCCAGGGGTGGCCGCCGAGCACCGGGTGCGCGGTGTCACCGTCGTAGACGTCGCCCGGGTAGCGGCCGAACAACGGCCCGATACCGAACGCCTCCTTGTCGGCCTTGTTGATCGAGTAGAAGGCGATGCCGCCCTCCTCCCACTGCGAGCGCAGTTGGGCCGCTGTGGCCAGCAGCTTGGTGTCGGTGACGGGGAGGGCGCCGTAGACGGCCGACTGGACGATGTCGATGTTCGGGTCGTAACCGCTGACGACCGGATTCTGGGGCGATGGCTGGGCCCCGTCACCGGGGTCGGCCAGCATGCTCACGTACTTGATCCCGTCCCAGTGGCCCGCAAGGGCCTGGCGCAACCACTTGATGGCGGGCCGCAGTCCGGTCGGCTTGTCGATGCCGACGATGGTCGAGGCCTGGACCTCCTCGAAGCAGCGCAGCTGGGCGGAGCGGGCGAAGAAGCTGTACCCGCTGTGCTCCTCCCACAGGTTCGTGGTGGGGCCCTGGTAGACGCCGAGGAGGTAGGCCACGTTCGCGTTCACCAGGTCGACGGCCCGCTTCTGGGTGCCGAGATCGAGCTGGTCGTAGGCGGCCAGGATGGTGACCGTCTGCAAGGCCGGACCGTCGTTCTGCTCGGTCCACGGGCGGGCGTCGCCGGCGATGTTGAAGCAGGCGTGACCCTTGGTCAACGGCGGCTGGATGCTGGAGTGGCAGAGGTCGGCGAACTGCACGTAATCGTTGAGCGTCTGCACCGTCCCGCCCGGGCGGGTGAGCATGTCGGCCTTGGCCACCTCCATGGCCGTGATGGCCCCGTCGCGCACCCAGTTGAAGACGTAGTCCTCGTCGATGCCGGGGGTGTCGGCCGGGAAGGAGGGGGCGGCGATGATGCACCCCGGCTTCGAGTCCCGGGAAATGTCGCCCGGCGACTGCGGATCGCTGAATACGAAGCCGTCACTGGCGATATTCCGGAACATGTAGGTATACATGATCGGCACAAGCGACGGCAGATCTACCGCTCCCGGAGTAAAGGAGATCTGGACGTTCGCCCGCGCTCGGGAAGTGTCGGCTGGCCGGTTCGTGCGGGCAGGCGTGGTGGACTCGGACATCGCTGAACTCCCCGTTGTCTTTCGAGCGGAACTATCGGATACGGTCGGCGCCCTGGTCGCGTGGATCCAAAGGCTTGGAACCGAGTGCGTCCATGAGTTGCCTCCACGGGGTGCGGGGGCTTCCGGCGCGAGTAAGCCGGATGGACGGCGCAAGAGGGTGCGGAGGGTTCACAGGGACTTCGGTGGCAGGGCTGCGAGTTGGTACCGCTTTGTTGTCGCTGCTGGTAACGCCTGGCGCGCAGCCACGCGCGTGGGTGGCCGGGAGGATGCGCGGACAGTTGCGGGACTTCCCTTGACGGGACGAGTTGCGGTGACCTGAATGTGCATCAGAGCCCGTGTCTGTATGCAACTTCCCAGGGGATGCGCAGCCCCGTGGGACTCCGGCGGTGTCACATGCCTGCCGAGCAGGGCAGGCAAACCGATTATCTCGGACTCATGATTTCGCCCTGGGGGCGCGGCGAGGGGAGTGGCGCACGACAACGTCGTCAGGCCTGCGATGACATTCTGAATCAGGTGCTCGAGTCGACACCATTCCCCTAATCGCGTCAATAGGGAATGCATCCCATCGTCCCCCCGTTTTCTCAGAAAGCGCGCGATGCAGAGACTTTTCGGTAGACCGTTCCACGCGATGGGTATGGCATTTAGCGTGCCATTTGGCGTGCCCTTATCTTTGCGTACCGCAGGCTACAGCTAGCCGGGGAGGTGCCACAAGAGGAAATTCCAATGTTGCGTATGAGGTTGGGGTAATCGGGTGCGGCTCACTGTTGCATAACTGTGCGTCGAATCCGGATGGTGCGCGTGAGCATCTCCCCCGTTCTGTTTCCCAATGACGGCGTGGGGTGCGCCACCGCCTGGTCGTGGTGCTGGGGCTGACCGCGTGCGCGGTTCTGGCCGGCACGACCTCGCTGCCGGCGGTGGGCGAGTGGATCGCCGACGCCCCGGCCCACGTCCTCGAAGCAGCGCCTCCTCGGTCGTCCGGGTGCTCCGCTCGAGGTGGATGGCGAACAGTTCACGTGATGCCGTGGCTTCGGCGGGCAACAGGTGCAGGCAGGTCTGTGCTCAGATCCAGTCCTTGCGCTTGAAGACGAGGTAGAGCACGACAGTTCCGACAGCCATGACACCGGTGGACGTGAGAAAGCCGACATGAGTATTGAAGCCCGGATATGGAACGTTCTGTCCGTAGAAGCCTGTGACGGCGGTGGGCACGGCGATGATCGACGCCCAACTGGTGACCTTCTTCATGATCAGGTTCATGCGGTTGCCCTGAACGGTCAGATTGGTTTCCATGATTGAGGTGATCATGTCCCGCAGTGACTCGGTCCACTCGATGGCCCTGAGGACATGGTCGTAGACGTCCTGGTAGTAGGGGAGCAGCGGCTCGGCGACGATGTGCAGGTCGCGCCGGAGAAGACTGTTCACGACCTCCCGCATCGGCAGTACCACGCGACGCAGCCTGGTCAGGTTCTTGCGCAGTGCGTAGGAGTCACGCTGGACGGAGTCCATCTGCTGGCGTCCCTCGTCGAAGAGCAGGTCTTCGACCGCTTCGATGCGGTCGTCCAGGTCCTGGACAGCGGCGAAATGACCGTCGACTATGTGGTCCAGCAGCCCGTGCAGGAGGAAGCCCACCCCGTACTTGGCGAGATCGCTGTTGTTGTCCCAGCGCTCGACGACCTTCTCGATGTCGAAGCCCTCGTTCGGTCGGATAGTGATCAATGCCGTGGGTGTGATGAACACTGACAACTCGCTTGCCGTCAGCCGCCCGCTGCTCTCGTCCGTGCTTACGACGTAGGCGCTGAGGAACGCGTGGGTGCGGTAACGGTCCAGCTTGGGTCGCTGGTGTTCCTGACGTGCGTCCTCCACCGCGAGTTCGTGCAGACCGAACTCTTCGCTGATCATGGCGAAGTCGGCGGAACACGGGTCGCACAGGTCGAGCCAGACCGCCACGTCGGGATCATTCACGTATTCGGATATGTCGGCGGTCGGGAAGTCTTCCAGGACCAGGTTTCCGCTGCGGTAGAGCCGTGTTCGAGTCATGGCGGGGCACCTTAAGGCCCCCTGGTAAGAAGTCCCCAATGGAAGGTTATTCAAAAGGTCGGTGGATCTCCGGCCTGCGCCCGCAGCAGCTGTCCCTGCTGATCGGGAGGGTGGAACAGCGGGGCGAGGCGTTCGATGGCTTGGGCGCCGCCGGACGCCTCGGCCACCACCTCGATGGCCTCGGATCGCAGGAGTCGTAAGCTTCGTCGGGTTGCTGATGAACGGGGAGGCGTTAGTGGGGCGCGACACAGTCCTCAGTGGCCGGTACGAGCTGGTGGAGAGGCTCGGGCAGGGCGGCATGGGAACGGTTCATCGGGGGGTGGACCGGCAGCTGCGTCGCACTGTCGCGGTCAAGCTGCTCTCCTCGGCGCTGGCCCACGATCCGCAGTCACGAGCCCGCTTCCGACGTGAGGCACATGCGGCGGCCGCGCTCAACCACCCCGCCGTGGCCATCATTCATGATGTCGGAGAGGAACCCGACCCCGACGGCCCACGGCCATATCTGGTGATGGAATACGTATCGGGCTCGACACTCGCCGAGGTCCTGCGCGATGGCCCACTGCCCGTCGCCGAGGCGATCGAAACGGCATGTGCCGTGCTGGACGCGCTGCAGCACAGTCACGAACACGGAATCGTGCACAGGGACATCAAGCCCTCGAACATCATGCGCACCGGCCCCGGCACCGTGAAGGTCCTCGACTTCGGCATCGCCAAAGCCTTCACCGAGACGGCCACCCGCATCACCGGCAGCGGCGCCGCCATAGGCACCCCCGCTTACCTCTCGCCCGAGCAGATCAGCGGGGCGGAGATCGACCACCGGGCCGATCTGTACGCCATGGGGTGTCTGCTGCACGAACTTCTGACCGGGCAGCCGCCGTTCCGCGGTGAATCGCCGTTCGCCGTCATGCATCAGCACCTGTTCGCCGAACCCGAGCCGGTCTCCCGGCTTCGCTCGCACGTGCCGTCGGCGGTGGAGGCGGTGATTCAGTGTGCTCTGAGAAAGGATCCGAAGGAACGATTCGCTGACGCGCGGCAGATGGGTGACGCCCTCGCCGGCGTCCTGGCCCAGTCCGCCATGCCGACGGCCCAGGCTCCCGCCCCGTTCCCTCCGACGACACGATCCGGCACTCGAACCGCGCTTCACCACAGGTTCGCGCTGCGCCCCACGGTCGACAGCGCCTTGGCCCTGCTGGGGTGTCTGCTGTCGCTGCTGTGCGCACGTGGTCACGTTGTGGACACAGCCCACTTCGGCTGGGTTGCCACCGCGGCAGGCCTGTTGGGGCTGGTGACACTGCCGTGGTCGGGACGCCTGTCGTGCGCAGTGGGCTGGGGGCCTGTGGCGGAGGCCGTGGCGGTCAACTCGGAACTGCGGCGCGCCAATGACGGGTGGGCGCACTCGTACCTCGGGATAGCCGCACTGCTGGCGCTGACGGCCGCCTGTTGCCTGGTCGGCGCGGCACGCAGCAAGGAGGGCGGCGCCGGCTCACTGGTCGCTTTCTGGTTCTGTGCCACCGCGTCGGTCTGGTACGTCCTCGACGACCTGCACAAGCTTTTCGTCTTCTACCTGCTGCTGTCCCTGGTGACCATCGCCACCATGTTGTGGGAGACCCGAGTACATGTGCGGCGCCGGGGTGGCACGAGGCGGGCGGCATTGGCAGGGCAGCCCGTCAGCGCGGCACCTCAGGCACGTCCGCTTGCGCGTCGGCTCGACTGAACTGCCGCTGAAGGGTACGGGTTCGGCGCGGCTTGCAGGCTTGGGACGGTCCGGTCCAGGGCAGCCGACCGGAGCCTCCGGAAGGGTGGGCCGGCCGCGGCGGCCCGGGGTTCGGGGTGGCTCGATGGCCTCCGGGAGGCCAGTTCTCCTTGCGGTGTTGCCAGGCGTCAGGTCACCAGTCGCCGTCGCCGAAATCGCCACCGCCGTCGGAGCCGAAGTCCCAGGAGCCGCCCGCGAGGTCCGAGGCGCTGAAGTCCGCGCCGGAGAATTCGCCGCCCGCCGGCAGACCGATGTCACCCCCCAAGCCGTTACCTCCGCCGGCGAAGGCCGATGGCGCGCTGAGCAGGCTGGCGAGCAGGGTGCCGGGGAGCAGGCCGCCGACCACGCCGCCGGCGCCGCCGAAGCAGCCGCCCGCCCAGGGGGCGTAGGCCGGGCCTGCGTCCCAGGACGGCTGGGCACCCTGGTCGGTACGTTTGTGCCTTGGGGCGCGCTCCGGCGCGGTCCAGGCGGGCCGGGGCGCGCGCCCGGACGGGCCCGTTAGGCTTGGGGGCTCCGACCGGCGGTCGCCCGCCGCCCGGCGGGGGTATGGCGCTCGTGCGGCTGCCCCGGACCACCACACCCAAGGACGGCAATCGAGTGTCTTTCTTCACCATCGGCCACCGCGGTGTCATGGCCGCCGAGCCGGAGAACACCCTTCGCTCCTTCCTGCGGGCCGAACGCGAGGGGCTGGACGGCATCGAACTGGACCTGCACCTGAGCAAGGACGGCGAGCTGGTCGTCATGCACGACGAGACCCTGGACCGCACGACGGACGGCTCCGGTCCCATCGCCGACCAGAAGCTGCGGAAGCTCAAGAAGCTCGACGCCGGACTCGGCGAGCGCATCCCCACGTTCGGGGAGGTACTGGACGCCGTCGGGCCGACGCTGCCGATCCAGGCGGAGATAAAGGACGTGGCCGCCGCCCGGTCGCTGGCCAAGGTGCTCACCGACCGCGACCTGCTGGACCGGGTATCGGTGCTGTCGTTCCACGACGTGGCGCTGATCGAGATCCACAACCTGCTGCCGCGGGCCCGCACCGTGCTGGTGGCAGGCCCCAGCGCGCACCGCGACACCTTCGTCGGCCGTGCTCAGAAGGTCGGTTCCACCCTGGTCAGTGTGGAGCTGCGCCAGCTGAACCGGGCCATCGTGGAGAAGTGCGGCGCCGCCGGCATCGACGTGATGGCCTGGACCGTCAACGACGAGCGCGACCTGGCGCTGGCCCGGGCGCTCGGCCTGGTGGGCTGCGTCACCGACCATCCCGGCATGAAGCGGCTGGTCGAGGCCACGGCCTGACCTCAGGGGGAGCCCACACCCATGCCAGTGGCAGCCGACCCCAATGTTTGCTGCACTGGGGCCATATTGCAGAAAGCCTGGCTCGACCGATGACGGCATCCCGTCACTGTGGCGCCTGCATTCCATCGATTCGCCGGCCCAGTTGACCGTCACTGATCTCCAGGGCCCTCCGACCTGACGGCAGACGGCCCCTGCCTGCCCGCTCTGGCGGGCCAGGACTGGGCCACTGGCCAGCCGGTCCGCCGCTTCGAACGTGCCCGGCCGGGCGAACTGGTGCACATCGACGCCAAGAAACGCTGCCGGATCCCTGACGGCGGCGGCCACGAAGCACTCGGCCGGGCCGTCAGCGTGCCTGTGTGCTGGCCCTCAGGTCTGGAGGGGGTAGAGCCACGCACTGCCGTTGGCGGGATCGGAAAGGATCTCGGAGAGGGGGCGGTCGGCGTAGTCGTCGGTGTGCTGGGTCATCAGTGGTGATTCGTTCCAGCCGGTGCAGATCTGGGTGTGCTGGATGTAGTTGGGGGCGTGGGACAGGCTCCGCCCGGCGCATGGTGCCGCTGGGATGCCGGTCGCCTACGGCCGGCCGGAGCTGTGCGTGCTCGGTACGGCCGTCGTCCTGATCGCCTGGTCCTTCTGGTTCTGCGTCCGCCGCGACCGCGCCCTCGCGGCAGGGGCGGGGGAGACGGAGACGGAAACGGCAGATTCGTTCTCCGTTCTGTTGTGCGCAGGTCAAGGGCCGGTCATGGGTTGGGAGGGCAGCCCGGGGCGGGCGTATTCTTGGCGCGGATCTAACAGACACCTCGTACGGTGAGGCGTCTTCACGGACACAGGCCACTGATCCCACGCGTCGAGAGACGCTCCGGATCACGAAAGGTCTCCCCGGCCCACAGGGGTGACCCCAGGTGGCTTCCCCGCGGATTCGCCGGGGATCACGCCGTGAAGTGCCAAAGCTCTGACGAGTTGGGGAGCGCCGGCCGGTTCGGGCTGCCCTGTGCCGCAGGACCGTGACACCTCGTGCGCGGCCGTGACCGGGAGGAGGCGACATGGACAGTAGTCCGGGCCATAGTCGGCCCTTCTTCGTGTTGTCCGCGCCGTCCTTCCGCGGCCCGGAGCAGCCCTCTCTTCCCTGAGCCCCGCCAAGCTCACCGGCCCACCCGCCAGGCCGTGTGGTGGCGTACGCTCGGCGTGCCCTGCGCCGCCGGCCCGGGGAGGAAGCGTGCTGCCGTGGGCCGCCCGTAGCCCCGCCATGCCGGGGCCAGGGGGTGTTCACCTTGGCTGCTCACACTCTGCTCATGTCCACCTCGGCCCGCTTCCGTGACCGCCGGGTCCATCTGGAGCGCCGCGCCACCGCGTCCAAGGCGGTGCGCACCTCGCTGGTCTCCTTGGCCGGGCTGATCGGCGGCCCCGTCACCAACCAGTCGGGGGAGGAGGTGGGCCGCGTCGTCGACGTCGTCGCCCGGCTCTACGGCGTGGACTCCTACCCGCCGGTCACCGGGCTGATCCTGCGCATCGGCCGGCGCCGGACCTTCCTGCCCGCCGACGCCCTCGGCAAGGTGAACGCCGGACACGTACGGCTGCGTACCGCCCGGGTCGACCTACGTGACTTCGCCCGCCGCCCCGGCGAGGTCCTGCTGGCCAAGGACGTCCTCGACCACCAGCTCGTCGACGTCGACGGCGTGCAGGTCACCCGTGCCGCAGACCTGTACCTTGCTCCCCTGGTGGATCAAGTGGTGCTGGTCGGGGTGGACGTCTCGCTGCCCACCCTGCTGCGCCGCCTCGGCCCGCGCCGCTGGCAGACCCGCCCCACGCCGGAGCGGGTCCTGGACTGGCAGGCCGTAGCGCCCTTCGCCGAACAGGCCACCGAAGGCCCGCCGGAGGTCCGGCTGCGCGCCTCCCGGGCGGCACTGCACCGGCTGCGCCCGGCCGACCTCGCCGACATTCTCGAAGACCTCGGCCGTACCGAACGCCAGCAGCTGCTGGGCTGGCTGGAGCCGGAGCAGGCCGCCGACGCGCTGGAGGAGATGGAACCGGCCGAGCTGGAGAACCTGCTGCGCGAGGCCCAGCCGGAACACGCCGCCCGCCTGATCGACGAGATGGAGCCCGACGAGGCCACGGACGCCCTGCGCGACCTCACCCGTGAGGAGCGTGAGGCCCTGCTGGCACGCATGCCGAAGGGCGGGGCAGCCGAACTGCGGCGGCTCCTCGCCCACCGGGAGGACACCGCGGGCGGCGCCATGACCACGCTACTGATCACCACCCGCCGGGACGAGACCGTCGCCGAGGTGCGGGGGCGCCTGGCCGAACAGGCCGAGCACCGCACCGAGATCGACGCGGTCGCCGTCGTGGACGGCGAGGACCGGCTGTTGTGCGACATCGCGCTGTTCGACCTGGCGGTGGCCGAGGACACGACCCCGATCGCCGACCTGGTCGCCTGGCGGGCGCAATTCGGCCCACCGGACACCGTCCAGGCCGATACGTCCCTGGCAGAGGCCGCCGACCAACTGGTCGCGGCCCGCGCCTCCTCACTCCTGGTGGTCGACGACACCGACCGCCCGATCGGCCGGATCCTGGCCGACGATCTGCTCGACGCGATGCTGCCCGAACGCGGGCGGATGCACTTCCGGAGGTTCCTGCAGTGACCCGCGACCTCGATACCGCCACCACCGCGGCTCCGGAGACTCCCGCGCCCGCGCGCCGCACCGGCTGGCGGCGCATCACCATGATCGCGGCGATCGCCGGCCCCGGCCTGGTCGCCGCGAACGCCGGAAACGACGCCGCCGGCATCGCCACCTACGCCTCGGCGGGCTCCCAGTTCACCTACGGCACCCTGTTCTTCATGGTGCTGGTCACCGTCGCCCTGGTGATGGTGCAGGAGATGGCCGTACGCCTCGGCGCCCACACCGGCAAGGGCCTCGGCGCCCTGATCCGGGAACAGTTCAGCCTGCGCCTGACCGCGCTCGCCGTCTTCTGCCTCCTGCTGGCCAACACCGGCCTGGTCGTCTCCGAGTTCGCGGGCATCGGCGCCGCCTTCGAACTCGTCGGCGTACCCAAGTGGGCGGTCATCCCGCCGGCCGCGATCCTGCTGTGGGCGCTGGTGCTGTTCGGCTCCTACCACTGGGCCGAACGCATCTTCCTCATCATGTCGTTGGCGTTCTTCGCGTACCCGGTCGCCATGATTCTGGGCCACCCGGACTGGGGCGCCGTCGGCCACCACCTCGTCGTCCCGCACATCGAGCCCAGCAAGAGCTTCATCCTGCTCGCGGTCGCGTTGATCGGTACGACGGTCAGCCCGTACATGCAGTTCTACGCCGCCGCGGGCGTCGTCGACCGAGGCGCCAAGCCCGACGACTACCCGCTCATCCGCGCCGACGCCATCCTCGGCGCCGTCTTCGCCTGCGTCATCAGCCTGACGATCATCATCGCCACGGCCTCCGCGATCGGAGGCAGCGGCCCACTGGACTCCGCCGCCCAGGCCGCCGAGGCCCTCAAGCCGGTCGCAGGCCAGAACGCCGAACTCCTCTTCGCGCTCGGTCTGATCGGCGCCTCCGCCCTGGCCGGCGCCGTCGTCCCCCTCTCCGCCAGCTACGCCGTGGGAGAGGCGGCGGGCGTGGAGCGCTCCGTCTCCCGCAGCTTCCGCGACGCCCCGCTGTTCCTGGGCCTCTTCACCGCCCAGATCGTGCTGGGTGCCACGGTGGCGATGACCCCGGTCGACGTCATCCAGCTGCTGATCGGCACCCAGGTCCTGCAGGGCCTGATCAGCCCCGTCGTCCTCGTCTACCTCCTCGTGCTGACCAACCGCCGCTCCGTCCTCGGCGAGGCCGCGAACAGCCCGCGCTACCGCCTCGCGGCCACAGCCGTGGTCATCGGCGTCGCCGCCATGTCCACCATCCTGCTCGTCCAGACGATCCTGAGCTGGTTCGGGCTCGCCTGAACGCGGGATGCGCCCTCGCAGGAAGTAGGCCCGCCGGCCCTTCGCCGGGTGGGGCGTTCCTGTCGCTGGAAAGTGCGGGCGGGTCGTCTGCGGGCCTGCTGAGCGGCTCCGCAGAGTTTCTTGGTGACGAGGGGGTCGTGTGCGTGCGGGGGAGCCCCGGCTCGTTGCCGAAAGGGCCATGGACCGCATCCGCGCCAGGTTCGGCCCCCCCCGCCGGTCGGCCCGCCGCCATCGCACCCTCCGCCGTGCGTCATGACCGACCCGCTTCGCTCGCCGGACGCGCAGACCAAGTAGACACATCCGATCAACCGGCCTACCCGCCGGCGGACACGTGCTGGGACCGCCCATTCCAAGCCGGGAGTTCGGCAGCGGTGACGATACCGCGGACGCCCAGCCCCGTGCCGAGAGCCGGGGTGCTCTGGTCGACGACGACGGCGCAGCCGGCCCAGTGGCCGCCGCACTCCTCGACCATCGACCGCACGGCAGCCGCCTGGCTACCCGTCTCGATCCAGTCGTCGACCGGCAAGACCCGTTCCCCAGGACTCACCGTCGCCCGCTGCAAGCGCAGTTCCTGGCGCAGCCCCCAGCGGGTGCCGCGGAGTCACGGAAGATCTGCCATACGTCAGCGTGACCGTCGATCCAGCGGAAGTGTTCGAGGACCAGGGCGCGTGCTGTGGACGTCATGATCGCGAGTCTGTGGACGGACAGCAGCCCAGGCAACCGGATTCTCCGTTCAGCCCCGACGCGTGGTAGGCGGGCCGGGGCTGAGGCAGGCTGATCAGCCCAGGGCGGCTTGCCCAAGTGAGTACGCTGGTATGGGCGTTGACACGAGGACTGCGGAATCGGGGTCGGCGTCCTGGTTGCAGACCTGAGCTCGAGGCGGGGGCGTTGGCATGGCTACGAGGATCTCGGTGTCCGTCAAGGGGCTGACCGGTCTGGAGGATCAGGACCGGATGCTTGACGAGCTGGCGGCGGAGACCGGTCTGTCGTGGCGCTCGCGGGCCGTCGACGAGGGCAGGGTGCTGACCGGCGGCATCGTCGAGATCGTCCTCGTGGCCGCGGTCGGCAAGGCGACCGAGATGACCGTGTCGGCCGCGGTGGACGCCGTGAAGCGGGTTGTCGAGCGCTGGCGCGGTGAGCGGCTGGATCCGCCCGAGACCTCGGTCGGCACCGAGTCCGTTCCCGACTCCGCAGCGGAGCCGACGGTGGAAGGGCTGGACGGCTGAGATGGTGTCCCGTGCGGTGGTGATAGGACCGGCGAGGTACGCCGTCGATTCGGGGATCGACAGCCATCCGCCGATCGGCGAGAGCGCGCGTATGTACGGTGAGGTGTTCGCGGGCGACGAGATGTGGGGTACCGACTGCTGCCGCGTCCTGACCGAGGACGAGGTCCAGACGGCTGACGCCGTGATGAGGGCGTTGCAGGAGGCCGCGGACGAGACGGGGCCCGACGACATCTTCCTGGTGGTGTATGTCGGCCACGGTCAGTACTGGAGTGACGTTCCCGGCGCGCAGGTCCACTTCTCCGTGGGCTCGTCCTACCGGGACAAGCCATGGACCTGGCTTTCCAGCTGGTACGTCTACCGCGTCATGCGCAAGGCCAGGGCGAGGCTGAAGGTCCTGATCGCCGACTGCTGTTACTCGAACCTGCTGCCTCAGCTGGGGGAGGAACCCGTCCTTCCCGGAGTCCTGGGCGCGCTGGACGAGGGAACCTGTGTGTTCACGGCCGTCAAGAATGCCAATTTCGCGTCTGCTGACGGTTGCTCAGCCCTGCCGGGGAATTTCTCGAAGTGCACACCGTTCAGCGGGCATCTGCTGCGCATACTGCAGGATGGCACGAAAGACCACAATCACCAGCTCACCATCGGCCTCCTGCGGGAGGCGGTGAAGAAGGAGATGGAGAACTGCACAGGCGCCCAGCACCAGGTACCGAGGATGTCGCTGAACGACGCCCGTGACGGCACCCCGCTCTTCACCAACCAGATGGAGCTCAAGAAGCGCGACCCGGTCCCGCAGCTCCCGGTCGAACCCGCGGACTGGGTCAAGACGTTGATGATGGACCGGGACTCCCGACTCGATGAACTGCTGAAGGACGAGCGGAAGACCGGAGACGTGGTCGCTCTGCTCAGCTCCAGGCCGGACGAGGCCAGCCGGCATCTCGCGCGGCACATCGACGTCAGGGCCAACCAGGCGTTCAACTCGCCCCATGCCTTTGCCCGTTACTGGAACCAGGTGGAGAAGGCACTGCGCGTATGACGGGGAGCCAGAAGGCCGCGGGCTCCGGCGTGGCCAGACGTTCCGGGGGTGACGGCGCGACGGAGTCGTGGAGCTTCGGCTATGAATGGGTGACCAAGTGCTCGGTCGCCGCCTTCAAGGAGCGCATGCAGGCCATGCGGGAGGGCGAGCGGCCCGTCACCGAGAGCAGCGAGAGGCCGCGGCCCGCCAATGCGATCAGGGCCCTGCACGCGTTCGCCATGCTCAGCACCATCGACCGGCTCATCGAGTGCGCGGTGAGCTTCGACTACCGGGACGCCGTCAACATGGTGGCCACGGCGGCCCTGAGCCGGAACATCATTCATGCCGCGGAACTCGCCATCCGGCAATGGGATGCCGAGCGTGCGAGTGAGGGCCGGTATCCACGGCTGACAGACGGCGTCATCCATGACATCGCTTGCCAGCGGACGGTGCTCGACGTCGCCGTCTTCGTCCGGGAGTGCCGTGGCGCTGGAAAGAGCGAGCTGGTGGACAAGACGCTGCGCGTGTTCACCACACCGAGTTCGGGGCGGACCAATCTGGACAAGGCACTCCTCTACATCGCACTGCGTGATGAGAAGTGCGGGGAAGAGGCCGCCGAACTCCTCCGTCAGACCCTCGTCGCGATCACCGAGCACGTGCACGTGCCATTGCTGGCCTCGTACACCATTCCCAGGGAGTTCCAGGATCTCGCCGGCGCGCTCCACCAGCTCAGTCCCTCCGAGCGGATCCTGGAGGACTGGGTCGACGCGCAGTTGCGGATTCCGGATCGCGTACCCGAGACAAGACGGATCGTCGCCCATCTGATCGCTACCCGGACCGACAGCCCGGACACTCTCGTGGAGCATGTCGGCAAACGGCTGTCCCAGCATGACATCGCGGAAATCTGCGGCCAGTTGGCCAGGCAGGGCTCCTCCGAGAAGTGCATGCTGATCCGCGAGCACGCCGCGTCGCGCGACAACGTGGAGCACCTGGCGGAGATCGTCATCGCCTGGCACCGCTCAGAGGCGCTCACCAGGACGACCAAGGAGCTGCTCGCCGACATCGTGGCCAGGGGGACGGCGAGAGCGGCCGGGCCCCGCTCACCGGTGGAACTCGACTACCTGGACACGGTGCTGGGCAATTTCAACGCGCAGCCGGAATGCAGGAGGCTGCTGCGTATCGCCGCCGCGGCGCACACCGACGACCGCTCCGGAACCGATATGGCCGGTCTGCTGGTCAGGATCGAGCGGCCGAGGGACCGCAATCGTGTGGCGCAGACGATCGCCCAGAGACTGGCCGCGCGCGTCCTCGAACAGGGCGCCGACGCCGGGCTTTTCGTCGAGTACGTCAGAGGGCTGCGGAGCCACGGCCGTGCCGAGGCCGTCGATCTGGCCTGCAAGGAACTGGCGGACCCCTCCGACCCCGTCGCGGTGCCCCGGGGTTCGGGTGCGGTCATCGCCGAGATCGCCGCCTGCCTGTACGGCGCAGAGCTGCCCCGCGACGGCTGGGACCTGCTCGAACGGTGCCTGGAGAACGAGCAGCGTGTCACCCCTCAAGGCGTGGCGCTCGTCGTCGACCGGCTGCGCGCCAGCACGATGACGGAAGAGGACAGGTATTTCCTGCTCCGTGCCACGGTGGGCCGCTGGTCCGACACGCACCGCCGGGAGGAGGCGGTCGAGGAGCTGCGCGGCAGGGGATACGAGGCGGAGGCCACGGAGGTCATTCGTTCGCTGCGTTAGCGGCCGCGGCGGGGCGGCCGGTGCCCGGAGTCGGCAGCATGGGCGCCACTTCGGTCATGTGCCGTCTGGACGCGTCGACCAGGCCCTCGAAGGCCGCGAGCGCCGCAGCGACGGCCAGGAAGCCCCCGAGGAGCTTCGGGAGGACTCTGACCGAGGAATCGCCCAGCAGTGTCAGCAGCGTCAGCACCGCGAAATGACCGATCAGCCAGAGCGCGGCCTGGGCGGCGGGGCTGGTGCGCCAGTGCCGGAACAGGGTCACGTGCACCTTGGCGTCGTACATCCGGCCGAAGGCGGGCAGCCACCGGGCGAGGATCGGCAGGCACATCAGCAGGGCGCAGCCCACCGCGAGGGTCGCCATGCCCCGCCACAAGGGAGCCCAGCCCGCCCCGTAGAGGATCAGTGCGATCAGGGCGAAACCGGTCCGCGCCAGGACCTCGCGGGCGCCGCGCCGCAGGCGGGACCAGCCGGTCAGGTGGTCGCGGAGCGACACGAGGACGACGCCGGGGACGGCGTAGACGACCAGTGTCAGGACTCCGGTGATCGCGACGAGAGAGCTCCAGCTGCCGCCGACCGCCAGTAACGCGATGCTCGCGACGAAGAAGTCGACGACCAGGACCAGCCAGTACACGTCGTACCGCCGCTTGAGGGAGGCCTTGCGGGCGGTTTGCAGCCCGCGGTGCGTGAGATGGGCCCGGCTGAGCGCCGCCACCTCGCGGGTGAGCGCATGGGCGAAGACGAGTCCCGCGCCCATGGGTGAGATCACGGCGCCGAGCCTGAGCAGCCACCCGAGCCACCACAGGGAGAGGGCGAAGGCGAACTGGGCATAGGGCGACGGTTCGATGCCGGCCGGACTCCAGTAGGACGCCTGATACTTCGTGAAGACGACCTGAAGCGATATGTACAGGACCATCGCCCCGGCGATCGTCCCGAAGACCGCCCTACGGAGCCGGGCCGCCTCGCCGATTCCCCGTCCCCACCGCTTGATGTTCCCGGCGAAGTCCAGCGGTCCTTGGAAGCCGACGTAGGCGAAGATCACGCCACTGCCGACGACCGCTGCCAAGGCGGCGCCGGCGCCCTTTCCGGTGCCGCCGCCACTCGCGTGGGGACTGTGGGGGCCGAAGCCGGCCGCGATCAGCAGCGCGACGGTCAGGACAGGGACGATGACCTTCACCACCGTCAGCCAGGAGTTGATCCTGAAGAAGATCCGTGGGGCCACCAGGTTCACCGCGGAGATCGCCGCCATGAATACCAGCGCGTAGCCCCAGCCTTTGAGGGTGAGCGCCTGGGACGAGTCCAGGAGCCCGTGGACCTTCCAGGACAGGCCCCTCGTCATCGCGACGGCCTCACTGGAGAGGTTGATCGCGTAGAAGATCCACAGGCCGGCCGCGACCACCGTCGCCACCAGCGCCCCGCTGCTCTGCAGCGGCAGGAATATCAACCCGCCGGTCTTGGGGGCGACGGTGCCCAACTCGACCATGACCGCGGCGATGAGCAGCATGAGCAGGCCGCCGAACACCCAGGCCAGGTAGGCGTCCGAGCCGGCCCGGCGGAACGCGTCGTCCGCGCCCAGCAGCCAGCCAGAACCGATCATCCCCCCAGCCGCCAGGCCGACGAGGTGGAACACCGACAGCCGCCGCTGCTCGTCCTCGTCCTCGGCCCGCACCGGCTGCCGGCCCTCAGGCTTCAATTCCCGGACACTCATCCGCCCTGTTCCCCCGCGTAGCATCGGCAGATCCTCACGCACAGTGGCGAACAGGGTACTGGTCGGAGGGGGCTGAGGAAACGGCGTTTGCGAACAGGTGCGCACGGGCCTGGCATCCCCTCCGGCCAGTGCCCGCGTGCGCAGCGGTCTGTGTCCTGAGCCGACGTCTGTCGTCGTCCTCAGTGACGGAGCGTCAGCTGGTGGCGCCGCCCGAGACCCACTCGCTCCACGGCATGTTCCAGTCGCTGAGGCCGTTGTCCGGGGCCAACGCGGTCTTGTCCTCGGAATTCTTGACGATCACGACGTCACCGATCATCGAGTTGTCGAAGAACCACGCGGCGGGCTGATTGCCGTCGCCGCCGCCCTCCACGTCCTTCAGGCCCACGCAGCCGTGGCTGGTGTTGACCTTGCCGAAGATCGAGTCGGCACCCCAGTAGTTGCCGTGGATGAACGTGCCCGAGTCGGTCAGGCGCATGGCGTGCGGTACGTCGTTGATGTCGTATGCGGGCTTGCCGTCCTTCTTCCTGAGGCCGACGCTCGCACCGTTCATATGGATCTGCCTGAACTTCTCGGAGATGACCATCTGACCGTTGTACGTCGGGTGCTCGGGGCTGCCGGACGAGATCGGGATGGTCTTGATCGTCTTGCCGTCCCGTACGACGGTCATCTGCTTCGTCTTGGCGTCGACGGTGCTGATCTGGCTCCGGCCGATCTTGAATGTGACCGTCTTCTGGATGCCGTGGAGGCTGAGCGTGACGGTGACGGTGGAGCCGGGCTTCCAGTAGCCCTTGGGGCGGAAGTCCAGGCGGTCGCCGTTGAACCAGTGGCCGACGACCCGCTGGCCGCTGCTGGAGCTGACCTGGATCTTCGACTGCACGGCGGCCTTGTCGCTGATCGCCTTGTCGAAGCTGACCGTCACCGGCATGCCCACACCGACGGTCGAGCCGTCCTCGGGGGAGAGGTGCCCGATGAAGTCGTTGGCCGGGGAGACCGTGGTGATCGTGGCGTTCCCGGTGACGGAGCGGCCCTTGGCGTCCTCGGCCTCCGCGGCGACCTGATACCTGGTGGCCCGCTCCAGCCGGCCGTTCGGCTTCCAGGAAGTGCCGTCCGCGGACAGGGTGCCCGGAATCTCGGTACCGGTCGCGACGGCGGTCATGGTCACCTTGGTGAGCTTGCCGTCACTGACGGTGACTTTGACGAGGTCGTCGACCCTGACGCTGTAGGCACCTTGCCCGGGCGTGATCTTTATTCGTGCGTCGGAAGCGTCCTGGGCACCCGCCTGATCTGCCCGCGCCTGCGATTTCGGGACATTCCCGGTGCCGTTGCCGCTGGTGGCAGCGTTGCTGGTACCGCCGAGGGCCGTGAGTGCGAGTACGGCGCCGAGTACGCCGGCCGTGGCCATCAGCCCGGTGCGTCGCTTACGTACCGTGGTCAAACGCTTCTCCCATGCCGCTGGTCGTTGAATCTCTGGAGCTGGTTACCGGAGGAGTGCCACCGGCTTTAAAGACCTACTTTTATGCATTCATCTCTGTTTAAGGGAGTAAATTGTGGCGAATTCCACGCGTAGCGAGAGCGACTCGGCGGTGCGCCGGTTGCCTGGCCGCATCCGGCGCACCACTTCATTCCGAGGTCATGTGCAGGTCAGCACGGGGTTCGCCCAGTCGCCGTGGTCGTTGCCGTTGCCGTCGCCGCCGTCCCCCACGGACAGGTCGAGGACCTGCCCGCCGGTGACGGGGACGTCGATGGTGAGGGGCGCCGACTTGCCGTTGAGGACGGGGGTGGTGGTGAGGGCCTTGCCGTCGAGGAGGACGGAGAAGGTGCCGGTGCCGGGGTCGCCGTTGTCGACGCCCACGGTGGCGGTGAACCTGCTGCACCGTCCGGCGAGGTAGACCATGACATCACTGGGCGAGTTGGTGCCCAGGCCCTTGGCGTAGACGGTCCCGCCGAGTTTGAGCGGTGTGCCGTCGTTCGCCGCGGTGCCGCCGACGCTCTGGTCACGTTCGACCGGGCCCCAGCCGTTGGTGGCTGACAGGAACGGCAGGTCGCTGATCTGGTCAGCCCCGGCGGGCGGCGGGGGCGGGATGGCGGCGACGATCCGTTCGTCGGTGGCGGTGGAGGAGCGGTGGCGCTGGACGAACGCGGCGGTGGCTTTCAGTGCGTTGGTCTTCGCCACGTCGGCGGGGGTGGTGACGTCCCAGCTGAAGGTCACGGAGGTGCCGGGCGCGATCCGCTGAGCCGCGGTGGGCGTGGGCTTCGGGGAGACCGTCCAGCCGTCGGGTGCGGCGAGGTGTGCCGTCACGCCGGAGGCTGTGGGTGCGCCTGCGGGCACCTGGAAGGTCGCGGTGGCGGTGAAGTGCTGTCCGGCGCCGGCCGACCCGGGCGCGTTCAGGGTGAGGCGCGCACCCGGCGCGGAGGGCATGGCGTACCGCGTCCGGTCGTAGCGGGGGCTGTTGTTCTGGGCGACCCTCAGTGAGGATGCGTAGCTTCCGTAGTTGGTCAGCGCGACCTTGCCGAGGCCGCCGGTGGAGCCGTCCAGGTTCCATACAGCGATGGCTATTCGGTTGTTCCCACTCGGGTTCAGGATGCCGTCGGGGACGGGGAAGCTGTGCTGCGGGCCGAGGTAGTTGACGTAGTTGCCCATGTCCCAGCCGTTGACGTAGATCTCGGCGCGGTACCTGCGGGACGGGTCGTCGGTGAGGGTCAGGCCGAGCGAGGTGTCCTGTCCCTCGGGCAGGTCGAGGGCGACGTCGGTGGTGTACCAGGAGACGCCGGGGGTGGTGTCGGTGGCGGGGAGGGTGGCCGGGGTCCAGTTGCCGGTGGGGTAACCGGGCAGCATCCAGCCGGCCCGTTCACCGTACAGGCCGCCGGTGGCCAGCGGGCCGCGAACGGTGTCGACGGGGGTCTCGCCGCCGCGGACGCCCTGCAGCCGCCAGGTGAGGGTGTTCAGCGGGTTGCCGTCGAGGAGGGCGCCGGTCAGGCCGCGGGCGGCCTTGTTGCCGTTGGACTCGTTGTAGTCCTCCTCGTGGCCCATGTTGACCGTCAGCACGGATATCACGTTGTCGCGGCCGGCCTTGACCGCTCCGGCCGGGAAGTCGTAGGTCTTCCGGCCATCGGCGGTGGAGCTGCCGAGGAAGGTGCCGTTGAGCCAGACCGAGGAGGCTGCGGCCCGGCCGCCGCTCTGCGTGGCCAGGGTGATGCCGGTCTCCTTGCCGGTTCCGGTGAACCTGCCGCGGTACCAGGTGCTGCCGGTGTGGAAGCCGTAGTCGTCGGCGAACAGCACGGGCAGGCTGCCTGGCTGTGTGGTGCTGTGGGTGGTGGTCTTGTCGGCCACCTGCCAGGTGGTGTCGTCGAAGCCGGGCTGCGCCTCGGGGGACTCCTGCATGTGCTTCCAGTTGCTCAGGGCCGGCAGGGTGATGGGAGCGGCGGTGGGCACGGTGCCGGTGCGGCTGCCGCTCGCCGAGGCCGTTGTGTGGACCGGCTTGCCGTTCCAGGTCAGGGAGTCGGCGCCCGCGAAGACCTCGATCGAGCCGTCCGTGCCGGTGTCACCGGTCAGGTTCAGGGTCGTAGCGGAGTACGCCGCGCCGCGCAGCAGGTGGGTGCCGCGGACCAGCACCGGGCCGGCCGCGGTGTCCTGCCGCCAGAAGGTCTTGGCGGTCGCTGTGTCGGCGAGCAGCAGGAGCAGCGGGCGGGAGCCTCCGGTGACGGTGACCCGGGTCAGGCCGGTGTGCCGGTAGTTCAGGCGCAGGTCGCCGGTGGCCGCATCCCAGGTGGAGCCGACGGTCCCGCCTGTGGAGGTCACCGTCGGCTTGGACGAGTAGTGCAGGACCGTTTCGCCATCCGAGCCGTGGTCGCCGTAGAGCACCGCTACATCCCGTCCGGCGATGGTGGCGTTGGTCATGATCTGCGAGGTGGAGTACTGGAGGTGGTTGCCGCCCAGGTCGTAGTTCGCGACGATGATGGAGGACTCGCGGCCGTCGAGGGTGAGCGCGGTGCCGGGCTGCTGCGGGACGGTGTAGACGGGGGCCGTCGCAGCGGAGCCGGTGGTCACGTCGATGGCGTCGACCGTCACGAAGGTGCCCGTAGCTGCGGAGTCCTGAGTTCCGGTCACCACGATCTTCAGGGTGTGCGGTCCCTTGGGGAGGCCGCTTGCCTGGTAGGCCACGTACTGGTTCTGCTTGGACGCGCCATAGGTGTCGACCGTTTTGACCTTGGCGCCGTCGAGGTAGACATCAGCGATGCCGTGGTTCGTGTCGAGGTTGCTGATCCACTTCACGCCGGTGCCGGTGAAGGGCACGGACACGCTGTCGCCGGCGGTGTTCGAGAACGACTCGGTGTGCTGGTAGTCGCCGCCGGTGTAGTTCTGCTCCGCGCCGACGTGCGACCAGCTGCCGGTGTACGTGAGGGCCGGGTCCGGGTCGTCGTAGGTGTATCCGGCGTGGGCGCCGAGGTCGAGCGTCACATGGGCGCTGTCGCTGGTGGTGGCGGTGGAGTCGGCATGGCGCAGGACATGGAACTGCGTTCCGGTGTCGGGGTTGGCGCGCGCGGTGTCGACGATCTTCGGGTTGCCGGTGGGTGTGGCGGGCAGCGCGTCGGTCTTGGTGAGGGGGGTGACGGCATGGGTGAAGTAGCCGGTCAACTTGTCCTGGTCGTACTTGGGGTCGAGCTGGCGGGTCTCGCGGATGGCGGCGCCGTAGTCGTAGGAGGTGTAGTTCTCCGGCATGCCCAGCCAGCCCCAGTTGGTGCCGCCGTAGGTCATGTAGAAGCTCTGCGAGGTCGCGCCGACCGCGATGTTCTGCTTGTAGAACACGTCGGCGAACTGGTCGTTGATGAGCTGGGCGCACTTGTCGTAGCCGGGGCCGCCCCATGGGTCGAAGGCGCCGCCCTGGAACTCGGCTGTCGCCAGCGGCTTTCCGGCCACATGGTCGTAGCTGATGTCGGGAACGCCGTTCCACTTGGCGGGACTGGAGCAGTTGAAGCCCTGCGGGTAGGAGTCGGCGCCGTCCACGTCCAGGGCGGCGTCACCGGCGTTGAAGGTGCCGTTGTTGTTGCCGACCAGCGGCACGGTGATGCCGTCGGCCTTCGCCTTGGCCTCCAGGTGCTTCATGTAGGTACGGCCGGCCGCCGAGCCGTGGTAGTACTCGTTCTCCACCTGGTACTCGATGACCGACCCGGTGCCGTTGGTGAGTTGATGGCGCTTGATGACGTGGTCGATCTGCATCTGCCACTCGTCGCTGTACTTCAGGTACTCCGGGTCGGAAGTGCGGGTGTTGCCCGCCGCGGTGGAGAGCCAGCCGGGGAAGCCGCCCCCGTCGACTTCGGCGTTGATGTACGGGCCCGGCCGGGCGATCACATAGATGCCCAGGTCGTTGGCGATGTCGAGGAGCTTGTCCACGTCGCGTACGCCGGTGAAGTCGTAGACGCCGGGTGCCGGGGAGTGGTATCCCCAGTCGAAATAGAGCGATACCGCGTTGAAGCCCGCCGCCTTCATCTTCTGCAGTGTGTCGAGCCAGAGGGCCTGGCTGGGCAGGCGGAAGTAGTGGAACTCTCCGGACCACAGGTACGTCCGCTTCCCGTCGATCATGAACGAGTAGCCGTCGTACGTCACCGAGTGTGGTGCGGGTGAGGCCGCGGCAGGTGCGGCGGAGGACGTCGAGACGGCGCCCGCCGCGGGGTGCACACCGACGCCCAACCCACACACCAGGGCTATGGTCGCGGCGACCGACAAGTGACCTCTGGCTGCCCGGCGACCCGGGCCATGAGCCTTCATCTGGTCCTCCAGCGAGATGATCGCCCCCCGAATGCCCGCCGATACACCGGGACTTGGGCTTCAGGAGTTTGAATTATGTGCGGATCTGTTGGTGTGTGAGGAGTGTTGCGGGCCGACGGGGGCAGCGCAAGACCTCGAACACGCCTCTCTTCGGGAATCACGGGGCGGGCGGGGCCTGAAGAAGCGTTGCCGTACGAGGGGTGTTGACGGGACTCGCCGGCGCCCTAAGATCCCTGCTGCTCGAAGTGTCGATCGTAGTACGGTATATCGAACGAGGGAATGAGTCGCATGCCTTCAGAAGCCGGAGTGCCGCGCAGAACCGTCCTCACCGTCCTGGGCGCCGCCCCCCTCGCCGGGACCTTCGCCGCCGCTCCCGCCGGGGCCGCCGAACTCATCGGCACCACCGCGAGCGCCACTGCCGCGGACCTCCCCGCCGCAGCCGCCCACTGGACCTTCGACGAAGGCTCCGGCACCTTGGCCGCCGACTCCTCCGGTAACGGTCGCACCGCGACGCTCCAGGGCGCGGCCGGCTGGGACACCGGCAAGGCCGGCACCCACAGCCTGAGCCTCAAGGCAGGCGGCAACGCCACGGCGTCCGGGCCCGCCCTCGACACCTCCAAGGCTTTCTCGGTGGGCGCCTGGGTCAACCTCTCTCAACTCGGCGGCTACCAGACTGCCGTCAGTATCGACGGCAAGGCCGTCAGCTCCTTCTACCTGGGCCTGCGCGACGACACCGGCACCTTCGCCTTCGCCCGGCTGGGCTCGGACGCCACTCAGAGTGCCGCGGTGGCGGCCGCCGCCTCAGCGCCCACCACCAACACCTGGACCCACCTGGTCGGCGTCAGCGACCCGGCCGCCGGCGTCATTCGCCTCTACGTCAACGGCGTGTTGGAAGGGGAAACCGCCTACACCGCGGGCTGGGCCGGCAGCGGCGACACCGCCATCGGCCGTGCGCTCTACGGCGGTGGGCACGTCGACCAGTGGCACGGCCTGATCGACGACGTATGGATGTTCCCGTCCGTCCTCACCTCCGACCAGGTCGCGGCGCTGGCCGGGGTCCCCGTGGAGACCACGACGCCGCTGCTGAGCGTGGACGCCGGCAATCCCGCGCACGCTGTGTCCCCCATCCTGCCCGGTTTGATGTTCGAGGACATCAACCACTCCGGCGAGGGCGGCATCTACGCCGAGCTGGTGCAGAACCGCTCGATGATGGCCAGCGACACCACGCCCGTCCACTGGTCCGCCGTCGGCGCAGCGACCCTCGCACTCGACACCGCCACCCCGCTCAACACCGCGCTCAACCGTTCCCTCAAGGTCGTGCTGCCGAGCAGCGCCGGGGCCGGAAACCGGGCCGGCGTCTCCAACGACGGCTTCTGGGGCATACCCGTGCGGCCCGGAACCTCCTACACCGCCCGGCTGTTCGCCAAGGCGTCGCGGCGCATCGGCCCGCTCACGGTGGCCATCGAGTCGGCGGACGGCAGGGCGGTGTACGCGTCCGCCCACGTGCCCCACATCGGCACCGCCTTCCCCGGCCGCCCGTTCGAGCTGACCCTGCGCACCGGTTCGCGCACCCCTGTGGCCGGTGACGCAAGGCTGACCGTCACCACGGCCGACCCCGCCGCCCTGGGCGAGACCCTGTGGCTCCAGCACGTATCCCTCTTCCCGCCCACCTACAACAACCGGCCCAACGGCCTGCGCATCGACCTGATGGACAAACTGGTCGCTCTGAAACCGAAGTTCCTGCGCTTCCCCGGCGGAAACTTCGTCGAGGGCAACACCATCGCGACACGGTTCAACTGGAAGAACACCATCGGTCCGGTCTGGGAGCGCCCCGGCCACATGGACGACGCCTGGGGCTACTGGTCCACGGACGGCCTCGGACTCCTCGAATACCTGGAATGGGTCGAGGACATGCACGCCCAGCCGGTCCTCGCCGTCTACGCCGGCTATTCGCTCAAGGGTGAACACGTCACCGGCGACGCGCTGGGGCCGTTCGTCCAGGACGCACTCGACGAGATCGAGTACGTCACCGGTCCTGTCACCAGCACCTGGGGCGCACGACGTGCCGCCGACGGACATCCGGAGCCGTTCCCGCTGGAGTTCGTGGAGATCGGCAACGAGGACTGGTTCGACTCCTCGGGGTCGTACGACGAGCGGTTCGCGGCCTTCTACGACGCGATCAAGGCGAAGTACCCGCATCTGAAGCTGATCGCCACGACGTCCGTGACGAGTCGCACGCCGGACCTGATCGACGAGCACTACTACCTCGCGCCGTCCGCCGCCCAGGCCTCCACCCACAAGTACGACAACCGGGACCGCAATTCGACGAAGGTGTTCGTCGGAGAGTGGGCCGCGCAGGAGGGCCGCCCCACACCCGACCTCAACGCGGCGCTCGGCGACGCCGCTTGGCTGGCCGGGCTGATCCGCAACTCGGACCAGGTCCTCATGGAGTGCTACGCGCCTCTCTTCTCGCACGTCAGGAACAACGTCTGGGCCACCAACCTGATCGCCTACGACAACCTCACCAGCTATGTGTCGCCCAGCTACTGGGCACAGCACATGCTGACGAGCAGGCTCGGTAACACGGTGCTGCCGGCCACCGCCCGTGCGCTGCCCGGCCTCGCCACCGTGGCCACCCGCTCCGGGAACCGCCTCTACCTCGCGGTCGTCAACTGCGGGACGGAGAAGGTGACCGTGCCGGTCGAACTGAAGGGGCTGGCCAAGGGGGTCAAGAGGCAGGCCACCGCGACGGTTCTGACCGGCCCCTCGCGCGCCACCACCAACACGCTGACGGAACCCGGCACGTTGGTGCCGAGGACGAGCAGCGTCACCGGCGCGGCAGCGTCCTTCACCAGTACCGTGCCGCCGCTCTCGGTCACCGTACTGGAGCTCGTCCTGACCTGATCACTCCCCGCCGACAGGGACGGCCGGGGGGAAACCGGGGCGGCGGTGGAGTCACCGGGATGCCACGATCGATGCCGCCGTGAGTCTGTCCACGGCCGCCGCGACCGCCTCAGGGCTGGAGATCATCGTCAGGTGCCGGGCGCCCGGGACGAGCGTCGCAGGCGGTGCGCCGATGCGCCGGGCGGTCTCCTGCGGCGTCTGCCGGGTGAACACGTCGTCCTGGGCGCCGAACACCACCGACTTGGGCAGGTGCACCCCGGCGAGCCGAGCCACCTGGTCCGCGGGCAGACCCGGCACCCCGGCGGCCAGCATGCTCCAGAGCGCGTTCTCCGCGCCCGGCACCCGGAGCGGGCGCCGCCACTGATCCAGACCGGCGGCGTCCAGGCGCGGACAGGCAGGCCCGCACTGTGCGTCGTACACGCTGCGGATCACCGCGTCGATGCCGAGCCCGAGCCGCAGCAGGCTGGTGCGGTACGGGTCGATCAGCACGTACGTGAAGGCCGGCGGCGGCCCGGCACCCGTGTCGAGGGCATCGCCGTCGAGGAGCATCACACCCCCCAGCCTGCCAGGGGCCCGCAACGCCGCCTCGGTGACCACGGCGGCTCCGCTGGAGTGCCCCACCAGCAGCGGGCGCTCGCCCGGACCGCCGAGGTGCATGGCGCTCAGGAAGCCCAGGAGCTGCCGGGTGAAATGGTCGACGGTGTACGGGCCGTGGCGCTCGCTGTATCCGTCGCCCGTCAGGTCGAGCGCGTAGACCCGGTGGTCGCGGGCGAGCAGCGGGGCAAGGCGCGACCAGGTGTCCACGGATTCGAAGGCGCCGTGCACCAGGACGACCGGCGGGCCCGCCGTACCCCAGGTCTGGTAGCGCGTGCGGATGTCGGCGGCCTGCACGTACCTGAGCCCCCGCGGCGGCGCGGCGCGCCCGGACGTGACGGCGTTGTAGACGAACGAGGCCGCGGTGACGGCCGCCAGCACGACGGCACAGCCCAGCGCGGCGCGCCGCAGCCACCGCCGCAGCCACCGCCGCAGCCGGGAGCGGTGTGGCCGGTGCGCGTGCTCGGCAGGGAGCGACGGCGGAGCGGATGCCGGACGGTCGCCCCCGTCCCCGTCTCCGTCCCCTTTTCCGGCTCCGGCTCGGCGAAGATCAGCTGTCACAGCCCACAGCATCGCCCACGGCACACCCGCGGTCATCCTGCGCAGGGAGCCATCGTGACTACTCCGCCGGGTGTAGGGGGAGGGGAGTCGCGCGGCGATGTGGCTCCGCTTGACTTCGAGTGCACTCCAATTCGTAGCGTTCGGGGCATGAGCACTGCACAGCACAAGATCGGATCCGGTTTCGGCGCCACCAGCACCGCTGATGACGTCCTGCGGGGCATCGACCTGACGGGAAAGCTGGCCCTCGTCACCGGCGGTTACTCGGGGATCGGCCTGGAGACCACCCGGGCGCTCGTGAGGGCCGGCGCCCACGTGATCGTGCCCGCCCGCCGCCCGGCCACGGCCGAGCAGGCGCTGACCGATGTCTCCGGAGTCGAACTGGACGAGCTGGACCTCGGCGACCTGGAGAGCGTGCGTGGCTTCTCCGAGCGGTTCCTCGCCTCCGGACGGAACATCGACATGGTGATCGACAGTGCCGGGATCATGGCGTGCCCGGAGACACGGGTGGGGCCCAGCTGGGAGGCCCAGTTCGCCACCAACCACCTCGGTCACTTCGCCCTCGTCAACCGCCTGTGGCCCGCGATCTCACCGGGCGGTGCCCGGGTCGTCTCCGTCTCCTCTCGCGGCCACCACTTCTCCGGCATCCGCTGGGACGACATCCACTGGCGGCAGGGCTATGACAAGTGGGAGGCCTACGGTCAGGCCAAGACCGCCAACGTGCTGTTCGCCGTCCAGCTGGACAAGCTCGGCCGGGATGCCGGCGTCCGGGCCTTCGCCCTGCACCCCGGCGGCATCATCACCCCGCTTCAACGGCATCTGCCCAAGGAGGAGATGATCGAGCGCGGCTGGATCGACGAGGACGGCAACGTGCTCGACCCCGAGGGCTTCAAGACCCCGCCGCAGGGTGCGGCTACCCAGGTGTGGGCGGCGACCTCGCCGCAGCTGGACGGGATCGGCGGCGTCTATCTGGAGGACTGCGACATCGCCGAGCCCGCGCCGGAGGGCGACGCCGAGCGCGTTGGCGTGAAGGACTGGGCGATCGACCCGGAGCAGGCGGCTCGGCTGTGGGAGCTGTCGGCGGAACTGACGGGCGTCAACGCGTTCGCCGCCTAGAACTCCCCGGAGTTCGTGGCCTGTTCGGGGAGGGCCGAGTTTCCGGGGCCGGTACGGGGCGACTGGTGCGGCCGTCGCCAGGTTCCAGTGAGCACCGCCGACGGTCCGGTGCCGCCGTAGGCCGGGTGGTTGGTGCACACCACCGGCCGCGGCATGTCCCGCTCGGTCAACAACCTCGCCACGCCGTCCTCGTCGCGGTCTTGACCGCCGAAGGTCCCTCGTCGACGAAGCCGCGACACCATGCCCGCCCAGGCCCCGCCCGGCACCTGCCGAAGGGGGCCTCGCTCACCCCGCTCCATCGGCAAACGCACTGCCCTACCATGAGCATGTTCAACGTCGCCCCACACAGGGGCGAATGTGCGTCCGCGCTGGTGGGGGCAACACAAGAGGGCCAGGGGGCGTGATGCGGCGCGATGTGAGGCGGGTCGGGACGGGCTGGCCGGCTGTTGCGGCGGCCGTCGCCACCGTGGTGGGGGCCTCCGTGCTGGGGGCCATGGGCGGTACCGGCGCGGGCGGCGCGGCCGGGAGCCGTCCGGACGACCGTGTGCGGGCGACCGCCTCGCCCACATCGCCGGCGCACCACACTTCGCCGCGGCCGATCGCGGGGCAGACCTCCGTGCCCGACCCGGGACTGCCCGCTCCGGTTGTGAGCATGGACATCGCCCACGCCTCGGACAAGGGCCCGCACGCCGTCAACATCACCGTCGACGACGGCCCCGATCCGGTGTGGACGCCGCGCGTCCTGAGGGTGCTCAGGGACAACGGAGTCAAAGCCGTCTTCTGCGTGATCGGAACAAAGGCGGCCGAACTTCCCGCCGTGGTACGACAGATCGTCGCGGAGGGACACCGCTTGTGCGACCACACCGTCCACCACGACACGACGATGGATCACAAGCCCCGCTCCTTCCAGTACGCCGAGGTCGCCGGAGCGGCACAGATGATCGAGCAGGCGTCCGGCGGCGTGAAACCGCTCTACTACCGTGCGCCGGGCGGCGCCTTCACCCCCTACAGCCGACAGATCGCCGCATCGATGGGGATGCGCCCGCTCGGCTGGAACATCGACACCGACGACTACAAGCGGCCCGGCACGCAGGCCATCCTGAACACCGTGGAACACGAGCTGCCCAACGGACCGACCATCCTCTTCCACGACGGCGGCGGCGACCGCTCCCAGACCGTCGCGGCCCTCGCCGCGCTGCTGCCCCGGCTGAGGAACCAGGGGTACAGGTTCGGCTTCCCCGTGCGATGAGGGCCGCAGTGGTGAGGATGGACTGCTTCGTACCGCGCAGCCGCAAGACCCTGCGCCGGCTTCGCATGCGGCACCCACCTACCGTGGGTGCCCGGGGCGGCCGGGCATAGAATCGAGCCACTGTGCCCTTGGACAGGGCACGACGCGGGGAGTTGGTGTCCATGAGCGGGGAATGGACGGGGGCTGGACTGCCACCGGCGGCAGCCGCGCGCATCGCGGAGGTGCGGGGCAGCGGGACATGGTCCTCGGCGCTGTCCACCGGTGAGTTCGCCGCACTGCGTGCCGTGGGGTTCGAGCCGGTGGGCCAGGTCATGGGCTCGGCCGTCTACCACGTGGGCCGCAGCGGCCGCTACTGGGGCTATCACGACTGTCTTTACGGGGGCATGCGGTACGCCTTCGGCAGCGCCCCGGCGCCCATGGCCCTCTCCGGACGTGGTGACCCGTCCGCCGGGCTCGTCGAGGTGCTCGACCGGGCGCGTCGCTCGGCCCTCGACCGGATGACCGCCGAGTGCTCGGCTCTCGGCGGCGACGGCGTCGTCGCGGCACAGTTGACCGTGGCGCCCTTCGTGGCGCAGCCCAACTGCCTGGAGTTCAAGGTGATCGGGACGGCGGTTCGCGCGGCCGGGACGGTACGGGCACCGCAGCCGTTCACCTGCCACCTCGACGGCCAGGGGTTCGCGAAGCTGGTGACCGCCGGATGGGTCCCGGTGGAGCTGCTGTACGGGATGTCCATCGGCGTACGCCACGACGACTACACCACCCGTGCACAGACGCGCTCTTGGAGCAACACCGAGGTCAGCGGCTGGAGCGAGCTGGTTCAGGCAGTGCGCTCCGACGCCCGTGCGCACCTGTCCGCGCAGACGGGGCGGCGGGGCGGCGACGGCGTGATCCTCTCCGCGGGTCGCCTGCGCATCTGGGGCGAGTCGTGCATGCGCAGGAGCAACGACGACCAGAAGGACCACGTGGCTGAAGCGACGCTGCTGGGCACCACCGTCGCCCGCTTCACGGCACGCGAGGAGCCGCTCCGCACACTCACCGTGATGCCGCTCGACCCGGAACGACGCCGGCGGACCAGCCACCGCACCGCCACCGACATGCGATGAGGGGAACCCGTTCATGACCGTCTTCAACCCCGCCGAGGGCACTCCCGACGGCGTGTCCGCCCAGGGTGTGCCCGCCGACGCGATGCGGCGGCTCGCCGAGCTGCAGCCGGGCAAGCCGGGATCGATCTTCACCAGCGACCTGTCGGTCAACGAGTTCCTGCTCGTGCGCGAGGCGGGATTCCGGCCCATCGGCCTGGTCCTGGGCAGCTCGATCTACCACGTGGGCATCCAGCTGGGCCGCTGGGGGAAGAACCAGGAGCTGACGACGCTCAGCCAGGCGATGTACCACGCCCGTGAGCTGGCGATGACCCGCATGGAAGCCGAGGCCGCGCAGCTGGGCGCGGACGGTGTCGTCGGCGTGCGGCTCAGCGTCGAGGCCCGTGAATTCGGCAGCGACATCGCGGAGTTCATCGCGGTCGGTACTGCCGTCAAGGCCGATCACCCGGCGCCGGGCGCGGGCGGCGGCAGCTGGCGCAACCTCAAGGGCCAGCCGTTCACCTCGGACCTCAACGGCCAGGACTTCTGGACACTCATCCGCGCCGGCTACGCCCCACTCGGCATGGTGATGGGTACCTGCGTCTACCACATCGCGCACCAGAAGATGGGGCAGATGTTCTCCAACATCGGCAAGAACGTGGAGATCGAGCAGTTCACGCAGGCGCTGTACGACGCACGGGAGCTGGCGATGGCGAGGATGCAGCACGAGGCGGAGGAGCTGCGGGCGGAGGGCGTCGTCGGGGTGCAGCTCAATGCGCACAACCACCGCTGGGGTGGTCACACCACCGAGTTCTTCGCGATCGGCACAGCCGTACGGCCGCTGCGCGAGGACCACGTCATCGAGCGCCCGACGATGGTGCTCAGCCTGGACGGGTGAGCGCCCGGCCCAGCAGACCCGGATCAACCGCACACCACGAGAGGCCCCGTGATGACCTCGCCACACGACTCCGTCCCGTTCGAGCCCAACGGGGAATCAGACTCCATCGACCTGCTGACGGCCGCGCTGCGCAGGGACGCCGCCGACCTGGAGGTCTACGCGCAGGTGCTCACCGGGACACTTTCGGAGGCGCTGCCGCCGGGTTCCGTCGTCGTCGAACGTAAACGGAGCATGGCCGACCGGTTCGCGGGGCGCGACGGCCGCGTCGACCGGGTCGAGGTCTTCCTCGGCGAGCAGCGTCTGGTGCTCGACCTGGCGGGCGGGCAGCCCAAGGGCGAGGTGTGCAAGGAGATCCGCGGCGTGGTGCTCTCGCGGCGCCCGGTGGCCCTCGACGAGTGGGTGCGGGAGCTCGCGGTCGCGGTCGCGGCCCGTGCACAGTCCGACGCGCGGGCACGGGTGGCGCTGGAGCGGCTGGTGCTCGGGGAATAAAGGCGCAGCCTCCCCGGCCGCGACCGGCCGCGCGCCCTTCTTCAGAGAGCTTCCCCTGCGCCATCACAACCGTATCGTCAACGGCTGACTCGCCCGTCGGACACTCTCCGTAACGATACGGACGCCAGAGCGGGCGCCTGGCGGCTGGGCCTGCTCGGCGGGCTGCGTCCGTGCGGCGGTTGCAGCGATGCCCGCGTGGCTGAGCGCGGTGCGGGTGGCGGGCGGTGTCGTGGGCGGACGGGCAGGAGCGGTCAGACCCCCAGCACGGATGGCGCGGAGCGCGTCGCCGGTGATGAGCGGCGGCCTGCCATACCTCGAACATGCGAGGAGCGCCAGTCGTAGGCCCGCGTTGCTCTGTGTCTCCGGGCTCGGGGCGTGGCCGGCCGGGACCGGCGATCAAGGCGCGAAGGAGCGGGAGGACAACGGCAGCGGCACACAAGGCTCCCTCACTGCCGCCGTGAGCGGAGTGATCCACGGGCTCCTGGCGCCGCAATCCGGACACGCACTCGGGTCGGTGAAGCCGCCGTCACCGGCGCGCAGTTGGCCGGCCCTGCCCACCGCGACCAGGTCATGGTCCACCACTTGAGCATCGCAGCGGGTCAGTACGGCCGCCACCGCGCCGCGCGCTCCGGGCGAGGCGCTCGCCGGCGCGACCGTCCTGCCGGTGAGCGGGCCGTCCCCGGGCCGGCCGGACACGAGAGCGAGCCCAGGGCGTTCTTGAGGACGCCCCGGCAGCTCGCCGTTGTACGAGGGCGTGCTGACGACGAGCGTGTCCGCGTCCCGTACCAGATCCTCGGCGGCGTGCACCACGTCGGTTCCACATGCCTGTTCGACGTCCCAGTCGTACAGTGGGAGTCGCCCCACCGACAGGGTGTCGATTTCGTACTCGTCCCCGTCCGCCCGCTCGGCCAGCAGCCGGCGCACGGTGGCAAGAACGGAGGCGTTGAGCGAGTCCCGACGGATGCTTCCGGGGACGAGGACAATCTTTGTCACGGTGGCTGGCCTTTCACAGGTGTCACGGGTTTCGCGGTTCCCGCTCCCGGCATGCGCGGTGGAGCGGGTCCGTTGCGACAGGTCCCGATCCTGCCGACCGCCCTTCCCGAACACCTCACGCGAACGTCCCGTGCCGGGCCCGTACCGGCTCGGGAAATCTTCAGAAGCCCCCTGTCCCACGTCGGCCGTCGCCACCCATCGAGCACAACCACGCGGGGACGATGCGATGAAGACTGCGAGCGCACTGAAATCCGGCACACCCCTCACGGGCCTGTGCCTGCCCGGCCTGGTGGCCCGTCAGGCCGCGCTGCGTCCGGAGGCCACGGCGGTCACCTTCCGCGGCGAACGGCTCAGCTACCGTGAACTCGACCGGCAGAGCCGGGACCTCGGCGCCCGTCTCGCCCGGCTCGGCGTCGGCCCCGACACCTGCGTCGGTCTGTTCACCGAGCCGTCCCTGGACCTGATGACCGGAGTGTGGGGCATCCTCGGCGCGGGCGCCGCCTATCTGCCGCTGTCCCCGGACTACCCCGAGGACCGGCTGCGCTACATGATCGAGGACTCCGGGGCGTCCGTCATCGTCACCCAGGAACACCTGCGCGAGCGTCTGGCCGCCCTCGCGCCGAGGCATGTCCTGGTGCTCACACCGGCGGAAGTGACGCCGGGCCCAGCCGGCCGCACCGCCTTACCCGGCCGGCAGCCCGGCCATCTCGCCTACGTCATCTACACCTCGGGCAGCACCGGCCGGCCCAAGGGCGTGGGGATCGAGAACCGGGCCATCGCCGGCCAGCTCCGCTGGCTCGCCTCCCGCGGCTATCTCGGACCGCGGGTCACCATCCTGCAGAAGACGCCGATGAGCTTCGACGCCGCCCAATGGGAGATCCTCGCCCCGGCCGCCGGCACCCATGTCGTCATGGGCACCCCGGGCATCCACCGGGACCCGCAGGCCATCGTCGAAGCCGTACGCACCCACGGCGTCACCCACCTGCAGTGCGTGCCGACACTGCTCCAAGCCCTCCTGGACACCGAGGAGTTCACCTCCTGCAGCTCACTGCGGCGCGTCTTCTCCGGCGGCGAGGCGCTCACCCACAAACTGGCCCGCGACTTCTTCCACGGCCTGCCGGGCGCGTCCCTGGTCAACCTCTACGGGCCGACCGAGACCACCATCAACGCCACCTTCCACGAGGTCGACCCCGCGGCCATCGACGGCGGCACGTCCCGCACCGTACCCATCGGCGTGCCCGTCGACGACGTCTCGGCGTACGTCCTGGACGAGAACCTGGCACCGGTCGCCACCGGTGTGGCCGGCGAACTGTATCTGGGCGGCGCCCAACTGGCCCGCGGCTATCTCGGCCACCCCGAGCAGACCCTGGAACGCTTCGTCGCCTCGCCGTTCGAGCCGGGCGAGCGCCTGTACCGCACGGGTGACGTGTGCCTGTGGAACCCGGACGGCACCCTGCAGTTCGCGGGCCGCGCCGACAACCAGGTCAAGCTGCGCGGCTATCGCGTGGAGCTGGAGGAGGTGGCCTCGCGCATCGAGGAGCACACCTGGGTGCGCCGCGCCGCAGCGATCGTCACCGACGACCCGCGCACCGGCCATCCGGCGCTGATCGCGTGCGTCGAGCTGGACCCCCGTACGGCAGCCGTCATGGACCAGGGCTCGCACGCCGCCCACCACCAGTCCAAGGCGTCCAAACTCCAGGTCAAGGCACAGCTGTCCAACCCGGGCCTGCGCGAGCCGACAGAACTCGCGGGCCGCCCGGCCATCGCCCTGCCGGGCCACACGGAGACCCCCGAGCAGCGCCGGGAGACCTTCGCCCGCAAGACGTACCGCTTCTACGACGGCGGCCCGGTCACCCGCGAGGACCTCCTCACCGTGCTCGCACCGCGCCCCGTACCGGCGCACTCCCGGCCGCTGAGCGAACTGACCCCGGCCGAACTGGGCCGGATCCTGCGCTGGTTCGGCCAGTTCCACAGCGAGGAACGGCTGCTGCCGAAGTACTCCTACGCCTCACCAGGCGCCCTGTACGCCACCCAGCTGTACATCGAGTCCGGCGGCGTCGCGGGTCTCGTGCCCGGCGTGTACTACTACCACCCGGTAGACCACGGCCTGGTCCGCGTAGGCGACGGCACCGGCCACTGCCCGGACGGCGGGCTGCTGGCGCACTTCCTCGGCAAACGGCGGGCGATCGAACCCGTCTACCGGACCAACATCCAGGAAGTGCTGGAATTCGAGACCGGCCATATGGTGGGCGTGTTCGAGGAGGTGCTGCCCTCCCATGGCCTGACCATCGCCCCGCTCGGCCACTTCCCGCCGGTCAAGGACGTCCTGGACGTCGCCGAGGAGGACCACTACCTCGGCACCTTCGAGATCACCGCGAACGACGGCCGGCCCCGCCAGGACCCCACCGAACTGTACGTCCAGGCCCACCCGGGCCGCGTCGAGGGCCTGCCCGGCGGTCAGTACCGCTACCGCGACGGGGCGCTGGAGCGCATCGGCGACGACCTGATCGAGGTCCGGCACGTCATCGCCATCAACCAGGGCGTGTACGACCGCGCGAGCTTCGGGATCAGCGCGGTCAGCCGGGCCCTTGATCCCTGGCTGGAGTACATCGCCCTCGGCACCCGTATGCACCACTTCCAGCGCACGCCGGGCTTCGGCTTCATGTCCTCGGGCTACTCCTCCAAGTCCGGGCATCCGCTGCCCGCGGCCCGCCGCCTCGACGACATCCTCGGCTCGGCCGGCATCCTCGGTGGCCCGTCGTACTTCTTCCTCGGCGGCCGGGTCAGCGACGAGCAGGTGACCGGCGAGGGCATGTACGAGGACGCGGTGCACACCAAGGGGCCGGCGGAGATGATCCGCGACGAACTGGCCCGCTCCCTGCCCGATTTCATGCTCCCGAACCGGGTCCTCGTCCTCGACGCGCTGCCGCTGACGGCCAGCGGCAAGGTCGACTGCACAGCCCTGGCCACCTCCCCCGAGGTGGTCGCCGCGCGGCAGCCCGGGGTGTACGTGGCACCGGTGACGCCGACCGAGCAGTGGCTTGCGGACGTCTGGGGCGCGGCGCTGACGTACGAGCACGTCTCAAGCGAGGACGAGTTCTTCGCCTGCGGCGGCAACTCGCTGATCGCCGTGGCCCTGGTCAACAGGATCAACAAGCAGTTCGGCATCCGGCTCCCGCTCCAGGTCCTCTTCGAGACGCCGAAGCTGCGCGACCTGGCCGCGCGCATGGACGACGATGCGACGACCCCGGTCTGCCGGATGATCCCCCTGGCCACGGAGGGCGGCTTCGCCCCGGTCTTCTGCTGGCCGGGCCTCGGCGGTTACCCGATGAACCTGCGCCTGCTGAGCCAGCAGGCCGGCCTGGACCGCCCGTTCTACGGCATCCAGGCGCACGGCATCAACGCCGGAGAGATCCCGTACGACACCATCCGCGAGATGGCCGCCGCGGACCTCGCGGAGATCCGCCGTATCCAGCCGAGCGGCCCCTACACGCTGTGGGGCTACTCCTTCGGTGCCCGGGTCGCCTTCGAGACGGCCTGGCAGCTGGAACAGGCCGGGGAGAAGGTCGAGCGCCTGTTCCTGATCTGCCCCGGCAACCCGAAGATCCGCCAGGAGGACGGCCACGCCCACGGCCGGGAGGCGTCGTACGACAACCCGGCGTACGTCACGATCCTCTGCTCCGTCTTCACCGGCACAGTGCACGGCCCGGCCCTGGACACCTGCCTGGCCCAGACCCATGACGAGGACAGCTTCGTCTCCTGCATCCACGATCTGCTGCCGTCCCTGGACGAGGACACGATCCGCCGCATCACCCGCATCGTCGGCATCACCTACGAGTTCGACTACTCCTTCCGCGAGCTGACCGAACACACGGTGGAGGCACCCATCACCCTCTTCAAGGCCCAGGGAGACGACTACTCCTTCGTCGAGTCCCACGCCGGATACTCGGCCATGCCGCCCACCGTCGTCCATCTGAAGGGCGACCACTACGGCGTCCTGAAGCCCCACGGCCTGCCGGAACTGCTCACCGCGACCCGCACCGCCATGGGCCTCATCTCCAAGTAGGAAGCGATCACGGCACGTTGCGTGCTGATCGCGATGCCGGTCTGCGCCATACGCCTGGATCAGTACGGCGAGCCCCCGCCGGGCCGCCGGGGGATCACCACGACACCCGCTGCCGGACGCGGCCATCCCCCCGGAGAGCCGGGGATCTGCCTCGGTTTCGGGCGGTAGCTGAAGGGGGCGGCCGTAGATGCGCCCGACTGGAGAGGACCGGCATTCCCCGCGTGGCGGGGCGGACA
>NZ_CM002285.1:1507478-1549788 GCF_000497445.1 Streptomyces roseochromogenus subsp. oscitans DS 12.976 | reverse complement strand
CCCGCCCGGTCGTAGGCGGAACCCGGGAGCTTGTCGCCGTATTTCGCGTGTACCAGGCGCTGGTAGGCGGCCAGGGTCACACCGCCGTTCCCCACGGCGCGCCGCGCGTCGGGGTCGAGCGGCAGCACACGGCCGTCGCGCACCACATACCAGGCATCGATCTGCGGCTCCCGGAAGACGGTCCCGAGGCCGTGCGCCTGGCTGACGTAGTCGGTCTCGTCGCCGCCGGTCGCGATGTTCACGACCTTCCACCCCTTCGCCGTCCGCACGGTCCACACCGACGCGACCTGGCCGTCCGCGGAGACCGCCTTGCTCGCGACGAACTGCGGGTCGGCGACAGGGGCGCCCGGGCGTCCGGCGACGAACCCCGGGTCGAGGAAGGACACGGTTACCGACGGCCCGACCAGGTGCGGTCGGGCCGCGCTCGGCGCGATCGCGCCATCGCGGGCGAAGAAGCGCGAGAGGGTGAGGAGGGTGGCCGGAGTCGACGCCGCCTCGCGCGCCTGAGCGGTGTCAGCGGCGGTGAAGGGCGCGGGGAAGTCGCCGGCGGCCGCCGCGTGTGCGGTGGCGGGGCCGAGCGCGCCGAGGGCCGCGGTGGCGAAGAGCACCGTGACCGCCGCACCCTTGCGGACGGGCTTGCGGCCGGCGGGCGCGTGCCGGTTCGGTGTGCGGTGCTTCGGTGACGTCGGGGTTGGTGACGTGCCGCTCGATGACTTCTGGGTCGGTGTGGCCTGGGTCGGTGTGGTCTGGGTCGGTGTGGTCTGGATCGGTGACGTGCGGATCGGGGTCATGGGGTCACGCTCCGATCCTGTAGAGCGAGTGGGTCCACGTGAACGAGTTGTTGCTCACGTAGTAGTCGTAATCCCCCCAGTTGTAGCGGTAGTTGGAGGGCCACGGGTCGCCCCAGTAGACTTGGTTGGCGGAGGTGTCGTAGCCGTACAGCACATGCATGTGCCCGCCCCCGGAGCTCCACTCGATGCGCGTCTCGATGGGGCGGTCGGCGTTGATCTCGTTCTGCACGGTGCCGTAGCGCAGATAACCGCTCACGTATGTACCGGGGTTGATGCCCATCCAGTCGAAGGCGTTCTGTACGTCGTCCAACGCCGCCTGCCAGTTGCCGCAGGTGCTGCCCTGGGGCCGGTTGAAAGCGGCATCGCAGAACTGGTTCTGGGTGTAGTTGCGCCCGAACCACGACGCGATGGTGTCGCCGCTGGCCGCCCAGCACCAGTTGCTGTTCTGCTGCGCCTGCATGGTGATGTTGAGGCGCTTGACGGCGGGAGCGGCGGGGCGAGCTGTGGCCCGAGGAGCGGCGTACGGAGCGGAATGCGGGGCGGCATTCGGGGCGGGGTTCGGGGTGGCGTGAGCGGTGGCCGTCGGCACGAGGGCGGGCGTCAGGACGGCGACGGCCGCGAGGACCGCTTTCGCCAGCCGTCTACGGCCCCGGGTGGTACTGGACATGGCGTTCCTCCCAGTCAGGGTGGGGGTGGAGGAGCGCGTCCGGACGCTGCGACAGCAGCATCGATCTCTTGTCGGGTCCCGGTCAATGAAGTTATCCACAGGGCTGGCGGCGAAGTGAACTCCACCCGTACGGTTGTGAACGCCACGGCAGGTACCAGCAGTTGGCAGCGCAAGTAACGCCCCGTTCAGGAACGGGGAAGTGAACGTTCACAGATAAACAATCGGAGGGGGGTGGGGGAGGGGAGGGGGCCCAATGGCAGCGCACAGTACCGATCGCCGTGCCACCCCGCGCCCCGGCGACCCAGCCCTCGGCTCGCCCCGCCGTCCCACCCCCGAGGCCGAACTCGCCGAAGCCCTGCGCACCGGCCCGTTCTCCGCCGCGCTCCGGGCCGCGCTCGCCGCGCGCGGGCTGGCTCTGCATCGCGTGCAGCACCGGCTCGCCCAGCGCGGCATACGTGTCGGTGTGACCAGCCTCAGCTACTGGCAGCGCGGTGTACGGCGGCCCGAGCGGCCCGAGTCGCTTCGTGCCGTCACCGCGCTCGAGGAGGTCCTGGAGCTTCCCCCGCATGCCCTCACCCGCCTGATAGGTCCACGTGCCACGAGCGACCGTCCCCCGGCCCGCCCGTATCGCACCCTCCTCGAACCCGCCGCCGCGCTCGAATCGCTGCTGGCGAGTCTGGCGGCACCGGCGGACGGCGGGCTGCACACCGTGATCCACTACGAGCACGTTCACATCGGTGCCTGTCGAGAGCTCACCGCCCGCGACTCGCATCACGTCGTACGGGCCCACCGTGATGGCGTCGACCGCTATCTCGCCATCCATCACGGCGACCCCGGCTGCGACACGGAACGGGTACGGGTACGCGGTCTCGGCAACTGCAGGGTCGGGCGGATCCGGCGCCACGGCGCTTCGGGGGTGATCGTCGTCGAGCTGCTCTTCGACGGGCGGTTGAGAGCCGGGGAGACCGCGGTCCTGGGATACCGCTTCGAGGACGGAACCGGCGCGCCCAGCCACGAGTACGTTCGCGGTTTCACCTACGGCGGTGGTCAGTACGTCCTTCAGGTCGGCTTCGACCGCGCGGCTCTGCCCGTCCACTGCCGCCGCTTCGCCCGCCCCACGGCAACCGCCCCTCGCGAGGCGGTCGCCGATCTGACGCTGAACGCCCATGGCTCGGTCCACCTCGTGGAGCAGCAGATACGGCCGGGCGTCCTCGGCATCACATGGGAGTGGGACTAGAGGCGTCGTCCGGGCGATCCCGTAGTGGAGTGTCGTGGGGGGGCCGGTGTGCTGGTCAGGAGGGACGGCTGGGAGAGTGATCGCCTGTGACGCATTCTGATCTCGCTCTCCGTATCCATGCCGCTTCTCATCTGACCGGCCAGTTCACGCTTCGGTCGGGACGTACTGCCACGGAGTACTTCGACAAGTACCGGTTCGAGGCGGATCCCGTCCTGCTCGATGAGATCGCCCGGCGGATGGCCCCTCTGGTACCGTCCGGCACGCAGGTGCTGGCCGGCCTGGAGATGGGCGGTATCCCGGTAGTGACCGCGCTCGGCCGACACACGGGCCTTCCTTGCGCGTTCGTGCGCCAGCACGCCAAGCCGTATGGCACGTGCCGTCTGGCCGAGGGCGCGGAGGTTGCGGGCCGGAAGGTGCTGGTCATCGAGGACGTGGTCACCAGCGGTGGACAGATCGTGCTGTCGACCGCGGACCTGCGCAACCTGGGCGCGCAGGTGGACGAGGCGCTGTGCGTGATCGACCGGGAGCAAGGCGGCGCCGAGGCCCTCAAGGCAGAAGACATCAGCCTGTTGTCCTTGCTGACGGCCGAAGACCTGCGGGCTGCTGCCGCGTCCTGACGCCGGGCCGTGTCCCGGCCACCGACCTGGGGCGTCGTCCGGAGCGTGACGGCGCGGGGAGATGTTTCGGACCGGAGCAGGGTGCCGTGGCGGGACTTGCCGGAAGGTTCGGCCCGTGGAAGAGCGCCGCTGGATGCGCCTGCCAGAACTGACGATCCGGGGCTTCACCGGCTACGGACGTGCGTCGTGGCGAGTGCCCAGAGGACCTCGCGGCACCCTCGGAAGGAGTCGTTGCGCAGGTGGGGGCCGGCGTAGGCGAACAGAAGTCGCCGGGTGCGTCCCCGCTTGCGCCGTAGCGCGGCTGGTGTCGCCGTAGGGTGGCCTGATGGACGCGGGGGCGGAGGACGAGGTGATCGCGGTCCCGCCAGAACGGGTGACGCTGTCGGACCGGCGGACGCAGCGGCGCTGGACGGTCGAGGTCGCACCGTTCTGGATGACAGCGGTGGTCGTTCACCGGGTGCTGCTGGGAACCGTCATCATCGGACTGGTCACCGTTGGCGCCCTCGACCCGGACACGGGCGCGGGCGCGGGAGGCTGGCACGCCGACCTCCGTCCGTGTGATCCGTGTCATACGTCAACCACCCCCTGAGGAGCCCGCGTTGGAGCTCGCTGTCAATGTGCTGGATGCCCAGTCGATGATCACCGCCTTCGGGCTGGCCGGCATCCTGGCGATCGTGTTCGCCGAGACCGGACTGCTCGTGGGCTTCTTCCTGCCTGGTGACTCCCTGCTGTTCCTGGCCGGGGTCGGTGCCGCCGGAGCGGCGGACCAGGTCTTCGACCGGCCGGGCTTCCACCTGTCCCTGCCAGGACTGCTGGTCGGTGCGCCGCTGTGCGCGATCGCCGGGGCGCAGCTCGGGCATCTGCTGGGAGCGCGGCTCGGACCGAAACTGTTCGCCCGGCCGGACTCGCGGCTGTTCAAGCAGGAGTACGTCGACAAGGCGGAGGCGTACTTCACCCGGTACGGCGCGGGCAAGGCGGTGGTGCTGGCGCGGTTCGTGCCCATCGTGCGTACGTTCCTCAACCCGGTGGCCGGGGTGCTGGGCATGCGGGCCGGGGCGTTCCTGATCTGGAACGTGGTCGGTGGCACGGCGTGGACGCTCGGGGTGATCCTGCTCGGCTACCGGCTCGGCGACTCCCTCAAGGGCAGCATCGACTCGTATCTGCTGCCGGCGATCGGGCTGATCATCGCGCTGTCGCTGCTGCCCGTGCTGATCGAGGTGGTCCGCTCCCGTCGCGCGGCCAGCCGCTGACGTCAGCTCTCCCTGGAGGGGCCGGCCGGCAGCCGATGTGCCGGCGGCCCTCCGTCTTCCCGGCTGACGCCGCGCTTGGCTCCGGTCAACTCCGGTAAGAGAACGTGCCTCCTCGGGCAAGTGCATAAGGCCCGGTGAGAGGCCAGTAAGAGCAGTCGGCGACGGCCGTCATGAGCTGCCGCGGCAGCCGTCGGCTTGGCACACTGGCGGGCGCGCCGACCGCTCCGGAGAAAGCCGTACCCAATGGACCACGCGCGACAACGGCTCGCCATCCTGCACCCCCGCCGCAGCCTGGGCACCGTGTTCGCCCTCTCGTTCGCCTGCGTCACCGCCGCCACCACCCTCCTCGGAGGCTTCCTGAGCTACAACGCGGCGGCGCGGATGGTGCGGGTCGACCAGGACGGCGTCTTCCGCGGCGTCGTCAGCGACCTGCACCAGCAGGTCGCCCAGCGACATCTGTCGCCGTCGGACTACTTCAGCGCCAGCCCCGACCACGACGGCCCCCGCGACGACCTCTCGCGCCGCATCCGTACCGATGTCCAGGTCCTCGGTCCCGCGGGCCGCGTCGAGGAACACGGCTACCCCGTGCTGCCGGTCCGCGTGGCCGACCGCGCCGCGGCCTCGCACGCCACGGCCGGCCACACCATCTACTACAAGGCCGAGATCGAGGGGGACCGTTACCGAGTCGCCACCGTCGCACTCGGCGGCGGGCGGGGCGCCGTACAAGTTGCCCAGCAGTACAGCGACACCGAGGTCCTGCTCAGGGAGCTGCAGGAACGCACCGTCGAGCTGAGCGCCACCGTCATCGTCGTGGCCGGCCTGGCGGGCTGGTGGCTGGCGCGCAGGATCGCCGGGCGGCTGGTCCGGCTGACGCGGGTCGCCGAGGACGTGGCCCGCACCGGTCGGCTGGACACGGCGGTCCCGGTCGCCGGGCCGGACGAAGTCGGCCGGCTGGGGCGGGCGTTCGACGGGATGCTGGGCCGGCTCGCCGCCTCGGAGGAGGTGCAGCGGCGGCTGGTGCAGGACGCCGGGCACGAACTGCGCACCCCGCTGACCTCGTTGCAGACCAACGTGGCCCTCCTGGACCGCATCGACCGGCTGCCGCCGCAGGCCAAGGCGGACCTGATCGCGGACATGAAGAGCGAGACCCGTGAACTGGTCAACCTCGTCAACGAGCTGGTGGAACTCGCGGCCGGCGACCGGGACGCCGAACAGCCCGCGGACACCGCGCTGAGCGGCGTGGCCGAGGAGGCGGCCGCCCTGGCCCGGCGCCGTACCGGCCGGGAGATCCTCGTCGAGGCCGACAGCACCGTCGTACGGGCCCGGCCCGCCGCGATACAGCGGGCGCTGACCAACCTGCTGGAGAACGCCGCCAAGTTCGACCAGGACGGCACCGAGCCGGTAGAAGTCGCGATCAAGGGCACGCGCGTGGAGGTGCGCGACCGCGGACCGGGCATCGCCGAGGCCGACCTGCCCCGTGTCTTCGACCGCTTCTACCGCGCCGACAGCGCCCGCAGCCTGCCCGGCTCCGGGCTGGGTCTGGCGATCGTGCACGCCGTCGCCGTCACCCACGGCGGCACCGCCTTCGCCCGCAACCGGCCCGGCGGCGGCGCGGTCATCGGCTTCACCCTCGACCCCGCCTCCCGCGTCGAACGCCCTCCTACGACGCCTACGGCCGACTCCGCCGCCACGCCTCGCTGACGGTCCGCAGCCGTCGGCCCGCCCGGCTGCGGCGACCCTCAGATCGTCCCGCGACGCACCAGACTCCCAGCGTCACTGGTCCCGGCAGATGAGGGCTACAGCCGTGATGTTCGCGTTGCGGCACCAGTTGCGCCTACTGCTGCCCCCGATCAGCCCGTGCCCTTTCGCTGGCGTTGGCCTGCCACGTGCGTCCGATCGCGCGGTGCAGCGCCGGATACACCCCGAGGTATCTGAAGGGCTTGATGGCTGCCATGTAGAGGGCGCCGAACAGCCCGTTGGGCTTCACCAGGATGGCCATCTGGCCGCGGTAGCCGCCGGAGTCGTCCGGAACCCAGCCGACGTGCAGCACCGCGTGCACGGTCTGGTTCGCCATCTCGGCCGCCCACTCGTCCCGCGTCAGATAGAGGGGCGTGAACGTGCCCCCGCGGAAGGCAGGTCCCCGGGGAGCGTCGCGGAGATCTTCCGGCAAGCGGTCGTGGAGGGTGCGCACGCGCCCGCCGACGCCGGTGCCGGGCTTGTCCCAGCCGAGCAGTGCCCCGAGTTTCCAGCGGACCGCGAAGAGCAGGCGCGCCACCTGGGAGGTGCTGTTCTCCACGAAGTCGCCGCTCGTGAACTGGCGGACCAGGTACGGGAGGTCGTCGCGGCCGCCGGGTGTCGGGAGCGCCCACACGTCCTCGAGATGGAAGTCGCCGGCGATCTCGTGGATCCGCCAGGGACGGGAGGTGTGCGCGGTTGCGGGGAGTCTCAAGGCAGGCCCCTGTCCATACGATTATCTATACGGTGCCGTATAGCCGAAGGCTAGAGGGACCTATACGGCACCGTATAGTCGATGTGAGACGTGTGAGGGGAGACACATCATGGGCGTGACACGCACGCCTCGCGCCAAGTGGATCGAGGAGGGGCTGCGGGCGTTGGCCGCCGGTGGCCCGGAAGCCGTCCGGGTCGAGTCGCTGGCGCAGGCGCTCCGCGTCAGCAAGGGCGGGTTCTACGGGTACTTCGCCAACCGGGGGGCGCTCCTCGCCGACATGCTCGACACGTGGGAGCGGGAGGTCACGGAGAAGGTGATCGAGCAGGTCGAGCGGGACGGTGGAGATGCCAGGGCCAGGCTTGAGCGGCTGTTCACGGTCGTTGCCTCGGCCGGTGACGGCCCGGCGACCGGCGTCGCCGTGGAGCTCGCGATCCGCGACTGGGCCCGGCATGACGAAGCCGTCGCACAGTGGCTCCGGCAGGTGGACAACCGGCGCATGGAGTACCTGCGTTCACTGTTCGGCGCCTTCTGTCCCGACGAGGACGAGGTCGAGGTCCGCTGCCTGCTCACCTACTCGCTGCGCATCGGCAGCCACTTCATCGCCGCCGACCACAGCGGCCGCAGCCGCGAGGAGGTGATGTGGCTGGCCAGACTGCGCCTCCTGGCGTAGCCGCCTCCCACCGGGCCGTCGCGAAGCTCGCCGACGATCACGATCTCACCGCGACCGTGGGCGCAGCACCGGCGAGCCTCGGTACGACGCCTTCCTCGCCGCCGGGAACGGCACCTCGGCTCCCCCCGGCTCTCGTGTGCTCAGGGGCACTGGCCCCTCGCCCCAACAATTGACGTGTCTTTGACCGCTTCCACCAACTCCGCTCACCCGGCGCGGGGCTACGCTCACCGGGCGACTCGTGTCCACTCCTGTCCCGGTGAATGTCCCGGTGAATGTCTCGGTGACGTGTGTCGGTGACACTGGGACCGTGTCTGCGCAAGTACAGCCCAAGCCAGCCCGTTCTTCGGAGAGTTGGGGGTTCCGTCGTGCGCACACGCACAAGAGCGTCTCTCGTGGCCACCGCGGCCGCGTTTCTGCTCGTCGCCGCTGTGGGCAGTGCCACGGCCGCGGGCGAAGCACAGCCGGTCCGTCCCGTCTCGCCCGGTGACCCCTACGCCGCCTGCGACATCAGCGGCGACGGCACCGGCACCAACTACCCCTCCGCGGAGGACGAGCCGTACGTCACTGTCTCCCCGCGCGACCCGCGCGACGCGGTCGGCATCTTCCAGCAGGACCGCTGGTCCAACGGCGGCGCCCGGGGCCTGACCGCCACGTACACCCACGACGGACGGCACTTCACCGAGACCCCGCTGCCGTTCTCGCACTGCGCGCCGGGCGGGCTCGGCTACCAGCGTGCGTCGGACGGTTGGGTGAGCACCGGCCCCGACGGCACGGTCTACGCCAGCGGCCTCGTGTTCGACGCGACCGACGCGCGCAACGGTGTGGCCGCCTCGACGTCGTACGACGGTGGACGCACCTGGATGCGGACGACTCCTCTGATCGATGACACACAGGCCCAGTTCAGCAACGACAAGAACTCCGTCACCGCCGACCCCGTCCACCCGGGCGTCGCCTACCAGGTCTGGGACCGCATCGACGAGGACGACCCCGCCAAGATCTACGACGGGCCCTCCTACATCTCCGTCACCCACGACGGCGGACGGCACTGGTCCACGGCCCGCCCGTTCGTGGACACCTCGGTCGTCCCGCACTCGCAGACCATCGGCAATGTCATCGTCGTCGACCCGCGCACCGACACCCTCTACGACGTCTTCGACTGGCAGACGTACGACATCGACTACACGACCGGCACCTTCACCCCCACCGACCTGCACTTCGCCGTCGTGAAATCGACCGACCAGGGCCGTACGTGGAGCAAGCCGGTCACCCTCGCCAAGGACACGTCCGTACCCGAAGCCGATCCCAACGCCCCCACCGATGTGACCAAGTCGCTCCGGGCGGGCGGCGACCTGCCGAACGTCGCCATCGATCCGCACACCGGTGAGCTGTATGTCGCCTACGAGGGCTCGGACTTCAGCGGTGGTGCCTACAACTCCGTCGAGCTGACCCACTCCACCGACGGTGGCCGGACCTGGTCCGCCCCGCAGCGGGTCAACCAGGTTGCCTCCGCACCCGCCTTCACACCCTCCATCAGCGTCGACGCACGTGGCACGGTCGCGATCACCTACTACGACCTGCGCTACCTCACCGCCGGGAACACCACGACCCTGCCCACCGCCGCCTGGCTGCTCACCTTCCCGCGCGGCGCGGAGAACCGGGCTACCGAGCGCCGTATCTCCCGGGTGTTCGACTGGCTCCAGGCCCCTTACGCCGGGGGGCACTTCCTCGGCGACTACGAGGGCCTCGCCGCCGACGGACGCTTCGCCGTACGGCCGCTGTTCGTCGAGACCAACGCCAACGCTCCGCAGGACTCGACGGACGCCTACAGCGGGTGGTTCGCCGTCGGCGCGGACTACGGCCCCTTCGTGATGGCCACCGCCACACCGCGCACGGCGGGACCTCAGGGAGCCCGACCGCACAGGATCGTCCGGTGATGCGCAAGGTAAACAACCCGCCATTTTTCCTGTGAGCCCTTTGTGTGGCTGTTGTGGTCACGCCAAGATCCCTCCTGCACCGGGACACCCCCATATGCCCGCTGCAGGGAGGAGAGGGCATGCTGCCCACGAGGCATCAGCGGCGGTTCATCACCTGCACCGTCGTGGCGGCCGCGTTCGGACTGGTGACCACCCAGTCGTTCGCGTCGTCGAACAACACCAGACCGCGGCCCTGGCAGGCGCGCCACCAGGCCGCCATCGGCCGTGAGCACATCAAGGCGGTGCACGCGGGCCACGGCATGTCCGCCCTCGCCGCGGCAGAGGGCGGCGATGACGGCGGCGCCGACGAGGCGGAGAACTCCGCCGAGTCGACGGCACAGTTCACCGAGGCGCGCACCGCGCCCGGTGTGGTCGCGCCCGGCGCCTACGGGGCGGCCTGGCAGCAGTTGCAGTCGATGCGGCACACGAGCGGCGGCTGGGACCACGTCACGAAGAAGGCGTACAACTCCGACGATCCCCGCTACCGCGATGTGAACTCCAACTCCAGTGGCGGCGCGGGCAAGGTGACCGGCCGGATCACCGGGATCGCCGCGGACGACCAGGGCTATGTGTACGCGGGTGGCGCCAACGGTGGTGTCTTCCGCTCGACGACCGGCGGCGGGCACTGGAAGCCGATCGCCGACAAGCTGCCGTCCCTGTCGACGGGCACCCTCGCTCTCGACGGCCGGCAGCGGCTCTGGTACGCCACCGGCGAGTCCAACACCGGGGCGACGTCTTTCGTGGGTACGGGCGTCTACGTCCTGAAGGACCCGCGCCACGGGCAGTTCCAGCCCGGTGACCGCGTGGGTGGTGCCGAGCTGGAGTCCACGGTCATCCACGCGCTGCGCTTCGCGGGCACCACGGTGTGGGCGGCGACCAGCACCGGCGTGTGGTCGCACTCCACGACCACCCTGTCCGGTCCGTGGAAGCACGAGTTCGCGCCCAACCCGGATTATCTGCCGGGCGGTTCGAAGGCGGACGACCCGAGCGCGCCGTACAAGAACATCGCCAACGACATCGCTGTGGACCCCAAGGACCCGAACAAGGTTCTCCTTGCGGTGGGCTGGCGTGGCGGTGACACCTACAACGGGTTGTACGCGAAGGCTGACGACGGCAGCTGGAAGCCGGTCAGCGGGCTTGGTGACCTGCCGACCAGCAGTGCCGACGTCGGCAACGTGACGTTCGCTTCGGCGGCCGACGGCTCGCGGCTGTACGCCATCGACCAGTCCCCGGCGCAGATGGCCGCCAACCCGGACAGCGGGCTCAAGGGCGTGTATGTGTCGAAGAACGGCTCGCCGTTCGGGCCGTGGACGCTGATCGCGGACTACACCAAGCTGAAGGCGTCCGGATCGGCACTGCAGAGCGCGGGTTACATGCCCGGCATCCAGGCCTGGTACAACCAGTTCCTCCAGGTCGACCCGGCCAACCCGGATCACCTCTACCTCGGTCTGGAGGAGGTCTTCGAGACCAAGAACGGCGGGCAGAGCTGGACGACTCCGGGCCCGTACTGGAACTTCCCCTTCCCCTGCTGGAGCATCGACCCCTCGAAGCAGACGGGTGACTGCTCGCCCACGACCCACTCCGACCAGCACGCGGTCGCGATCGGCAGCTACCAGGGCAAGACCTGGGCGTACGTCGGCAACGACGGCGGCATCTACCGCCGCCCGCTCAACGGCGCGGTCGACTCCGGCGGCCACGCCAAGGACTGGCAGTCCCTGAGCGACGGCACCCTCGACACCCTCCAGTACTACTCGGTGGGCGTCGGCAAGGACCTCACCAATGGTGGCGTCTCGGTGACCGGTGGCCTGCAGGACAACGGTCAGTCGATCCTGCGCGGCCGTGACAAGGTGATGGGTTCGAACTTCGGCGGTGACGGCGGTGACACGATCGCCGACCCGGCCAACGGCTGCAACATCGCCGCCGAGTACGTCTACCTGGACGTGTGGGTCACGCAGAACTGTGGTGTGAACGACGGCTCGTGGTCGACGGACCCGTCGAAGGCCACCGAGTACGAGGTCGCCCCGCCGGACAAGGACCAGGGCGGCGCGGGCGCCCGCTTCATCGCCCCGATCGCCGCCGACGCCAAGGACACGGGCACCTGGATCGCCGGTGGCCGGCACGTGTGGGTGAACACCAAGGGCTTCGCGATCCGCTCCGGCAAGGAGTGGGCGAACGCCTACGACCTCGGTGAGGGCCATGTGGCCACGGCCGTGGCGTCTTCGGGTGGCACGGTGTACGTCGGCTGGTGCGGGCCCTGCAACAACCAGGGCTTCACCCGGGGCATCGCGGTCGGCAACGCCGACGGCACCGGCTGGCACCAGCTCAACCTCCCGGTCGACGGCACCATCCCGAACCGGTACGTCTCCGGCTTCGAGATCGACCCGGCCGACGCCCAGCACGTGTACGTGGCGATCAACGGCTTCTCCCGCAAGTGGACCGAGGGACCGGGCGCCGGCGTGGGCCACGTCTTCGAGTCCAAGGACGGCGGCGCCAGCTGGACGGACATCTCGGCCAACCTGCCCGACGTCCCCGCCGACACCGTCAAGCTCCTCCCGAACGGCGGCCTCGCCCTCGGCACCGACCTGGCCACCTTCTACCGCCCCGCCGGCGCCACGAAGTGGCTGGTCCTGGGCCACGACCTGCCCACCACGGCCGTGATGCAGCTGCGCCTCGGCCCCGACGGCACGCTGTACGCCGCCACCCACGGACGCGGCATCTGGTCCTTCGACGTACGGCGCCTCAAGGCCCGTAAGGACTGATTACCACCCGTACGCTGCGTCGTACGACGACGGCCGGTGCGGCCCCTCTTACGGGGCGCACCGGCCGTCCGACGTTCGGGCTCACTGCACCGGATACGCCGCCACACTCAGCCGAAGCGTGAAGACCGGCGTGCTGTCCGGCCCCCAGGTGATGGTCACCGACCCGGTGCGCGCGGAACGCACCGTCACGCGGGTGGCGCCCTTGCCGTCGGTGGCGGTGGACGTCACGAGCGCCAGCATCGGGTTGCTGGTGCGCGGCCGCGGCCAGGGGCCCTGGGGGCGGGGCTGAAGGATCACGGTGACCGTCGTACCGGATCGCACGCACAGGTCGTGTACGGAGGGCTCGCCGGGGCCGTGGGTGAGGGTTGCGGAGCGGGTGACGCAGCGGGGGCGCGGTGTGCCGGGACTGCTCTGCGAGGGGCCTCGGGTGACAGGATCGGCCGAAGGGGCCGGTGGTGTCGCGTCCGGGTGCGAGCCGTGGCCGCTGCCTCCGCAGGCGGTCACGAGGCAGGAGACGGTCACCAGCACGGCTCCGAGCCGAGGCCAGGACACGCGTCCGGGTCTGCTGCTGTCCCTCATCATGACCACTCCTTCGTACGGCTGGACGCCCGTGCGACGTTCTCGACCGCGGTTCGGTTCCCCTCGGGAGCAGGGGGACTCAGCGGATACGCGAGTCGAACGGGATGACGACCGTGGCGAACCGTCCGACGGTGACGGTGACGTTCGTCGGCTGGGCGATCGGCGCGACCGCGCCGGTGAGGTTGGCGGGATGGACGGTGTAGGTGCCCGGCGGCAGTGAGACACGGAAGTGGCCGTCGGCACCGCTGGTGGTCTCGGCGACCGTCCTTTCGGCACCCCGGCCGGTGATGGTCAGCCGGGCGCGCAGGGGCCGGTCGGGGCAGGGGCTGTGTACGCGGATCACCGGGCAGCCGCCGTCGACCGTGGTGCGGCCCTCGATCCCGGAGCCGGACGCGCCCGGTGTTCCGGACCCGCGGGAGTCCGCGCATCCGGCAGCCGACAGCACGGCGGCCAGGGCCGGGACGGCGAGCGTCGTGCGCAGGGGGCGCTTCATACGGGTTGGACGCCCCACCGCGCTGGTCGGTTCCGGGCGCGGGCATGGCCCGGGGGCGGCACTCCGGCTGTCACAGAGGTGCGTTCCGGCGGACACCGGAACGCACCTCGGAACGGACAAGCGGAGAGATCAGCGCCGAGTCGGCAGGGGGCCGGATCCGGCGGACTTGGAGGGGGCGGTGACGCTCGCCGCGCCGTGGGCGGTCGAGCGGGCGCTGCCGCCGGTGACGGCGAGAGGCCCTGCGGTGTAGAGGGCTTCGTCGAAGGCCTGGCCGTTGGCCGGCGTCTTGCCCACGGCGAAGGTGGAGACGGCCTTGCCGCTGATGACCGAGGTGGAGATGTAGTCGCCGACCATGCTGCCCTGCGTGGTGTCGGCGATCTGGGACAGGGACATGGGCCCTGCGACGGTGGCCGGCCTGCTCCAGGTGCTGCCGCCGTTGGCGGAGGAGATGTAGCCGACCTCCAGCTGGCAGGTGGAGGAGGTGCAATTGGCGTCCGGGTAGAAGTAGTAGTAGAGGCCGATCTTCGCCGTGCTGCCCGAGGTGGTGGGGTCGATGCCGATGCCGGGGATGAAGTGGTCGACGCTGCTGGTGGTGGCGTCGATCGGGACGCGGGTCACGGCCGACCAGCTGGTGCCGTTGGTCGAGGTGGAGTAGACGATGTCGTTGGCGGGGCAGCCGGAGCGGAAGCGGCAGTCCTGCCAGGCGACGTAGATCTTGCCGGAGCCGTCGATCTCGGCGGACGGCAGGCCCTCACCGTCGCGGAGGTTGCCGGCCACGGCGTGGCTGCTGACGTTGGCGATCAGCGTGCTGGAGCTCCAACTGGAGCCGCCATTGGTGGAGTTGAAGGCACGAATCGAGGACCCGTTGGTGGAGTAGGGGACCACGACCGTGCCGTTCGGCTGGACGAGCGGCTGGCCGCCCAGCCCGGTCGGATTGCCGGAGGGCGACACGGGGCTGGACCAGGTGGCGCCGCCGTCGGTGGACCGGCTCATGACCACACGGTTGCCGGACGAGGTGATGTCGACCTCGACATAGCAGGTGCCGTAGTACGCGCTGGAGGTGCTGTTGTCGCAGACGATCCATTCCTTGTCGTAGCCCTGGCCGTCGTTGCCGACCGCCATGACGGGGTTCTGCCAGCTGGTGCCGTTCGCGGAGCGGCTGACGGTGACGCCTGCGCCGTTGACGTTGGAGTCGATGACCAGTCCGGTGACCATCCAGGTGCCGTGCTTGGCGTCGTAGGCAACGGACGGGTCCGAGACGCGGGCCCAGGTGCCGCCCTGGTAGGTGGTGATGCCGGGGAGCATGCCGTGCTGCCAGGTTGTGCCGCCGTCGGTGGAGGTGTTCCAGCCGATGTCGGAGGAGCCGCCGTCGGTGAACCGGCCGACCTGGGAGGAGGCGACGATCGTGTTGCCGTACGCGAAGGTGTCGGGTTCCAGCTCGGTGGCGTGCTGACTGGAGGTGTTGGTGAACGGGTCCGTGCTGACCTGGGTCAGACCGGGCGGCGGGGTGGCGGTGGTGAAGGCGACGTCGTCGTAGAGCGTGTAGGTGGCGTCGCCCGCGTAGTTGTCGTCGTGGCTGACGAGTGTGAGGGTGTAGCTGTGCCCGGCGGTAACGGCCGAGGTGACCTGCTGCCAGCCCTGGCCGTTGGTGCAGGTCTTGGCCAGCACGGTCGTCGTGGTGCCGGCCGTCGTGTCGGCGAGGGTGGCCGTGGCCCAGTCGTAGGTGAGCGTGTCTGGGCAGGTGACACTGTACCAGAAGGACAGTTGGTTGGCGCTGGTCGGCGCGGTGAAGGTCTGGGCGATCGACGAGTCGCCGTTGGTGGGCGTGGTGCCGCCGACACGGGCGGCGTATGTCCCGCTGTGGGCGCCGGAGTTGACCACTGCAGTCGTACCGGCGGTCGTCCAGCCGGTCAGACTGCCCGACTCGAAGCCGCCGTTGGAGACGTCGGCGAGGGCCGGGTGCGAGGCGAGGAGCAGCCCGCCCAGGGAGAGCAGGGCGGTGACGGTGGTCGCGACGGATCTGCGGAGAGCGGTGCGCGACATGAGGAGACCCCTTGTCGTGGATGGCGGTTCGGTGGCGGGGTGGGCGACCGATGCGCGGTGGGCGGCCCACCCCGGGGGACGACGTCGGTGGATCAGTCCGGTGGATCAGGAGAGGGTCACGTCGTCGTAGCGGGTGTAGGTGGCGTCACCCGAGTAGTTGTCGTCGTGGCTGATCAGGGTGAGCGTGTAGCTGTGCCCGGCCGTGACCGAGGCGGTCTTCTGGATCCAGCCGGAGGACGACACACAGGTCTTGGCCAGCACCGTGGTGGTCGTACCGGTGGTGTTGTCCTTCAGGGTGGCCGTCGCCCAGTCGTAGGTGAGCGTGTCCGGGCAGGTCACGTTGTAGAAGAAGCCGAGCGTGCTGGTCCCGGACGGTGCGGTGAAGGTCTGGGCGATCGAGGAGTCGCCGTTGGTCGGCGAGGTGCCGCCGACGCGGGCGGCGTATGTCCCGCTGTGGGCACCGGAGTTGACCACGGACGTGGTTCCCGTCGAGGTCCAGCCGGTCAGACTGCCCGTCTCGAAGCCGCCGTTGGTGATCCCGCCACCGCCGCCGGAGGTGACCGTCAGCGTGAAGGTGGCGGTGTGGGTGGCCGAAGCGCCCGTACCCGTGACGGTGATGTTGTACGTTCCCGCCGGCGTCGACGAGGACGTGCCCACCGTCAGCGTCGACGAGCCGCCGGCGGTCACCGTCGACGGGGTGAAGGACGCGGTCGCCCCGCTGGGCAGCCCGGACGCGGACAGGCTCACCGACTGCGCCGAGCCGGAGGTGACCGCGGTGGACACGGTGGTGGTCGCCGGGGAACCTGCCGCGACGCTCGCCGAGGCCGGGCTGACGGACACCGAGAAGTCATTGCTCGCGGTGGAGCCGCAGTTGGGCAGCGTGAACGAGGCGAGCCTGGTGTGCCAGTTGAAGTTGCCGTTGGCCGGGATGTACTCGTTCGTGTACCAGAAGGTGCAGTCGTCCGTGGGGTCGACGGCCATCGAGGTGTAGTCGCCCCAGCGGCTGTAACTCGTCTGCGAGCCGCCGCCGGTGATCGCGGTGACCTCGCCCTGTGTCATCGTGCCGAGGGTGTCCCCGGCCAGGCGTCCGGTGTACCGGCTCGACGGGTGCGCCGAGGACGAGGACTGGGAGTAGCCGAGGGCGATGTTGCCCGCCTTGTCCTCGGCGATCGAGCCCATCCACCGGTAGGTGGAGTCGGGCGCGTACGTCCCCTGCTGGTACACGGTCGGATTCCCGCCGGACATCCGCAGCTCGTACCAGCGCACGCCCACCGAACTGCCTGCCGTCACCGCATGGTTGACCACCAGCGACTCATGGTCCCCGAAGTTCCGGTACGCCAGCCGGAACATCAACCGGTCGGAGAGCGAGTCCAACTGCTGACTGGTCCCGCTCTGCGGGATGCAGGTGCCCGAGCTGCCACAGGCCGTGGTGTACGACGCCACGGTCAGCGAAGTCGGCCCGCTGAAGCTGGAGTTGGCCGGAGTGGTCCAGTCGGTGTGGAACTTCCAGTACGCCAGTGTCGTACTCGTCGTCCCCAGACCCGTCATCAGCTCCGGTTCGCCGGACGGTGGCGCGGTCGAGCCGTCCAGGTCGGCGCCGAGCAGGCCGCCGTAGGAGGACGAGGTGGTGAAGCACTGCTGGCCCGCGGCCGCACCGGTCAGCATGGCTGACCTGTTCAGCGCGCACGCCTCGGCGTCGAGGAAGCTGCCGGAGGCGGTGAACATGTTGTACGTGACGTAGTACGCGTCCGGCCACACCGACAGCTTCGGGTAGTCCGGGAAGTCGGCGTACTGGAACGAGTAGCGGTAGTAGCTGCCGGTCGCGTCCGTGCCGGTGGAGACGGCCACGCACTCGTAGTACGGCCCGGAGGCCGAGGAGACGTTGGCGAACTGTGTCACCACCCAGCGGCTCGCGAGCGTGTCCCAGCGGACCACCGCGTCACCGTCGTTGGTGGTCTGGCAGGAGCCACCGAACCCGGACCAGAGCGTGCTGGTGTCGGTCGGAGCGAGGACCGTGGCGCCGGACTTGGAGTACACCGCGTAGGCGGTGTTCACGGTCTCGACGATCTGGCCGGCGCCGACGGCCGCGTTGGGGTCCGGCGGGACGCCGGTGATCGAGTAGTTGCCGGCGCCGATGCCCTCGAAATTCGTCCCTGTGGAGGGCGCGGACGGGCCACCCGGGCTGGACTGGACGACCGGGTCGGGGAGGGGAGAGGCGGGCGGGTGCGGCAGCCGCTGCTCACCGGGATCGTCGTCCTGCACCTTCTTGCCATGGTGCCCGTGGTGTGCGTGGGCGGCCATGGAACGCAGGGTGGGGGAGGTGTCGTGGCGTACGGCGGGGCCGGTGTCGGCCGAGCGGTGGGCCGCCGGAGTGTGGGGCGCGGGGTCGGCCTGGGCCGCGGGAGCGGCGAACCAGAGAGCGGGAACAGCGGTGAGGATCGCGGTGAGCGCGGCTGTCAGGCCGCGTCTGCGTGTGCGTCTGCGTCTGGACCGGGTCACGGAACATCCTTTCGGGCAGCCGGGGTTGACCCGGCGTGTCGGGGAGAGAAGGACGTTCACGCCGAGGGAGCGCGTGTTCGCAATGCGGGATGCTTGCACCGGACATGACACGTAACAAGGGAGTTGACGGCGAAATCACGCCAAGCAATCGAGAATTTACGGGGCACAGTCAACCCACCGTAAAGACACAGGGTTTCCCCTGTGCCGACGCAGGGATTGCCCTGCATCCCCGCCATCCGGGGGCGTCTTGAGGCATCGTCGTGTCGGCGTACTCTCACCGTGGCCCCGTGACGGCGCCTCCTCCGCCTATGACTGATCGACGTGGACCTGCAGCCGCCACAGCCGCGTCCGGGGCCCGAACCGGTCCCCGCGGAACGACGAGGTCGACCGCAGCCCCGCCACACCGGCAGCGGTCGCCCTGAATGTGGCATGTACGGTTCCCTCGGTGGCGTGCGCCTCGACCACCGCCAACGGCCCCTCGGTCACCTCGACCGGTGTCCAGCCGTAGGCGGGCGATCCGTGCAGGGTGACCGCGATCTCGTCGCCCACTCGCACCCGCAGCGCCTCGCTCGGTGGATCGCCGGGCCGGTGGACGATGTCCACGCGCCGTGCACCGTCGTCGTCTGTCATGACGGATGAATCTAGGCCCGTGAGGTGCGGGCACTCACGTCGGCGGACGGTTCGCGGCCCTGTGAGCGAGGCGACCGGCCCCAGCGGCAGCCCGCGCGGCAGCCGGCCCCGGGAAGTGCCGGCTGCACACCACCCGTCGGTGTGGTTGTCGGCCTTGTGCGGCTCACGACCGGCGTGGACGCCCGCGGGCTGGTCTCAGGCGCGTCCGCGGAGCATCAAGTTCCAGTAGAGGAACGGCAGTCCGTAGCGCTTGAGGTACCACATGTCCCGGCGTTCATGTGTCGTGTCGATGAGCGGGAGCGTGGGGCGGTGCCGCAGGGTGTAGTCGAACTCGGCCAGCAGCATGCTGTGCCGTGAGGTGGTGATCGGACAGGAGGAGTATCCGTCGTACGAGGCGGGCGGCGGCTCGGTGCTCGTGAGGCTCGCGGCGAGGTTCCGGGCGACGACCGGTGCCTGCTTGCGGATCGCGGCCCCGGTCTTGGAGTTGGGCGACGAGCCGGCGTCGCCGAGCGCGAAGATGTCGGGGTGGCGCACATGACGCAGGGTGTGCTTGTCGATCTCCGCATACCCCGCCGGATCCGCCGGATCGGCCAGCGGAGTCTCCTTCAGCCAGTCGGGCGCCGACTGGGGCGGCACGAGGTGCATCATGTCGAAACGGAGGGAGTCCTTGGCCCCTGATGTGTGGTCGACGATGACCGCGGCGCGGCCGTCCGGGTCCACTTCCACCAGTTCGCTGTTCTTGCGCACCTCGATGCCGTAGCGGGCCACGACCCGTTCGAGTTCCTCGGCGAACACGGGAACACCGAACATGCCGGGCGTGGGCAGCACGAGGACCACCCGTATGTCCTTCAGGACGCCCTGCTCGCGCCAGTGGTCCGCGGCGAGATAGGCGATCTTCTGGGGCGCGCCACCGCACTTGATCGGGCCTGACGGCATGGTGAACACCGCGGTGCCCGAGCGCATGGAGCGGATCAGGTCCCAGGTCTTGGGCGCCAGTTCGTAGGTGTAGTTGCTGGAGGTGTGCGGTGCCGTGACGGCCTGCGCCATGCCGGGCACCCGGTTCCAGTCGAGTTGGATGCCGGGGCAGACGACGAGCCTGTCGTAGCCGATGGTGCGTCCGTCGGCGGTGCCGACGGTCCGTCCCCCGGGATCCACGGTCTCCACGCGGCCGCGTATCCAGGAGACGCCCTTCGGCAGGACGGACCGCTGGGGACGGGCGCTCGCCGCGGCGGTGGCCCGTCCGCCGCCGACCAGTGTCCACAGCGGTTGGTAGTAGTGCGTGGCCGAGGGCTCGACGAGCCCGATGTCATGGATGCCGTGGCGCCGCAGGCGGGCCGCGACGCTGATGCCGGCCGTTCCTCCGCCCACGATGAGGACCTTGTGGTGAGCCTCGATGGTCATGTGCGGCTTCCCCTTCGCGTCCGTCCCAGTTAATGTACGTACATTAGCTTTTTAAATGTACGTACACAAGGATGGATCATGAGCGAGGAACCGACTGCCCCAGCCGGCCGGGGCGGGACTCCGCTGTGGCGTCATGTGCGGGACGACCTCAGGTCCCGGCTGGCGCGGGGCGAGTTCGGCGACTCCTTCCCCGGTGAGAACGAGCTGGCCGCGCGGTACGGGGTGAGCCGGCACACCATTCGCGAGGCGCTGCGCGAGCTGCGGGAGGAAGGCCTGGTCACCGCGGCGAAGGGCCGGCGGCCGCGGCCCGTGGGAGAGGCGGTCATAGAACAGCCCGTCGGCGCCCTCTACAGCCTGTTCGCCTCCGTCGAGGCGGCCGGTCTCGAACAGCGCAGCGTCGTCCGCACTCTCGACATCCGTGCCGACGCGCACGTGGCGGTGCGCCTCGGCATGGAGGAGTCGACGCCGCTGCTGTACCTGGAACGCATCCGCCTGGCCGACGGGGAACCCCTGGCCCACGACAAGGTGTGGCTGCTGGCGTCGGACGCCCGGGCACTGCTCGACGTCGACTTCAGCCACACGGCGCTCTACGACGAGCTGGCCGACCGCTGCGGCATCCGTCTCGTCGGGGGAGAGGAACGGATCAAGGCGGTCACCCCGACCGCCGCCGAACAGCGGCTGCTCGGCCTCCCCGAGGGGGTCGCGGCGTTCTCCATCGAGCGGCTCGGCCGTACCCACGGCCGTACGGTCGAGTGGCGCACCACCCTCATCCGCGGCGACCGGTTCAGTGTCGTCGCGCAGTTCGACGCCCGTGCCGGGTACCGCCTCGATCCCGCCGGGTCCCCTTTCACCCACTCGATACGCAGGGTACGGCGGCTCGATCCCGCGCGATGAGAAGGCCCTAAGCGAGCCGTTTGTCCACCCATTTGTCCACGAGCCGGCCGAACGCCGACACTCGCGTCCGATGCCCACGGGGCTGTAGGGCGCCGCATGGCGCTGGAGGGAATGCCTGACATGTTCTTCGTCGACACCATCGAGGTCGCGGGGCTCGGCAACCGCAGCTATCTGGCGGGCGGTGAGCGCACGGCCGTGGCCGTCGACCCGCCACGGGACGTCGACCGGGTGCTGGCAGCCGCGGCGCGCAGAGGCGTGCGGATCTCCCATGTCGTCGAGACCCACATCCACAACGACTATGTCACCGGCGGCCTGGAACTCGCCCGCCTCACCGGCGCCGCCTATCTGGTACCCGCCGGGGCCACCGTGTCGTTCGAGCGCGTACCCGTGCACGACGGAGACCGCACGGTCATCGACGCGGGTCTCACCCTGCGGGCGCTGGCGACACCCGGGCACACCCCGCACCACACCGCCTATGTCCTGGAGGAGTCCGGGTCGGTGGTCGCGGTGTTCACGGGCGGCTCGCTGCTGATCGGCACGGTCGGCCGCCCCGACCTGGTCGAGCCCCGCCTGACCGAGCGTCTTGCCCGGGCCCAGCACGCGTCCGCGCACCGGCTCGCCGCGGAACTGCCCGACACCGCCGCCGTGCTGCCCACCCACGGATTCGGCAGCTTCTGCTCCGCCGGCCGGGCAGAGGGGAGCGAGACCACCATCGGGAAGGAGAGGGCGTCGAACGAGGCCCTCACCCAGGACGTCGACGCCTTCGTCACCCGCCTGCTCGCGGGACTGGACGACATCCCCGCCTACTACACGTACATGGGTCCCGCCAACTCCGCCGGACCCGCGCCGGTCGACCTCACCGCGCCCGCGCGCGCCGACGCCGAGGAGATCGCCGCGCGACTGGCCGCCGGCGAATGGGTGGTCGATCTGCGCAACCGGATCGCCTTCGCCGAAGGGCATGTGGCCGGCACCTACAACTTCGAGGCAGACGGTCAACTCGCCACCTATCTGGCCTGGTTGATCCCCTGGGGCAAACCGGTGACCCTGCTCGCCGCGTCGGCCGAGCAACTGGCCCACGCCCAGCGCGAGTTGGTACGCGTCGGCATCGACCGCCCGGCCGCCGCCGCCACCGGGGGACCGTCCGCCTGGACGACCGAGGGCGAACCCCTGGCCACCTTCCCTCGCGCCGACTTCACGGATCTGGCCGCGCGCCACCTCGCCGAGGACGTGGTCGTGCTGGACGTCCGGCGTGCCGCCGAGCGGGCCGCCGGGTTCATCGAGGGCTCGGTCCACATCCCGCTGCACACCCTGCACCGGCGCCTCGACGAGGTGCCGCCCGGCGAGGTGTGGGTGCACTGCGCGGGCGGCATGCGCGCCGCCATCGCCGCCTCGCTGCTGGACGCGGCGGGCCGTGACGTCGTCGCCGTGGACGACTCCTTCACCGCCGCCGACACGGCCGGACTCACCCTCCGTACCGACTGAGCCCCACCGGGCCAGGATCGACCCACCCCTGCGCACAAGGCGAGGAGCGCCCATGAAGACATCCCGTTCCGGCACGAGCCGGATCACCGTAGCGGAAGCGGCCGAACGCACCGGGCACGGACGCGCGGACGAAGCCGCCGGACGGGCCGGGGCATCGGTCCTGCTGGACGTCCGGGAACCCGACGAGTGGAGCGCCGGGCACGCACCCGGAGCCGTCCACCATCCCCTCACCGAACTCATCGCGGGCGTGCCCCTGCCTCCCGAGGCCCGGGGGCGGCGGCTGGTCGTCATCTGCCGTTCGGGCAACCGGTCCCAGCGGGCCGCCGACCTGCTGGCGGCCCACGGCACCGACGCCGTGGACGTGATCGGCGGTATGCGCGACTGGGCGGAGGCCGGGCTGCCCGTGGTGGACGCGCGGGGCCTGCGCGGTACGGTCGCGTGAGTGCCCTGGTCCTCGCCCTCGCGGCCGGCGCGGTGATCGGCCTGGCCCTCGGCGCGCTCGGCGGCGGTGGCAGTGTGCTGGCCGTACCCGCCCTGATCTACCTGCTCGGCTTCACCCCCGTGGCGGCCACCACCGCCGCACTGGTGATCGTGGCCCTCACCTCGGCCACCGCGCTGACCGCGCACGCCCGTGACGGACATGTCCGCTGGGGTGCGGGACTGCTCTTCGCCGCGGCCGGCATCGGCCCGGCGATGCTGGGCTCCGCGCTCGCCGCCCACCTCCCCGCGGGCGCCCTGCAGGCGGCCTTCGCGACGGTCGCGGCCGTCGCCGCGGTACGCATGCTGCGGCCCGCAGGAGATGCCGAAGCCACCCGGAGCATCAGGCCCGGGCACGCGGCGGCCGCCGGCGCGGGACTCGGCGCGGTCACGGGTGTCCTCGGCGTCGGAGGCGGCTTCCTCGCCGTACCGGCTCTCGTGGGCGTACTCGGACTCCGTATGCGCGAGGCCGTGGGCACCAGCCTGCTGGTCATCACCGTCAACTCGCTCGCGGCGCTCGGACTGCGCGTCGGAACCGTGGACCGACTCGACTGGTCGGTCGTCGGCCCCTTCGCGGGCGCGGCGGTCCTGGGCGCGTGGGACGGCAGACGCCTGGCGTCCAAGGCGAAGGCGAAGACCCTGCAACAGGTCTTCGCCCTGGCACTGTTGGCCGTGGCCGCGTTCATGTTCATCGACGCCGTGGTCTGACCGTCTCCGATACGGCCGATTCGCCGGCGTACCCGAAAATCAGATGCCCGGGCCGGGCCCCCTCTCGTACCGTCATCCCGTACCGAGCGCCGCGACGACCGTACGGCGGCGCCTGTCGTCCGATGCAGAGGGGAGCCCGGCCGTGCGCGCACGCACCGCTGTTGTCGCTCCCCGTTCCCGGTACGAGGTGATCCTCGTGTCCCGGTGGTGCCGGTGCCCGCTGCGCGGCCGGCACCGGACGCCCGTGACGCCCTGCTGACTTCAGGACGCACGGGTAATCGCGCTGCCCTTTTCCCTGGTCGCCAGACCTGGTCCGCAGACCTTGTCCGCAGGCCTGGTCCGCAGACCTGATCCTGAGAAAGGCCCTGGGCCGTGCGCACGAACACCACAGCCATCGCCGCCGTCCGCAACCTCGGCATCCTCGCCCACGTCGACGCGGGCAAGACCACCGTCACCGAGCGGATCCTCTACGCGACAGGCACCACCCACAAGCGGGGCGAGGTGCACGACGGCACCACCGTCACCGACTTCGACCCGCAGGAACGCGACCGCGGCATCACCATCTTCGCCGCCGCCGTCAGCTGCTCCTGGGACGGCCGCCGCATCAACCTCATCGACACCCCCGGCCACATCGACTTCGCCGACGAGGTCGAGCGCTCGCTGCGCGTCCTCGACGGGGCGGTCGCCGTGTTCGACGCCGTCGCCGGGGTCGAACCGCAGAGCGAGTCGGTGTGGCGGCAGGCCGACCGGCACGGCGTACCGCGCGTCGCGTTCGTCAACAAGATGGACCGCGCGGGCGCTGACCTCGACCGGGCCGTCGAATCCATCCGGCAGCGGCTGCACCCGGCGCCGCTCGTCGTCCAGCTGCCGATCGGCGCCGAGGAGGCCTTCACCGGTGTGGTCGACCTGGTGCGGATGCGCGCGCTGGTCTGGGCCGACGGCGCCGGTACGGCCGTGGAGGGGCCGGTTCCCGAGGAGTTGAGGCAGGCAGCGGTACGGCGGCGCCGGGCGCTGGAGGAGACAGTGGCCGAGCTGCACCCGGCCGCCCTGGAGGAGTTCTGCGAGCGGGAGACGCTCGGCGCCGGCACGCTGGCGGGAGCGCTGCGCGACCTCACCCGCACCGGGGACGGCGTGGTCGTCCTGTGCGGCTCCGCCTACCGCAACCGCGGCATCGAACCGCTGCTGGACGCGGTCGTGGCCTACCTGCCCTCGCCGCTGGACGTCCCCGCCGTACGCGGCGTCCACGACGGCGCCGAGCAGGAGCGAGCCGCCGACCCCGAAACGCCGTTCGCGGGGCTGGTGTTCAAGGTGAACGCAAGCTCCACCGGGCGGCTGGCCTATGTGCGCCTCTACGCGGGCACCGTCGAGAAGGGAGACACCGTGTGGGACCCGGGCACCGGGCGCACCGAGCGGGTCGCGCGCATCCTGCGGGTCATGGCGGACCGGCACGTCCAGCTCGACCGGGCGGTCGCCGGTGACATCGTCGCGCTCGCCGGGGTGAAGTCGGCGCGAGCCGGCTCCACGCTGTGCGACCCCGGCGCCCCGCTGGTCCTGGAGCCGACGCAAGCCGCCGAGCCCGTGGTGTCCGTGGCCGTCGAGGCCCGGCGTGCCACGGACACCGGCCGGCTGGCGACGGCGCTGGCGCGGCTGTCCGAGGAGGACCCCTCGCTGGTGGTGCGCACCGATCCCGAGACCGGGCAGACCGTGCTGTCCGGGATGGGCGAACTCCATCTGGAGGTCGCGGTGGAGAAGATCCGCCGTGACGGCGGACCGGAGGTCGGTGTGGGCCGGCCGCGGGTCGCCTACCGGGAGACAGTTGTCGAGGGAGTGACCGGGTTCGTGTTCCGGCATGTCAAACAGGACGGCGGGGCGGGGCAGTTCGCCCATGTCGTGCTCGACGTGGAGCCGCTCGGCCCCGAAGCCGACGTCACCGGCTTCGAGTTCCGCTCCGCCGTGGTCGGCGGCCGGGTGCCGCAGGAGTACGTGCGCGCGGTGGAGGCCGGGTGCCGGGACGCGCTCGCCGAGGGCCCGCTGGCCGGGCATCCGGTGACCGGGCTCCGGGTCACGCTCACCGACGGCTCCACCCATGTGAAGGACTCCTCCGACACGGCCTTCCGCACCGCCGGCCGGCTCGGGCTCCGCGCGGCCCTGCGCGCCTGCGCGTCGGCTCTGCTGGAACCGGTCGCCGAGGTCACGGTCACCGTGCCGGAGGACGCCGTCGGCTCGGTCCTCGGCGATCTGGCCGCCCGGCGCGGCCGGGTCGGCGGCTCCGCGACCCGGGGCGGCGCGGCCGTACTGACGGCGACCGTGCCGCTGGCCGAACTGTTCGGCTACGCCACCCGGTTGCGCAGCCGCACCCAAGGCCGGGGCACCTTCACGACCCGGCCCGCGGGCTACGCCCCGGCGCCGCGGCCGGTGCCGGTCCGGTAACGGGGCGGCCCGCCAGCGGGGCCGGGCAGGCCCGCGCCATGCGCCGACCCGGTGCGTGGCGCGGGCCCACGCACGCTTGGCTCATGAGTGGCCGACCCGACGCCGAGCAGGTCCGAGCCGGGGAGCCCGGCCGTCCGGAGCACGTCCGCGATCCCGTCGGCGACCTGGCCGACGACGGCTGCGATGTCGTATCAGTGCGTCCCCAACAGTTGTTCGCCACAAGCGAGTTCGGCAAGTGTCAGGTCGGACAGCACCACCCGTACGCCGGTCTCGCCGACGTCCACCCCGATCAGCCGCCCGCTGTCCGGCCGCCGGGCCCAGCGCGTGCCGGCTCATCGGCCCGTCGACATACAACCGTTGCAGAACGGCGCCCCGGCTCTCCCGCCGCAGGTCACGCACCGTACGGCCGCCCGGCGCTGCCACCCGGCCCCCAGTTCTCCGCGGATTTCCGGGCTGTTCGACCGTGCACCGCTGCCGGATCTCTTGACGAGCGTTTCTCCTGAGGTTTAACTCACGTCCTAAATTAAGCCATGAGGGGCTTCGGGAGCCGAACGGGTCCGCGCAGGTCCGTGCGGGTCCGCACGGGCCGCACGGGTGTCGGCTTCCGTGAGCCGCCTCGGGTTCTCGACTCCCGGAAAGGGACACCAGGAGCCATGCGCAGCATCCGAGCCGCGGCAACAGGCGCCGTAACCCTCTCTCTCGTCCTCGCGGCCACGGCCTGCGGAGGCGGCTCGTCCAGCGGCGGAGGGTCCGACGACTCGCCGAAGACGCTGACGTACTGGGCTTCCAACCAGGGCGCCAGCGTCGCCGTCGACAAGCAGGTCCTCCAGCCCGAACTCGACAAGTTCCAGAAGCAGACCGGGATCAAGGTGAAGCTGGAGGTCGTACCCTGGTCGGATCTGCTCAACCGGATCCTCACCGCGACCACCTCGGGTCAGGGCCCGGACGTGCTGAACATCGGCAACACCTGGAGCGCCTCGCTGCAGGCGACCGGCGCCCTGCTGCCGTGGGACGCGAAGAACTTCGCCGAGATCGGCGGCAAGGACCGGTTCGCCGACACCGCGCTCGGCTCGACCGGCGCGGCGGGCAAGGACCCGGCGGCGGTCCCGCTGTACTCGTTTGCGTACGCCCTCTACTACAACAAGAAGATCTTCGCCGACGCCGGTATCGCCAAGCCCCCGGCCACCTGGGGCGAGCTGGTCGCCGACGGCAAGAAGATCCAGGCCGAGGGCAAGTCCGCGCTCGGCGCCGAGGGCTCGAACCCGTCGGAGAACATCCACCACGTCTTCGTCTTCGCCAAGCAGCACGGCGCCGATTTCTTCACCGCCGGCGGCAAGCCCGACTTCACCGGTCCCAAGGTGGTCGAGGCGGTCAAGAGTTACGTCGACCTGATGGCCAAGGACAAGGTCATCCCGACCGGCGACGCCGAGTACGCGCAGAACCAGTCCGTCAGTGACTTCGCCAAGGGCAGGCAGGCGATGCTGTTGTGGCAGTCGGCCGCCGCCAACCTCAAGTCCCAGGGCATGAGCGAGGACGCCTACGGCATCGCGCCGGTCCCGGTGATCTCCGGGACGCCCGGCTCCGGCACCCAGGTCGACTCGGCGGTCATGGGCATCAACCTGGCCGTCTTCAAGAACACCCACAACCTCGACGGCGCCACCCGGTTCGTGAGGTTCATGACCTCCGACGCGGAGCAGAAGATCCTCAACACGGCCTACAGCTCCATCCCGCCGGTCAAGTCCGCCCAGGAAGACGCGGCGTTCGCCACCCCCGCCACCGCGGTGCTGAAGAACACCCTCGCCACCAGCGCGGCCGCCCTGCCGCAGGTCGCGTCCGAGTCGCAGTTCGAGACGGCCGTCGGTACGGCCGTCAAAGACCTGTTCGCCGACGCGGCCGCCGGGCGCACGGTGACCACCGACTCGGTCAAGGCCGCGCTGCAGAAGGCCCAGCAGCAGATGCCGGCGGCGTGAGAGCGAAGATGACGACCACCGCCTTCAAGGAGCCGGTGCGACAGGAGACCCCCGGAGCGGCGGCGCGCGAGCCCCACCGCCGCACCGGGCGGCTGCGCCGCGTCTCCCTGCCGTATCTGCTGCTCCTGCCCGCCCTGCTGCTGGAACTCCTCGTCCACCTGGTGCCGATGGCCATCGGCATCGTGATGAGCTTCAAGGAACTCACCCAGTTCTACATCCGCGACTGGAGCACCGCCCCCTGGTCCGGCCTCGGCAACTACAAGGTGTCGGTGGACTTCGACGCGCCCGTCGGGAACGCGCTGCTGCACTCGTTCTTCGTCACCGTCGCCTTCACTCTGCTGTCGGTCGGCCTGTGCTGGCTGATCGGCACCGCCGCCGCGATCTTCATGCAGGACACCTTCCGCGGCCGCGGCCTGCTCAGAGCCCTGTTCCTGGTGCCGTACGCGCTGCCCGTCTACGCGGCCGTCGTCACCTGGGTGTTCATGTTCCAGCACGACAACGGCCTGGTGAACCACGTCCTGCACGACCAGCTCCACCTCACCGGCAAGCCCTCCTTCTGGCTCATCGGCGACAACAGCTTCTACGCCCTGCTGACCGTGTCCGTGTGGAAGGGCTGGCCGTTCGCCTTTCTCATCGTGATGGCCGGACTGCAGAACATCCCCAAGGAGCTGTACGAGGCGGCCGCGCTGGACGGCGCCGGGATGTGGCAGCAGATCCGCCGCATCACCCTGCCGTCCCTGCGCCCGGTCAACCAGGTGCTGATCCTGGTCCTCTTCCTGTGGACGTTCAACGACTTCAACACGCCGTACGTGCTGTTCGGCAAATCCGCCCCCGAGGCCGCCGATCTCATCTCGGTCCACATCTACCAGGCTTCCTTCGTCACCTGGAACTTCGGCACCGGCTCCGCCATGTCCGTCCTGCTGCTGCTCTTCCTGCTCGTCGTCACGGGCCTGTATCTGCTGTTCACCTCACGCGGACGGAGGGCTTCCGCCGATGTCTAGCCCACCCCTCGCCCTCGCGGCCAGCAACTCGCCCATGGCGCCGCCGCGTTCGTTCCTGTGGTCCCGGCGGATCTTCCTCACCCTGCTCACCGGGTTCGTGCTGATCCCGGTGTACGTGATGGTCTCCAGCTCGCTGAAACCGCTCGCGGACGTCACCGGCAAGTTCCGCTGGCTGCCGAGCGGTCTGACCATCCGGCCGTACATCGACATCTGGTCGACGGTCCCGCTCGCGACGTACTTCATGAACTCGCTGATCGTGGCGGGCGCGGCGACGATCTCCTCGGTGGTGATCGCGGTGTTCGCCGCGTACGCCGTCAGCCGCTACGACTTCCGCGGCAAGCGAGTCTTCACGGTGACGGTCCTGTCGACGCAGATGTTCCCCGGCATCCTCTTCCTCCTCCCGCTGTTCCTGATCTACGTCAACCTCGGCAACGCCACCGGCATCGCCCTGTTCGGCTCCCGCGGCGGGCTGATCCTGACGTATCTGACTTTCTCGCTCCCCTTCTCCATCTGGATGCTGATCGGGTACTTCGACTCGGTGCCGCGCGACCTGGACGAGGCGGCGCTGGTGGACGGCTGCGGCCCGCTGGGCGCGCTGCTCCGGATCGTCGTACCGGCCGCGATCCCCGGCATCGTCGCGGTCGCCGTCTACGCCTTCATGACCGCGTGGGGCGAGGTGCTGTTCGCGTCCGTCATGACCAACGACACCACCCGCACCCTCGCCGTCGGCCTCCAGGGCTACTCCACCCTCAACGACGTCTACTGGAACCAGATCATGGCCGCCTCGCTGGTCGTCAGCGTGCCCGTGGTCGCCGGATTCCTCCTCCTGCAGCGCTATCTCGTCGCCGGTCTGACGGCGGGCGCCGTCAAGTGACCCGAGCGACCAACACCCCGTATCCCGAAGGGACTTCCGTGTCCGAACGCATCGACCTCGCCGCACTCCCGCACGACTTCCTGTGGGGCACGGCCACCGCGGCGTACCAGATCGAGGGGGCCGTCGCCGAGGACGGCCGTACGCCCTCGATCTGGGACACCTTCTCGCACACCCCGGGGAAGATCGCGAACGGCGACACCGGCGACGTCGCCTGCGACCACTACCACCGCTGGCGCGAGGACATCGGCCTGATGCGGCAGCTCGGTGTCAACGCCTACCGGCTGTCCGTGGCCTGGCCCCGCGTGGTCCCCGGCGGCACGGGTCCGGTGAACCCCAAGGGCCTCGCCTTCTACGACGAGTTGGTGGACGACCTGCTGGAGGCGGGCATCACCCCTTCCGTCACCCTCTACCACTGGGACCTGCCGCAGATGCTCCAGGACCGCGGCGGCTGGCCCGAGCGGGACACCGCCTTCGCGCTCGCCGAGTACGCCTCGGCGGCCGCCGCCCGCCTCGGCGACCGCGTGAAGCTCTGGGCGACCCTCAACGAGCCGAGCTGCTCGGCCTGGATCGGCCACTTGGAGGGCAAGATGGCCCCGGGCTGGACGGATCTCACCGCCGCCGTTCGCGCATCCGTCCATCTGCTGCTGGGCCACGGCCTCGCCACCCAGGCGATCCGCGCCGCGGCGCCCGGTGCCCAGGCCGGCATCGTGAACAACCTCTCCACCGTGGACGCGGCCACCGGCCGCCCCGAGGACATAGCGGCCGCCCGACGCCACGACGGCCATGTCAACCGCTGGTGGCTCGACCCGGTCCACGGCCGCGGCTTCCCGGCCGACATGATCGACACCTACGGCATCGAACTGCCTTTGAAGGCGGGCGACCTGGAGACGATCGCAACGCCACTGGACTGGCTCGGCCTGAACTACTACTTCCCGGCCCATGTCGCCGACGCCCCCGACGGCCCGGCGCCGTATGTCCGCGCGGTGCGCCGTGACGGCGTACCGCGCACCGGCATGGACTGGGAGATCGACGCGAGCGGCATCGAGACCCTGCTGCTGCGGCTCACCGAGGAGTACGGCGCCCGGAAGATCTACGTCACCGAGAACGGCTCCGCCTTCCCCGACGTGGTCCGCCCCGACGGCAGCATCGACGACCCCGAGCGCCAGGACTACCTGGAGACCCATCTCGCCGCCTGCGCCTCGGCCGCCCGCAGGGGAGCCCCGCTGGCCGGCTACTTCGCCTGGTCCCTGCTGGACAACTTCGAGTGGGCGTACGGCTACGACAAGCGCTTCGGCCTGGTCCACGTCGACTACCGCACCCAGGTGCGCACGATCAAGGGCAGCGGAAACCGGTACGCGGACCTCGTCCGCGGCCACCGCGGCCAGACGCGCCGGGCCGCCTGAGCCGGGCCCGGACAACTGGTGGGCACGGGAAGGGAGCCCGCGTCACCTTCTTCGGCCAGGAGCGTCGCCTGTCACCGCAGTTGGCTGAACGCCTGATCGGCGTCGGCTACGGCCTCGGGGTGGACGTCGTGGGCGGTTCGACCGTCGGCGATCTTCTGCCAGTTGGTCCGGGCGAGCACCCGTTGGACCGCGAGTACTTGTGCGGCTCGCAGGCGTGCCTGGATGCCTTCGCCGAGGGCGTCCGCCAATGCCTCCTCGTCCTCAAGCTGGTACTGCGTGAGCCGTGCCGCCAGGCTCGGTGTGCTGAACACCAGCCGATGGAACGCCATCACCTCGGGATGATCATTGAGGCCGGTGACGGGGTCGTACCGATCGAGGCCGGCCCGGAAGTGCCGGTGCAGCGCCGTCACCGGCTTGGTGCCGGAACTGCGGTCACGTACGACGCGTGCCGCTTCGCCCTGGTGGTCCGCAAATCGGTGCAGCACCAGGTCTTCCTTGGTGGGGAAGTACCGGAAGAGGGTCGGCTTTGAGATCTCGGCTGCCGCAGCGATGTCGTTGACCGAGACGCGGTCGAAGCCGCGCTCCAGGAACAGCGAGATGGCTGCGCCGGCGATGGCGTCGCGCGTCCGCGCCTTCTTGCGGGCCCGCAGTCCCGTCGGCTCGTTCATCTGACCACGGTAACATTCATGACCAGGTTGCTTTTTTAACCTAGTAACGTTTTCATGGGCGGCATGAACCGGACAGACATTCCTCCCGTGCTCGTAACCGGGGCGACGGGCCGGGTCGGCCGCGTCGTCATCGACCAACTCCTCGACGCGGGCGTGCCGGTCCGCGCCCTCACTCATCGCTCCGAGGCAGCGGCGACGCTGCCGGCGAAGGTCGAGGTCTTCACCGGCGACCTCACCATGCCCGAGTCGCTCGACCCGGCATTGATTGGCGCCGGTGCGGTCTTCCTCGTCTGGACCGCACCGCCTCAGACCGCCGCGGCAGTCGTCGAGCGGCTTGCAGCCCACGTGCGGCGGGTCGTCTTCCTCTCCTCCCCGCACCAGACGCCGCACCCCTTCTTCCAGCAGCCCAATCCCATGGCGGTGCTGCACGCCGACATCGAGCGGCTCATCGCGGCCGCCGGACTCGAGTCGACGATCATCCGGCCGGGGATGCTCGCGTCGAACTCGCTGGCCTGGTGGGCGCCCGCGATCAGGGCCGGCGAGGTCGTCCGGTGGCCTTACGGCGCCGCCGAGACGGCACCGGTCGACGACCGCGACGTCGCAGCCGTCGCGGCGCGGACGCTCTATCAGGACGGATACGCCGGAGGCGACTACGTCCTTACGGGCCCCGAGTCGCTGACCCAGGCCGCACAGGTGGGCCTCATCGGTCATGCCTTGGGGCGCCGGATCGCATTCGAGGAGATGACGCCGGAGGAGTTCCGGAGCCTGTCGGAGGGCACGGTGCCCAGTTCGGTCGTCGACATGCTGCTCGCTGCGTGGAGCGCCGCGGTCGGACAGCCCGCGTACGTCACCACTGCGGTGGCCGATATCCTCGGGACGGCACCGCGAACGTTTCGCCAGTGGGCCGCCGACCACGCCGCCACGTTCACGGAGGGTTCGTAACCTCGTCGACCGCGACCTGCGCCCCGGGCCGCAGCCCTCAGTCCGCCGTCGCCCCGGCCCCCGCCTCCGGGATATGCCCAGCGCGTGGGCGCGGGAGGCTCAGGCGGCCTGGGGCCCGGATCCACAGCCTCGAACTGCGTATCCCAACTCGCCCCCAGCGATCGGCGTACGAGCGTGCCGTTCACGGAAAAGGCCAGGTCAAAGGCTGTCAGGGCAGCCTGTTCAAACGCACCGACCAGTGCCCCCACCGCGTCCGCTGCCTACCTGTACGCCGAATGATCAATCTTCGGTGGCACAAACTGACGTTGATCATCGGGTGGCGAGCAGGGTGCGGGGATACGGCCGCCGTCCCCTGGGACACCGACCGCGCGGACGCCGCCTGCGCGGTGAACCCGGCCGGCGTCACCGCCTCCGGCAGCGAGAACGCCGGCGCCACGCCCGGCCCCGCCTTCGACGGCGACGGCTCCTCTCCTTCGCCGGCATGGCGGCCTCGATCATCGGCGTGATCGTGATCACCTGGTGGCTCTACGCACGGAAGGGGACCGAGGCACCGAGTCGAGTGCGCCTCCTGACTTAATGCATATGATGCGCAAGTGCACTACATAAGCATCAGGCCAGCAACCCCCACCGACCTGGACGGCGCCCGGTCCGTCATGCTCGATACCGTTTACCGGGATTTCCGCACCGGATATGTGCCCCGGTGGCACGCGGACATCGTGGATCCCGGCGGGGCCTATCTCGTGCCCGAGCGGCACACGCTGCTCGTCGCTGTGGACGGGGGTGGAGAGGTCGTCGGGACCGGGGCGCTCGATGCGCGGGGGCCTGGGTGTCCGCCCCATCCGCGGTGGCTGGCCGAGCGGTATCCGTCGGGGGAGACCGCGCAGTTGCGCCGGGTGTATGTGCGGCCCGGGCACCGGCGGCGGGGGATCGGGCGGGAACTGGTCGAGCGGCTCGTGGAGTTCGCCGTGGCCGACGGCGGGTACCGGGCCGTCTATCTGCACACCGATCCGGCCGTGCCCGGCGCCGAGGAGTTCTGGCGGTCGCTCGGGACAGTCGTGCAGGACGAGCGTACGGACGCCGAACGGCCGCAGAGTCTCGTGCACTTCGAGCTTCCGGTGGGGCGATAAGGGTGCGTGCCTTCGCTGTTTCGCGTGTTCTTCGTCGTTCCCGTGTGCTCGCCGCGCTCGCGGTCGCGCCGTTGCTGGCCGGCTGTTTCAGCTCCGGTGGTGACGCGCGGGGCGGTGGCGGGTCCCGGTTGCGGGTCGCGCTCGCCTTTCCGCCCGCCGAGCGGCTCTCCCCGTACGGCGCCGACGGCACCATCCTCAGCCGGCTCGGCATCACCGAGTCGCTGACCGCTCTCGACGGCAACGGCGCCGCCGCGCCCGCCCTCGCCTCCTCGTGGCGGCAGGAAGGCGCCCGCAGCTGGCTGTTCACGCTGCGCGAGGCCACCTTCCACGACGGGACCGACGTCACCGCGCAGGCCGTCGCGTACTCGCTCGCGCAGGCCGCCCGGGCCAAGCCCGCCCCGGCCGCCGTGTCCGGCAGCACGCTCACCGCCCGGGCCGTCGACCGGCACCGGGTGCGCATCACGACCCGGCGGTCCGACCCCATCCTGCCGCTGAGGCTGTCCAGCCCCGGCCTCGCCGTGCTGTCGGCCCAGGCGTACGCCCACCGGGGCGCCGTCGACCCCGCCGGCAGCGGCACCGGACCCTTCGTACTGAAGAAGGTGAACGGCGCCTCGTCCGCGACCCTCGAACGGTACGACGGCTACTGGGGCGGCCGCGCCCGGGCCGCCGGTATCGACGTCCGCTTCGTCGCCGACGGCACCGCCCGCACCAACGCCCTGCGCAGCGGCGACGTCGACATCGCCGAGGCCGTGCCCGTCGCCCAGGCCGCCACGCTCGACGCGGACACGCGCCGCGAGACCGCCACCGCGCGGACGACCAGTCTGCTGCTCAACTCCCGCTCCGGGCCGTTCCGGGACGCCGGACTGCGAGCCGCCGCCCGTGCCGCCGTCGACACCTCCGGCCTCGCCCGGGGCGTGTACGAGGGGCACGCGGATCGCGGAGCCGGGATCTACGGGCCCGCCGTCACCTGGGCCGAGGGCAGGCACCGCCGGCCCGAGGGCAGAGCGTCCGCCAAGCCGGCCGGCGGGACCGCCGTCACCCTGGCCACCTACGACAACCGGCCCGAACTCCCCGAAGTCGCCCAGGTGCTGAAGCAGCAGCTGGAGAAAGCCGGCTTTCGTGTGAAGCTCGTCGTACGCGAGTACTCCCGGCTGGAGGGCGACGCGCTCGCCGGGAAGTTCGACGCCTTCGTGCTCGCCCGCAACAGCCTGGTCGACACCGGCGACCCGGTCGCCGTCCTCGCCAGCGACTACACCTGCGACGGCGGCTACAACCTGGCCCTGCTGTGCGACCGCGCCGTCGACCGGGCCGTGGCCGCCGCCGAGCGCACCGCCGACCCCGCCGAACGGCGGACCGCGGCGCTGCGTGCCGAGGCGGCGATCCTCGGCACCGACACCGTCGTACCGCTGGTCCACCAGCGCGTCATCACCGGTGTCGGCAGCGCGGTCAAGGGGGTGCTCCTAGACCCGTACGAGCGCGCCCTCGTCGGCACCGGCACCCGGCGCTGAGCGATGCGCACCCTGCTGTGGCGAGGCTCCCTCGCCGGTGCCCTGGTGTGTGGGATCGGGCTGCTGCCCTGGCTCGCGCACACCGATCCCGCGCTCACCGTCCTCAAGGCCCGCGCCCAGGACCGGGACCCCGACCCCGAGGTCCTCGCCGCCGTCCGCAGCCAACTCCGGCTCGATGACGGGCCATTGGCTCTGCTCGGCCGCTGGCTCGGCGGACTGCCGCGCGGTGACGCTGGGCGGTCCTGGATCTCCGGCGCCGAGGCCGGGCCGACGGTGCTCCAGGCGCTCGGTGCCTCCCTGCTGCTCATGGCGGTGGCGTTTCTCGTCGCCGGCTGCACCGCCGCCGTGGTGTGCGCGCCGACCCTGTACCGGGGCGGGCGCACCCGGCCCGGCGGTACCGGCTCCGCCGTGCTCGCCGCACTGCCGGAGTTCCTCACCGCGTCCGTGCTGGCCACCGTCGTCGGCGTACAGCTCGGCTGGCTGCCCGCCCTCGGATGGTACGGGCCGCAGTACACCCTGCTGCCCGCCCTCGCCCTCGGCCTGCCCGCCGGCGCCGTCCTCGGCCGGCTCCTCGACGACCAGCTGCCCGGCGCCTTCGCCGAACCCTGGGTGCGGGCGGCCGCGGCGCGCGGGCTGCGCGCGCGGGCCATCGCCCGGCAGGCGGTACGGCGCTGTCTGCCCGGACTGCTGCCCAGCACCGCGCTGTTCGTCGTCGGCATGACCGGTGGCGCCGTCGCCGTCGAGCAGATCTTCGACATCCCCGGCCTCGGCAGTACCACCCTGCAGGCCGCCCTCGCCCAGGACCTGCCCGTGCTCCAGGCCGGCACCCTCGCCCTGGTGCTCCTCGCGGCCCTCGCCGCGGGCGCCGCCCGGCTCGGTGTACACCTGCTCATCGGCCCCGCGCTGAGGGACGGCGCCGTCCCCGCCCTGCCCAGGCCCGCCGTGCCCGTCAGGCGTACGACGCCGCTCGCGCTCGCCGCAGCCCTGCTGGCCGTCCTCGCCGCCGGGCTGCCCCGCGACCCGCTCGCCGTGGACACCCGGGCGCGCCTCCAACCCCCGTCCTGGGAGCGCCCGTTGGGCACCGACGCGCTCGGCCGCGACCTGCTCGCGCGTATCGCCCACGGCGCCCTCGACACGCTGCTGCTCGCCCTCGCCATCAGCGCGGGCACGCTGCTGGCCGGGCTGCTGCTCGGGCTGCTGCCCCGGCTGTCCGGGCCGCTCGTCGACACCGTGAACGCCGTGCCGCCGGTGCTCGCCGCGCTCCTCGTGACCGCCGTCGCGGGCGGCGGCCCGGCCACACCCGCGCTCGCCGTCGCCGCTGTGGCCTGGGCCCCGCTGGCCGCCCACACGTCCGCCCTGCTACGGCAGGAGCGCGCCGCCCTCCACCTCACCGCCACGCGTGCGCTGGGGGCGGGGCGCTGGTATCTCCTGCGCCACGAACTCCTGCCCGCCGTCGTGCCGCCCGTCACCCGGCACGCGCTGCTCCGGCTCCCCGGCACCGCGCTCGCCCTCGCCTCCCTCGGCTTCCTCGGGCTCGGCGCCCAGCCACCGTCACCCGAATGGGGCCACCTCCTGGCCGAGAACCAGCCGTACGCCGAGCGGGCGCCGTGGACGGTCCTCGCACCGGCCGCGGTACTCGCCGTTCTGGGCGCGCTCGCGGTGACGGTGGCGGGCGGGGTACGGCGCTCACGGCCCGGCACCGGTACCGGCTGAGGCGCGGTGGGCGGGGCGGCACTGTGCGGTCAGCGGCGCCGCAGATCCCCAGGGGCGCGGGGAACTGCGCGACCGGCCACGACGGACCGGCACCCGGCAACGGAAGTGGCCCCACCCGCCGCCCCGGCGGCTGAACACGGCATCCCCGTCCCACGTATCAAACGGACGTGGCAGGATCCCTCACCATGAGTGCGTGCCCGGCGGTGAGAGGTGTGCGAGCCATGGTGTTCGCCGCGGTGTGCGTGCTGCTCGCCGCCGCCGGTCACGGGCTTGCCATGGGTGACATGCCGCCGTTGCGGGCCGACGCGGCCGGGTTCCTGGGCGTCTTCGCGCTCGGCTGGAGCCTCGGCAAGCGAGAGCGGTCGCTCGCCGGGATCGGCGCGGCCATGCTGCTCACCCAGGCCGCGCTGCACGTCGGCTTCGACGCCGCCCACCGCGCCACGCCCACGGCGGCCATGCCGGGCCACTCCATGGCCCACTCCATGGCTCACTCCATGGCCGCGGTGCACGCCCACGCCACGGCCCACCCGCACAGCACGGCCCACGCCACCGCCGCCCACCTCCTCGCCGCACTGGTCGCCTCCTGGTGGCTGCGGCGGGGCGAGGCCGCGCTGTGGTCGCTGCTGCGCCGTACCGTCACGCTCGTTCCCGGCCTTGCCGCCTGGTGGCGGAACGCCCCGCTGCCCGCCCCCGCCCCGCACGCCCCGCGCGTCCCGGCCGAGCCCGAACCGCCCCGCCGGACCCCGCTGCGGCACGCGGTCAGCCGGCGCGGACCCCCGGTCCCGGTCCCGTACTCGCTCTGACCCTTTTCCTCACACGTCACTCGTACGGAGACCGACTCACCCATGTCCGCACCACGCACGACCCTGCGCCGCGCCGCGACCGTCACCCTCACCGCCGGCGCCGCCGTCCTTCTCGCCGCCGGCGCCGCCTGCGCGCATGTCACCGTCCACCCCGACAGCTACGCCAAGGGAGCCACCGACGGCGTGCTGACCTTCCGGGTCCCCAACGAGGAGGACAGCGCCTCCACCACCAAGGTGCAGGTCTTCCTGCCCACCGACCACCCCGTCCTCGGCGTGCTCGTCCACCCGCAGGACGGCTGGACCGCCAAGGTCACCACCACCAAGCTCAAGACACCGGTCAAGACCGACGACGGCACCATCACCGAGGCGGCCTCCGAGATCACCTTCAGCGGAGGCAGGATCGGCGCCGGACAGTACGAGGACTTCGACGTCGCCTTCGGTCAACTTCCGGGAGACACCGGCCAGTTGGTCTTCAAGACGCTGCAGACCTACTCCGACGGCAAGGTCGCACGCTGGATCGAGGAGCCGACCGGCGGCGACGAGCCGGAGAACCCGGCACCGGTGCTGAAACTGACGGCCGGTGCGGCCGGTGACGCCGGCGCCGCGCCCGTCAAGACCGCCTCCGCCACCGCCAAGACCGCCGGCGACTCCACCGCCCGTGGGCTCGGCATCGCCGGCCTGGTCGTCGGCGTCCTCGGCCTCGCGGCGGCCGCGTTCGCGATCGTACGGAGCCGGGCCGAACGGTCGTAACCGCCGAAGCGACGGGCCCGGACCGGCAACCCGGTCCGGGCCCGTCGCCCTGCTCCCGCATGGCCTCGGCTCAGCGCGCCGCCAGCTCCAGTATTTGAGGCTCGGCCGGCACCCCGACCGCCACCCGGGACATACGCCACAGCCACAGCACATCCCGGCCGAAGGACCACAGCAGCGAACCCAGAGCCACCAGCACGATCGCCAGACTGGCCAGATGGGGGAGCAGCTCGGCGCCCGCCAGGAGCAGGGCGATGCCCTGGACCGCCGCTACGGTCTTACGGGCGAAGGACGGCGGCAGCGGGGCGTTCAGCCAGGGGGCCAGGCGGGCCGCGGCGACGAAGGCGTACCGCATCCCGCCGATCAGCAGCACCCACGGGCCGAGCTGCGTGGCCACGTACACGCTCAGCACCAGGATCAGAAACGCGTCGACCTCCATGTCGAAGCGGGCGCCGAGCGCGGTCGACGTACCGGTGCGGCGGGCCACCTTGCCGTCGACGCCGTCCAGGAGCAGGGCTGTCGCGGTCAGGCCGACCAGCACGGTCACCGGCGGCGCGCTCTCGAAGGAGTCCGCGACCAGCGCGGTCACCCCGCCCACCAGGGCCGCCCGGCCGAGCGTGACCCGGTTCGCGGGGCCGAAGGAGCGCAGGCAGGAGCGGTGCAGGGCGCGGGCCAGCACCGCCCAGGTGGCGAGCGCGAACGCGAGCCCCGTCAGCCAGCCGGCCGGCCCCATGCCTATCGCCGTGCCGAGCAACGCGAGCAGCAGGACCTGTAGGCCCGCTCCCACAGCGGTCTCCTGCTGGGGCCTCGCGTCATATGTGTTGTTCAGGGCCACCGCACACCCTCCGGCCGAGTGACAGAGTCGATCATGCCGCGTACTGTGCGCGGCCTGTGCACTTCTCGGTACGTGAACAACTCGCCTACTGTTCAGGAGGATGCCGATGAACCGCTCGGCCCGCGCGTTCTGGCTGCGCTCACCCGGCCGCGGCGAGCTGCGCGACATCACCCTCACGGAGCCCGCCGAGGGCGAGGTCCTGGTGCGCGCCCTGTACTCCGGGGTGAGCCGCGGCACGGAGACGCTCGTCTTCCGCGGCGGGGTCCCGGAGAGCCAACACGCCGTGATGCGGGCGCCGTTCCAGGAGGGCGACTTCCCGGGCCCGGTGAAGTACGGCTACCTCAGCGTCGGCACGGTGGAGGAGGGCCCGGCTGAGCTGGTCGGGCGTACCGTCTTCTGCCTGTATCCGCATCAGAGCCGTTACGTCGTTCCGGTGACCGCCGTGACCGTCGTGCCCGACCGGGTGCCCGCCGCGCGGGCCGTGCTCGCCGGCACCGTGGAGACCGCCGTGAACGCCCTGTGGGACGCGGCGCCGCTGATCGGCGACCGGATCGCGGTCGTCGGCGGCGGCATGGTCGGCTGCTCCGTGGCCGCGCTGCTCGCCCGCTTCCCCGGCGTACGACTCCAGCTCGTCGACGCCGACCCGGCCCGCGCCAAGACCGCCGAGGCGCTCGGCGTGGACTTCGCGACGCCCGACGGCGCCCTCGGCGACTGCGACCTGGTCGTCCACGCCAGCGCCACCGAAGCCGGCCTCACCGGTGCCCTGCGGCTCCTCGCGCCCGAGGGCACCGTCGTGGAACTGAGCTGGTACGGCGACCGGCGTGTCGCCCTGCCGCTCGGCGAGGCCTTCCACTCCCGTCGGCTCACCCTGCGCAGCAGCCAGGTCGGCACCGTCTCCCCGGCCGCCCGCGCCGGCCGCGACTACGCCGACCGGATGGCGCTCGCCCTCGACCTGCTCGCCGCCCCGGCCCTGGACGCTCTCATCACCGGCGAGAGCGCTTTCGAGCAACTCCCGGACATCATGCCGAAGCTCGCCTCCGGAGAGATTCCCGCCCTGTGCCACCGGATCCGGTACGCCGAGACGGGCCTGACCTGAGAAAAGAGTGAGAGAGGACTGAACGCGGGAAAGCGAAGAGCCGTACTACACGGCATCCCCCGCCGGGTAAGGAACACGGGTAAGGAACAGGGGGACCAGACGCGTCGTACCTGGAGGGTCGTCCGTTGTTCAGCATCACCGTCCGCGATCACATCATGATCGCCCACAGCTTCCGCGGCGAGGTGTTCGGGCCCGCGCAGCGACTGCACGGCGCCACGTTCCTGGTGGACGCCACCTTCCGCCGCGAGCAGCTGGACGAGGACAACATCGTGGTCGACATCGGCCTGGCCACGCAGGAACTGCGCCTCATCACTGCCGAGCTGAACTACCGCAACCTCGATGACGAACCCGAGTTCGCCGGCGTCAACACCTCCACCGAATTCCTCGCCAAGGTCATCGCCGACCGGCTCGCCGAACGCATCCACAAGGGCGCCCTCGGCGAGGGCGCGAAGGGCCTCGCGGGCCTCACGGTCACCCTGCACGAGTCCCACATCGCCTGGGCGAGTTACGAGCGTGGCCTGTGACCGGGGCGACCAGGGAGCGGGCACGGCTGTCCTACGTCCCGGCGCAGCCCGTCGCCGTCGAGAAGGCCGGAATCATCCCCATGTCCCTGCGCACCGTGCACTTCGTCCTGCCGGGCGGTGTCGACGACCCGGCCGCGCCCAGCGGCGGCAACGCCTATGACCGCCGGGTCTGCCTGGACCTGCCCGGCTTCGGCTGGCAGGTCACCCGGCACACCGTGCCCGGCAGTTGGCCGCGCCCCGACCGGGCCGCCCGCGCCCAGCTGGCCCGCACCCTGAGGGACCTGCCGGACGACGCGGTCGTCCTGCTGGACGGGATCGTGGCCTGCGGGATCCCGGAGATCATCGCCTCGGAGGCCGACCGGCTGCGCCTCGCGGTACTGGTCCATCTGCCGCTCGGCGACGAGACCGGCCTCGCCCCGGCCGTCGCCGCCGACCTCGACGCCCGCGAACGGGCCGTACTGCGCGCCGTGCCCGCCGTCGTCGCGACCAGCGACTGGGCGGTGCGCCGGCTCGTCTCTCACCACGGACTGGCCCCCGAACGGGTGCATGTCGCCGCGCCCGGTGCCGACATCGCGCCGCTCGCGCCCGGCACCGACGGTGTCTCCCGGCTGGTGTGCGTGGCCGCCGTCACCCCGCGCAAGGGCCAGCACCGGCTCGTGGAGGCGCTCGCGGCGGTCCGGGAGCTGCCGTGGACCTGCGAGCTGGTCGGCGGACTCGGCCACGACCCCGGCTACGTCCGCCGGCTGCGCACCCTCATCGGCCGGCACGGCCTCGCCGACCGGCTGCACCTGACCGGCCCGCGCTCCGGGGCGGAACTCGATGCCACGTATGCCGCCGCCGACCTGATGGTCCTCACCTCCTACGCCGAGACCTACGGCATGGCGGTCACCGAGGCCCTGGCCCGCGGCATCCCGGTCCTCGCCACCGACGTGGGCGGAGTGCCGGAGGCGGTGGGGCGCGCCCCCGACGGCGGGGTGCCCGGCATCCTCGTCCCGCCGGAGGACCCCGCCGCGTTCGCCGCCGAACTGCGCGGCTGGTTCGGCGAACCCG